>NZ_LT629783.1:1800000-2100000 GCF_900105835.1 Pseudomonas fragi
CGGCGAAATTTCTCGATAGCCAACTTTCACAGGTCAATCAACGTGTACTTAACACCCTGATCGAAGGTAACCAGACGGACCTGATGGACCAGCGCCTTTCCCTGGTACTGGAGCCCGGCGCTTTCGCCCAGGCCATGGCTGAAAGACAGGGGCAATAAACCTCGATTCGCGGATCCGCAGCGATAGCATTGCGTTCTAACTGTTGGGCACTGTGGGAGCGGGCTTGCCCGCGATTGTCCTGTTACACCGCAGCGATCCCGTCGCGAGCAAGCCCGCTCCCACAGAACGTGTAACCATCACCCCGAAACAGTGCGCCCGCGCCACAAAATGAATCACTCTGCACATTCTTCAGCCTGATATTCGCTCGCCAATAGGCACTCTGCACACCCGCCCATATGCCGTGTGCCCGCTTTTCTCCGGTTTACCCGCCCTGACAAAACAGGCCCGCTTATTGCTCTGGCTCCTGTGTGCTACCGATATCGGCGCACCCATTCGAGGCGGAGACCTGCACCATGAGTTCACCCGGCGATTTTCCTTTGAGCGAAGCCCCGCGTTCAGCCCGCAAGGGGCTGTTGTCGATTTCGATGGTGCTGTTCAGTTTCACTTTTTTCACCGGCACCATGTTTGCCGGCGGCAAGTTGGGCATGGCCTTCAACTTTGTCGACATGCTGTGGATTGCAGCCATCGGCAATACCCTGCTGGCACTGTATGCCGCCGCACTGGCCCTGATCGCTTCGCGCAGCGGCCTGAACACGGTGCTGATGGGACGCTTCTGCTTTGGCGAGGCCGGCAGCCGTCTCTCGGACTTCCTGCTCGGTTTTGCCGAACTGGGCTGGTACGCCTGGGGCACGGCAACCGTGGCCATCGTGCTGGTGAAAATGCTCGGCCTGGCCGAGGGTTTTACCCTGCCCTTGATGGTGTTTTTCGGCATGGGCTTCAGCATCACGGCGATCATCGGTTACAAGGGCCTGGATGTGCTGTCGCGGGTATCGGTGCCGCTGATGTTTGTCCTGCTGATTGTGTCCATGTATATCGCCACGCAGCATGTCGGCGGGTTTTCCGGGCTGGCAGCCGTGATCCCCCACGACACCATGAGCGTCTCGGCGGCCATCACCATGGTCTTCGGCACTTTTGCCAGCGGTGCCACCCAGGCCACCAACTGGACGCGCCTTTCGCGCAGCGGGCGTATTGCCGTCACCGCCAGCGTGGTCAGTTTCCTGCTGGGCAATGGCCTGATGATCGTCGCCGGGGCCTGGTGCGCCATGGTCTATCAGCAGGCCGATATCGTTGAAGTGATGATGCTCCAGGGCCTGTCGTTCGCCGCCGTGATCATGCTGTGCCTGAACCTGTGGACGATCCAGGGCCCGACCATCTACAACGTGGCCGCCGCCACCTGCCATCTGGTGCGCAGCGAGCGCCGACGGACCATGACTCTGCTCGCCGCTGCCGTGGGTGTGGTGCTGGCCATCGGCGGCATGTATGAGATGCTGATCCCGTTTCTGGTGTTGCTGGGTTCGATCATCCCGCCCATTGGCGGTGTGATCATGGCCGACTTCTGGTTCCGCCATCGCGGCAAGTACCCGGCGCTGGCCAGTGTCCGGCTGCCACGCTACAACCTGGCGGGGCTGACGGCCTATGCTGTGGGCGCGCTGCTGGCATTTCTGTCGCCGTGGATCGCGCCGCTGGTGGGGATTGGCGCATCGGCCCTGTGCTACCTCGTATTGCTTAAATTCAGCCGTCAACCGGCGGTGCTGCCTGCCGTCCAGGAGCCCCTTTGAGCCTCACGGTGGAAGAAATCCTTGCCCTGCCAGGGCTTGCAGACATGGCCCTGCGCGCTGGCGCGCGCAACCGCCATCGCACTGTGCGCTGGTCATATGTGGCCGAGAACCAAGGTATCGCCGGATGGGTGATGGGCGGTGAGCTGGTGTTTGTCACCGGTATCAACCATCCCCGCGATGAAGCCAACTTGTTGCAACTGGTCGAGGAAGGCAGCGAATGCGCGATTGCCGGGCTGGTGATCCTCACCGGCGAGGCGTTTATCCAGCGCATTCCCGCATCGGTAACGGCCCTTGCCGAAGCCCGTGGCCTGCCCTTGATCGAACAGCCTTACCTGCTGAAGATGGTCGTGGTCACGCACCTGATCGGCACGGCGCTGGTGCAAATGGCGCAAACCAAACGCTCGCGCCAGGACATCCTGACCCAATTGCTCAGCGGCGATTACCCCAGCCTGACCACCGCCCGGCAACGCGCGGCACATCTGCAGTTGCCGCTGGACAGCCCGCGGCGCCTGGTTGCGCTGCGCCTGTCGGCAGTCAGCGGGTTGTTCGACAACCATGCCCCGCAGGAAGCCGAGCGCCTGTTGCAGCACACCCGCCAGGCGCTACAGGAACACCTCGCGGCCTGGAGCCATGCCCGGCCCGCCGCACTGCCGGTGGTCGTCCAGGGCGATCTGTTTATCCTGTTGCTGGCCGAACAGGACAGCCTGCGTGCAGAACTGGCGTGCCTGTACCAGGATCTGCATGCCATCATCGGTGATCTCGCGTTGTTTATGGGGTTGGCAAGCAAGGTCGAGGATTGTGGGCACTATCACCGCGCCCTGAACGAAGCACGGCAGGCGCTGGAGGTGGCAGAAAACCTGCGCCCGGCCACCGGTCTGTGCGACTTCAGCGAGCTGGGTGTGCTGCGCCTGCTCCAGGCCGTGGGCGAACGCTCGGTGATCGACAGCTTTGTGCAGCAGACCCTCGGCCGCCTGATCGAACCCAACCGCAAACAGCCACACCACCTGATTGATACCCTGGATGCCCTGCTCCAGGAAAATGGCAACGCACTCAAGGCCGCACAACGCCTTAACATCCATCGCAATACCGTCAATCAACGCCTGCAACGCATCGAGCAACACAGCGGCCAGTCGCTCGATGACCCCCTCTTCAGAATGAATGCTTCGGTGGCGCTGCTGGTATGGCGCATGTCCGAAACCCAACGACAGGAACGACCATGAAGATCATCAATGCCACGCTGCGAAAAACCCCCGGCCTGCACACGATCACCTGTGAGGGCGATCAGATCGCTGCCATCACCCTGCAAGCAGGCAGCGTGCCGGCGCAGGCAGGCGAGATCGACGCCCGGGGCCAGTTGCTGATCGCGCCTTTTGTGGAGCCGCATATCCATCTGGACGCGGCCCTCACCGCGGGCCAGCCCGAATGGAACCTGAGCGGCACCCTGTTCGAGGGCATCGAGCGCTGGGCCCAGCGCAAGGCAACCATCACCCATGAGGACACCAAGCAGCGTGCCCACGCCACTATCCGCATGCTCGCCGAACACGGCATCCAGCATGTGCGCACCCATGTCGATGTCACCGACCCGACTCTGGCCGCACTCAAGGCCATGCTCGAAGTGCGTGAGGAAGCCCGCCATCTGATCGATCTGCAAATCGTCGCCTTCCCCCAGGAAGGCATCGAGTCCTATGCCGGTGGTCGCGAATTGATGACCCGCGCCGTGGAGCTGGGCGCCGATGTGGTGGGCGGCATCCCGCACTTTGAAAACACCCGCGAACAAGGGGTCAGTTCGATCAAGTTTTTGATGGACCTGGCCGAACGTACCGGCTGCCTGGTGGATGTGCATTGCGATGAAACCGACGACCCCCATTCGCGTTTTCTTGAAGTGCTGGCCGAAGAAGCCCGGGTACGCGGCATGGGCAGCCGGGTGACCGCCAGCCACACCACGGCGATGGGCTCCTATGACAATGCCTATTGCTCGAAGCTGTTCCGGTTGCTCAAAGCATCAAAGATCAACTTTGTCTCGTGCCCCACTGAAAGCATCCACTTGCAGGGTCGGTTTGATACCTTCCCGAAACGCCGTGGCGTGACCCGGGTGGCCGAAATCGACCGTGCCGGGATGAACGTGTGCTTCGGTCAGGATTCAATCAAGGACCCGTGGTACCCGCTGGGTAACGGCAATATCCTGCGGGTACTGGATGCCGGCCTGCATATCTGCCACATGATGGGTTTTGAGGACCTGGCGCGCAGCCTCGATCTGGTGACGGACAACAGTGCGCGGACGCTGAATCTGGGCGAGGGTTATGGCATTGAAGTGGGTCGCCCGGCGAACCTGGTGGTGCTGGATGCCGAGAGCGATTACGAAGCGGTACGTCGCCAGGCCAAGGCGCGGGTATCGATCCGCGCCGGCAAGGTTTTGCTGACGCGGGTGCCGGAGCAGGTTGAGTTCAGCTGAGACCCGTGACGAACATGGTGGGAGCGGGCTTGCTCGCGATGGCATCGACGCGGTTGAACTGAAACACCGCAGCGTCTGCATCGCAGGCAAGCCAGCTCCCACAGGTTATGTATTGCTCACCCACCCGATGCCCGCCGGATCATGGTCGCAGCGCTATCACGTCATCTGAATGATGGTCTGCATGATGGTGCTTTGGGTCGAGATGGTCTTGGCGTTGGCCTGGTAGTTGCTCTGGGCCTTGATCAGGTCCACCAGCTCGTTGGTCAGGTTGACGTTGGAGTCTTCCAGCGAGTTGGACTGAATCGCCCCCAGGCTGCCGATCTTCGGTGCGTCGTAACCCGCCACGCCCGAGGCGTAGGTCTCTTTCCAGGCCGTACCGCCCACTGGTTGCAGACCTTGCTCGTTGGTAAAGCTGGCCAGGGAAATCTGGCCAATCGCCCGGCTCTGATTGTTGCTGAAGTTGGCAAACATCACGCCCGAGCCGTCAATGGTCAGGTTGTTGATCTGGCCAGTAGCGTAGCCGTCCTGGGTCGGCGGGTTGCGCGAAGAGTCGGTGTTGTACTGGGTGGTTTTGGCCATATTGATGACGATGCCACCTGGCTTGGCCTCGGCGCCGTTGGTGTCCCACTTGCCGTTGATCATGGCACCCGGCTTCCAGCCGCTGACGACCAGGGTGTTTTCCAGTTGATCTTTAACCGGATCGGGCTGCGTGACACCGGTCAGCCCGCCGGCCGAGTCAAACGTCATGGTTGCAGGCACTGGCGCTACTGCGCCATCACCCGACACTGGCGTGCCATCGGGGTTGCGGCCGTCGATCAGGGTGTAGGTGCTCCAGGTGTTGCCACCGGTCTTGACCATGTACTGGTCCATCGGGTGGGCATTGCCTTGGGTGTCATACACCATGGTGCTGAATTTTTTGGTGTAGCTGGTGGATTCGTTCGGATCGAACGGGATCTTGCTCTGATCGATCGCATCGGAGCTGGAGTTCAGGTTGATCTCTGAGGTTACCGAGCCGGTTGCCTTGGGCGCCAGGTTCGAGGTGTCGATGCGCAGGTCGGTCAGCACACCGTTGACGATGTTGCCGTTGGCATCCACGCCATAGCCCTGCAAGCGCGCAGTGCCGTCGGAGCTGGTCACGAAGCCGTCCTTGTCGGCCTTGAACGTGCCTGCGCGGGTGTAGCTCAGGGCGCCGTTGTCGCTGAGCACGAAAAAGCCGCTGCCCTGAATGCCCATGTCCAGCAGGTTGCCGGTGTTGTTGACCGCACCTTGACCAAAGTTTTGCGAAACCGCTGCCAGGTTTACGCCACTGCCGATGGTCTTGCTGCCGGTACCCAGCTTGCTCGCCGAGTAGATGTCGGCGAACTCTGCACGCGAGGCCTTGAAGCCGGTGGTTGCTGCGTTGGCGATGTTGTTGCCGGTCACGTCCAGCTGCTTGTTCGCCGCATAGAGACCGCTAAGGCCGATATTGAAAGACATGTTTTTCTCCTTGAGGCGGCTTAGAGGCCTATGGTCTGGACTTTGGACATGCCAATGCTGCCCAGGCCTGCGAGGTTGAGCATGATTTCACCGCCGGTCTTGCTCAGGGTCACGCTGTTGACCGTGGCAGGCAGGTAGGTGGTGAGCGCCGTGGTGCCGGTGTCGGTTTTGCTCGATGCGGTGAAGGTGTAGGAACCCTTGTCCAGCAGTACGCCGTCGTCGTCCTTGCCGTCCCAGGTGAAGTCCGCGTTGCCGGCTTTCTGGCTGCCCATCTCAATGGTGCGGACCACTTCGCCATCCGCATCGGTAATGGTGATGGTGGGCTTGGAATCTGCGTCCTTGACCACGACGGTGCCGTTGAAGGGCTTTTCACTGGCGGGGTCGACGTAGGCTTCACCGGTTTGCACGATGACCGAACGCCCCACCAGCGACGAGGCCTGCAAGGCCTGGGAAGATTGCAAACCGCCCGACAGGGAGTTGACCGTGTCGTTGAGCGTGGTAATGCCTTCCAGGCTGCTGAACTGCGCCAGTTGCGCGACGAACGCGGTGTTGTCCTGGGGGTCCAGCGGGTTCTGGTTTTTCAGTTGGGTAACCAGCAGTTGCAGGAACGCATCCTTGCCCAGCGCTGTGTTGCCGGTAACGCCCTTGGTGGCTGCAGCCACACTGGTGTCGGTGGTCTTGGCCTGGGCAGAGTTGGCGAGCACCTGGTTAAGGGTCAAGCCGCTGGTGGAATCGGTCACACTCATTTGCGTCGCCCCTTATCACTGACCGAGGGTCAGGACCTTCTGCATCATGGTTTTGGCGGTATTCATCAGCTCGGCGTTGGTCTGGAACGAACGACTGGCGGAAATCATGTCGGCCATTTCTTCAACCACGTTGACGTTGGGGTAATACACGTAGCCCTTGGCGTCGGCAGAAGGATGATTAGGTTCATAGCGGGCCTGCAACTCGCTCTGGTCTTCAACCACGCCCAGTACCTGCACGCCTTGCCCGGCGGCGTCCTGGTTCTGGAACAGCGAATCGCCGCTGCTGCCTTGCGCGCCTTGAAACATGGTGGCAAACACCGGGTGGCGGGCGCGGTAGGTCTGGTCGATGCTCGACGATACGGTGTCGGCGTTGGCGATGTTGCTGGCCACGGTGTTAAGGCGCGTGGTCTGGGCACTCATGCCGCTGCCGGCAATGTTGAACACACTGGATAGAGACATGGGTTACTCCCCGCGCAAGGCCGACATCAGCCCTTTGAATTTGCTGTTGAGCAGGGTGAAGCTGGCCTGGAAGTTGACCGCATTCTCTGCATAGTTCGACTGCTCAAGCTGAGCGTCCACGGTGTTCTGGTCGATCGATGGCTGCATCGGCGTGCGGTACAGCAGTGACTCGTCGCCACTGCTCAGGCCCTGGGCTTCGATATGGCGGGTGTTGGTCTTGTTCAAGGCAAACGTGCCGTTCTGGTTTTTGTCGTTCTGGGCGGCGAGCACAGAGGCAAAGTCCAGATCCCGAGCCTTGTAGTTCGGGGTGTCGGCGTTGGCGATGTTGTTGGCCAGGACTTCGGCGCGCTGGGCGCGAAAGCCCAGGGCCTGCTCATGGATACCAAGCGCTTTATCGAAGCTGATGCTCATGTCGAAAAACCTTTGTGGGCTGACCTGAGAATGTGATTCAGGTTTTACATGACAGGGATAGAGCAAACCCCGTGCCAGTTTTTACAGCCCCGTAACACAAGGGTTTTGCGGGAGGTGGGAGGCGGCAACGGCAGAAAAGCGGCAATGCTTGACCGCCGGGTGCCGTTTTTCTGCCGCTTTGCAGTGACGACACATACGACATGGCACATGTGGGAGCGGGCTTGCTCGCGATGGCATCAATGCGGTTTTCTGACAAACCGCAGCGTTTACATCGCAGGCAAGCCAGCTCCCACAGGGAGGGAGGCTATTTGGCCTGGTAAATAATCCCCGGGCTGCATTGCACCATCTGGTAGTGGTCCGGCAACCCGTTCAGCGCTTCAGAGGCGCCCAGGAACAAATACCCGCCCGGCTTCAAGGTGCTGTGAATACGCAGCAGGATGTCTTTTTTCACGTCGGCCGAGAAGTAGATCAACACGTTGCGGCAGAACACGATGTCGAACTTGCCGAAGCTGGCGTAGCTGTCCAGCAAGTTGAACGGGCGAAACTCCACGCGGTTCTTGATCGGTGCCTTGATCACCCAGCGCCCCGGCCCCTTGGGGTCGAAATAACGCTGCAGACGTTCCGGCGACAGGCCCCGGCCAATCGCCAGGTTGTCGTACTCGCCGGTACGGCAAGTGTTGAGCATCTGCGCGGACAGGTCGGTGGCAAAAATCTGCACCCCGGCCTTCAACTGCCCCAGGTTGCTGCGCTCGAACTCGTCGATCGCCATCGACAGCGAGTACGGTTCCTGCCCCGAAGAGCAGGCCGCCGACCAGATGCGCAAACGCTGCCCCGGGTTCGCCTTGATCTGCTCGGGCAGCACCTTGTTCTTCAACACTTCGAAGGGGTAGGTATCGCGAAACCACAGGGTTTCGTTGGTGGTCATGGCATCGACCACCTGCTCGCGCAGCCCGCTGCGCGGCTGGCTCTGGATCCGCTGGATCAGCTCGCCCAACGACTTGATGCCTTGTTGCTCCATCAGCTTGTTCAGCCGGCTGGAGACCAGGTACTGCTTGTTTTCACCCAGCAAAATGCCACAGGCTTTTTCCAGAAATACCCGGAATTGTTCAAAATCCAAATTAGCCGTCGACAAATGTCCTGCCTCTTAAATCGTGTTGACCGCCAAGGGCTGCGCCCTTAGCTGAAGTCTGCTGCTTTGATCCGGTCAACCACCCGGGATGCCAGGTCGTCAGGCCTGAATTTGGCCAAAAAGTCATCGGCACCGACCTTTTTGACCATCGCCTGGTTAAAAACCCCGGACAACGAAGTATGCAGAATGATATGCAGCTTTTGCATCCGCGGGTCGTTGCGAATTTCTGCCGTCAGGGTGTAGCCGTCCATTTCCGGCATCTCGATATCCGAGATCATCATCAGAAACTCTTCGGCCGGGTCCTTGCCCTCTGCCACCAGCTTGCGCAGATAGTCCAGCGCCTGGCGACCATCGTTCAACGACACCACTTCCACGCCCACCGTTTGCAGGCAGCGGGCAACCTGCTTGCGCGCCACCGACGAATCGTCGACGGTCAGCACCCGCAAGGACAGCGCCTTGCTTTGGGTTTCGACATCCACCACGCCCTGGGTGATGGTTTCCGGTGAGGGCGAAACCTCCGCCAGCACCTTTTCCACATCGATGATTTCGACCAATTGGTCGTCCATGCGGGTCACGGCCGTCAGGTAATGATCGTGGCCGGTGCCCTTGGGTGGCGGATGAATATCTTCCCAGTTCATGTTGACGATACGTTCGACCGAACGCACCAGGAAGCCCTGGGTCTTGGTGTTGTACTCGGTGATGATCACAAACGGGTTGCTTTGATCTTTCAAGGCACCCGCGCCGGTGGCCATCGCCAGGTCGAGAATCGGAATGGTCGCGCCGCGAATGCTCGCCACACCGCACACCACAGGGTGGGACTTGGGGATCAAGGTCAGCTTGGGGCATTGCAGCACCTCGCGGACCTTGAACACATTGATCCCGTAAAGCTGTGGCCCATCCAGACGAAACAGCAACAGCTCCAGGCGGTTTTGCCCCACCAGTTGAGTGCGCTGGTTAACCGCATCCATCACTCCGGCCATACTCAGCTCCTCTTAAAAACTTCAAGTTTCAGCCCGTAGGTTGCATAAACGGCACGGGGCTTGCTTTTTAACGACCATGAACGCCAAAACGACAAATTCCTGCCACCGACTGTTCCCGCTGACCCTGCGCCTGCTGGCGGCGGGCACTTTGCTTGCACTCAGCACTTATAGCAGGGCTGACGCGTTTACATCGCCTGAACAGCTTATCGGCGTGACCCAGGGCTTTCTTGAATTCACGGTTGAAGACTACCTGGCCACCAGCCAGACCGAGGGGCGTTATCAGATCCAGGTCAACAACCTCGACCCGCGCCTGCGCCTGGCCCGGTGCGACAAGGAATTGACAGCCTCTCTCGAAAGCCCGGCACAACCCATGGGCCGCGTGATCGTGCGCGTACGCTGCGAAGGGCTGTCGCCGTGGACCATCTTCGTGCCGGCCCAGGTCAAGTTGTTCCGCGATGTGGTCACCGTCAACCACCCGCTCAAGCGCGGCATGGTTATCGACTACCCCGACGTCACCCTGCGCGAGCGCGATGTCAGCCTGATCAACCAGGGCTACCTGACGGCCACCGAGCTGGCCGTGGGGCAAAAACTGCTGCGCCCGATGGTCACCGACCAGGTGCTGACCCTCACCCATCTGGAGCAGGCTGCCGCCGTGCGCAAGGGCGATCATGTGGTGATCAGCGCCCGCAGCGGCACATTAAGTGTCAAGATGCCCGGCGAAGCCCTGTCAGACGGTGGCCTTAGCGAGCAAATACGGGTAAAAAACCTGAATTCCAAGCGTGTTATCCGCGCCAGGGTGACGGCACCCGGGCAAGTAGAAGTGGCATTGTAGGAAAGTTGGCATCAGTCTCGCGACTTTCCTACACTGTGGTTTGACGCAGATCAGTACAGTTCTGTGTGAAGCTATGATTAATCGAGCCTAAAGTTTTTCCGGGTATGGCCGAAAACATGGCAAGCGTCCAAATACCCCGAGGTTTAACGTTATGGTCATCGACTTCAGTCGTCTCAACAGCGCCCCGCCCCTGACCGGCAGTACGCGCAGCAACGCCAGCCAGGAAACCGGCAGCACGCCTGCGGCCCCGGCAAACAGCCCTGAGCAAACCAGCGCCAGCGCCCCAAGCGGGGAATCTGTTCACCTCAGCCAAGAGGCTCAACAGTTGCAGAAGATCAGCGACTCGTTGCGTGACCAACCTGTAGTCGATAAAAATCGGGTGGCAGAGCTTAAACAAGCCATCGCCGATGGCAGCTACAAAGTCGACAGCAACCAGGTCGCCAGCAAACTGCTTAACATGGAAGCCCAGCGCTAGGCCCACGGCCTGTGCCGCGCTTTTGGACGCTTAACTCCCAGAGCTCGCCATGCACGACGAAAATTTACTGCAACTGATCAACGATGACCTCGCCCCTGCCGAGCAATTGCTCGGCCTGTTGCAGGACGAATCCATCGCCCTTAAAGGCCGCGACATGCAGGTGCTGGAAAATATTCTGGCGCGCAAACAGTCGCTGATCATTTTGCTTGAACAGCATGGCCGCCGCCGCAGTGAAATTCTCGCCAGCCTTGGCCTGGCCACCAACCGCAGCGGCCTTGAAAGCCTGGCCAGCCATTCCAGCGTGGGCACCCAACTGCTCAGCCAGGGCGATGTGCTGAACCAGCTGCTGGCTCAATGCCAGGCTGCCAACCTGCTCAATGGTCAGTCGATCCAGACCCAGCAGGCGATCACCGCCAACCAGTTGCGCATTCTCCACGGCGGCGAAGCCCCGTCGCTGTATGACGCACGCGGCACCACCTCGATGCTTAACAAGCACCGCGCCTACAGCCAGGCTTGAACCCGCGTCACCACCGTATGTAGCGAGACACACAACATGATGGCAGAATGCCCATCTTTTGCGTGTCGCTGTATTTTGTCTGGAGATTGATCAAACGTGTTCGACGCCCAAGATGCTCCGCAACCGCCAAAGGTGCTCACCACGCCGTTGGAAATTGCCTCCAACTTGCGGATGCTGCAAGAGAGCCATGACCCGCTGATCATTACTTTCCAGGACCGCACCCAGCGCTTCCAGAGCTATGTGGTGGATGTCAATCGCGAGAGCAACAGCATGGCTCTGGATGAAATGATCCCCCGTGACGGTGAGCGTTTTCTTGAGGCGGGTGTGCCGTTCAAGGTTGAAGGCTTTCATGATGGTGTGCGCATTGCCTGGGAATGCACCACGGCACTGACCATTGATGACAGCCGCGACCACCGCTGCTACCGCGGCGCACTGCCCCGCGAAGTGGTGTACCACCAGCGCCGCAATGCGTTCCGTGCGGCCCTGCGGCTGGCCAACCTGGTCAATGTGCAGGTGGCGGGTGACAAGCTCAAGGCGCCGATCAAGGGCAAGTTGCTGGATGTTTCGGCAACCGGCTGCAAATTGCGCTTTGAGGGCGATATCAGCCAGGGCATGCAACTGGGCCAGGTGTATGAGCGCTTCAGCGCCGACCTGCCGTTCGGGTTGATGTCCACGCCGGTGGAGTTGCGTTATTTGCACTTTGAAGAGCGGCTGAACATCACCTTTGCCGGGATGCGCTTTCACAATATCAGCGGCGCGGTGCAGCGTCAGGTCGAGCGCTTTGTCTATCAACTGCAGCGCGAGGCGCGCCAGTTCGATAAAGACGATGATTATTGAACCAGTGGGAGCTGGCTTGCCAGCGATGCAGACGACGCGGTCTGGCTGACAAATCGCGCTGATACCATCGCGAGCAAGCCCGCTCCCACAGGGGTATGGTCTATGTCCTGGGCTCCGGCTCCGGCTCCGGCTCCGGTGCTGGCTCCGGTTCTGGCTCAACCTCCTCCACCACCGGCTCCTGCACCATCTGATCCTGCACCACCTGCTCGTCCACCCGTGGGTCAAGCGCAGCCACCAGCGGCGAGCTGGACATGCTGTCGGGCATGGCCACGTGATGCAGCGGCGCATCGTCGACCTGGTGCAAATTGGTCACTGCATTCGGGCGAATCCGCCAGACCAGGATCAACCCCGCCACGCTGAAAAACCCATAGAGCATCTGGCTGCCGAACAGCTTCATCAGCACCCCCGCCACCAACGGCCCCACGCTAGCACCTACGCCGTAGGTCACCAGCAACATGGCCGTCAGCGACACACGCCGCTCTGGCTCGATATGGTCGTTGGCAAAGGCCACGGCCAGCGGATAGATGCAAAATTGCAGCAAAGCCGCCAGGCAACCGGCAATAAACAGTACCTGCATGGGCACCGCCGGCAAGATCGCCAACGGCAACGCCGCCACCGCCAGCAAACCGGCGAAGATACGGATCAGCAACGGCCGGTCATAACGGTCGGACAACCAGCCCAACGGCCATTGCACCAGCAAGCCTGCAAAAATGCAGCTACCCATGTACAAGCCGACCAGCTCGGTAGACAGCCCTTGCTGCGATGCGTAGAGCGGCGCCAGACCGTAAAACGAGCCCACCAGCAAACCCGCGCCCATCACCGCGATCAAAGACTGCGGCACACGCTTGATAAAAAATTTCGGGTCCATCGGCGCCGGGTGCAAAGGCGCCGGGTGAATGCGCCGGGTCATGGCTACCGGTACCAGGCACAGGGCAAAACACAAGGCAACAACCATCAGCAACTCAAGACCGAGCTGCGGGTGAACCGCCAGGATCAATTGCCCAAGCACCAGGCCCAAATAGGAGGCGATCATGTAAAGGCTGAACACCACGCCGCGCTGCCTGGCTTCGGCCTGTTCGTTAAGCCAGCTTTCGATGACCATGTATTGGCACATCATGCCCAGACCAACAATCACCCGCAGCAGCAGCCAGATCGGCAACCAGTCCGTCAGCCCGTGACACAACACCGCCGCCCCGACGATACCGGCACACGTGGCGTAGGCACGAATATGCCCGACCCTGGCAATCAGCCGGTGGCCAATCTTGCCTCCCAGCACCAGGCCAAAGTAGTTGGCCGCCATCAGCGCACCGATCCACAGGCCGTCGACATTGTCGGCGGCCAGGCGCAGGGCCAGATAAGTACTCAACAGGCCGGAGCCGATCAACATCATCAGCGAGGCAAAATACAACGCTCTAAAGGACTTCCAGATCTGGTGCATTGGCTTTCCGTATGGCTCCTTGTGTCTGCCACCGGGAACAGGCCCGGCGCCACAGATTTAAACGGTCAAGCCTGAGCCGCCAGAACGCGACGTTCCCAGGGCGTGATTTCGTCATGGAAGCTGGTCAGTTCCAGCGTCTTGGACGCAACGTAACCTTCGATGAACTCAGTGCCGAACAGTTCAATCGCCATTTCGCTGCGGGTAAGGCGTGCCAGTGCCGCATGCAAGGTGCAGGGCAATGCCAGCGCCTCGGGCACCTGGAACTCACCCTGGATCGCAGCGGTTGGCTCAAGCCCCCGCTCGATGCCATACAACCCTGCCGCGAGGCTGGCGGCAATCGCCAGGTACGGGTTGGCATCCGCCCCCGGCAAGCGGTTTTCAACCCGCCGCGCCGCAGGCGAGCTGGCCGGAATACGCAAGCCCGCGGAGCGGTTGTCGTGCGACCAGCAGGCATTGTTGGGTGACGCATAAGGGTGGAACAGGCGCTGGTAGGAATTGACGTTCGGCGCAAACAGCGCGGTGAAGTCAGCCATGCACGCCTGCTGTCCGCCGATAAAATGGCGGAAGGTGGCTGTCGGCTGCCCTGCTTCGTCGCTGAACACGTTTTGCCCGCTGCCGGCCTGCACCACGCTCTGGTGAATATGCATCGAGCTGCCGGCCGTGTGCGCCAGCGGCTTGGCCATGCACACCACGGTCAGGCCATGTTTAAGGGCGACTTCCTTGAGCAGGTGCTTAAACAGAAAAGTCTGATCGGCCAGCAGCAACGGATCGCCGTGCAGCAGGTTGATCTCAAACTGGCTGACGCCCATCTCGTGCATCACGGTGTCGCGGGGCAACCCCAGGGCCGCCATGCTTTGATACACCTCATTGAAAAAAGGCCGCAGGCCATTGTTGGAGCTGATGCTGAATGCCGAAAAACCGGTTTCGCGGCGACCGTCCAGGCCCACGGGCGGGCGGAATGGCTGGGTCGGGTCGGGGTTGGGCGCAAACACAAAGAACTCGAGCTCGGTGGCCACCACCGGCGCCAGGCCCCGCGCCGCATAACGGGCGATCACCGCCTTCAACTGGCCACGGGTCGACAGCGGCGAGCTTTCACCGCTCAACTCATCGGCGTTGCAAATGGCCAGGGCACGGGGTGGCTGGCTCCAGGGCAGGCGATGGAGCTGGCCCGCGGCAGGTACCAAGGCCAGGTCGCCGTCCTCGCTGCCATAAAAACGCGACTCGGGGTAACCGCCCATGATGCATTGCAGCAACACCCCACGCGCCATCTGCAAGCGCCGGCCATCAAGGAACCCGGCAGCGCTCATCACTTTGCCGCGGGGCACGCCATTGAGATCGGGGGTGACGCATTCAATTTCATCGATACCCGCCAATTGTTGCGCGAGAGAGCCCTGGCCATCGCTTGTCATGCCACTTTCCTTGTTGTCGAGCAGGCCGCTGAGGGCAATGACTACAAAATACGCACCGCCTGTTCGGAATTTCAAGCGGGCACCGCACAAATCCCGCGAAAACAGTGAACCTCCCGTAGCAGCCGCCGAAGGAACGAGGCTGCGTCCGGCGACGTAGTCGTCGTAAACACTGAGAGCTAGGTTCGACTGGTACACCGCAGTGCCTGATTTCACGACGGCTTCGCCGCCGGACGCAGCCTCGTTCCTTCGGCAGCTGCTACGGAGTTCATAGCCCTTGAACGGCGCTTGACTTATTTGCCGACTAGACTCTTCGCCCACCGAGTCAGGAAGACCCAAAGGAAGATCGATGAAGATGCTGCCCCCGCTCTATACCGGCCTGTTGCTGGCCAGCCTGTTCAGCCCATCAGCTTTTGCCCAGACGCCCACCAGCGATGGCTATGTGCTGGATAAAGTCGTGCAGGTCAGCCGCCACGGCGTGCGCCCGCCTACCGCTTCCAATGAAAAACTGCTGACCTCGGTCACCCAGCGCCAATGGCCAACCTGGCTGGTGCCCTTCGGCAACCTGACCGGCCACGGCTATACCGGCGCGGTGGAAATGGGCCGCTACCGCGGCGAAGTGCTGCGGGCCGCCGGGTTGATCCCCCAGGGTTGCCCGGGTGCCAACCAGCTGCTGGTGCACGCCAGCCCCCTGCAACGCACCAAAGCCACCGCCCAGGCCCTGCTCGATGGCATGTTCCCCGGCTGCGGCCTGCAACCCACTTATGTCACGGGCGAACAGGACGCCCTGTTCCAGGCCAATGAAATGCCCTTTGCCGCCCTCGACCCGGCAACAGCCAAAGCCGACATTCTCAAGGCCCTGGGCGGCAGCGTTGAAGCCGCCCAGGCCCGCTACAAGCCCTTTGAAGAAAAGCTGCGGGAAGTTGCCTGCCTGCCCGGCGCCGATTGCCCCTACGGCAAGCAAGCCTGGACACTGGAGCAAAACGCCAAGGGCCGCTTTGCGATCAAGGGCCTTAGCGCCGGTGCCAATATGGGCGAAGTCTTCCGCCTGGAATACAGCCAGGGCCTGCCCCTGGACAAGGTTGCATTCGGCAACGCGCGTACCGCCACCGAGGTGTCCAGCCTGATGGTGCTGACCAAGGCCAAGTACGACTACCTCAACGACATCCCCTATATCGCCAGCCGCGGCGCCTCCGAGCTGATGAACCAGATTGCCCTGGAGCTCAAACTGGGCACCCCGCTGGCGCAAACAGATGCCTCCAGCACCCCGCCCGATGTACCGCTGATGCTGCTGGTGGCCCACGACACCAATATCGCTTACCTGCGCACCATGCTCGGCTTCGGCTGGAAGCAGGGCGACTACATTGAAAACAATATCCCGCCCGTGGGCACGTTGCAGTTCGAGCGTTACAAGGAAGTCAAAACCGGCGAGCTGTTTTTACGTATCGCCTTTGAGGCCCAGTCAATGGATCAGATTCGCAACCTGACGCGCTTGAGCGGCCCGCAAAAACCGCTCACCAGTGATTTCAAAAGCGTCAGTGACTGCCGCAAAACCAGTGTCGGCCTGCTCTGCCCGTTCAAGGATGCACTGGTCAAGGTTGAGCAGAACATCGACCCTACGGCCCTGACGCCCTACTCCTTCAACTGATCAGCCGCTCACACACTCACAGCGACAGGGTTTGTTTCACGTTGCTGCAACCAGTGCAGCAAGCCCTGCCCGCTCATGGGCCGGGCAAACCAGTAGCCCTGCCCTTCAACGCAGCCCATCGCCAGCAACCGCTGCAACTGGTCCAAGGTTTCAATCCCTTCGACCACCACCGCCATGCCCAGGCTGTTGCCCAGGGCCAGGGTGCTGGCGATCACGGCTGCACAACGAGGTTCATGCTCCAGGTTGCGGACAAACTCACCGTCGAGCTTGATTTCGTTGAAGGGCAACTGACACAGGCGTTGAAGCGAGGAAAACCCGGCGCCGAAATCGTCCAGCGACAAGCGGCAACCCATCATGCGCAGGCGTACCAGGTTCTCCAGACTGGCGGCCGGCGCTTGTAGCAGGCCGTTTTCCGTCAGCTCGAAGGTCAACCGGGAACCCGGCGTCCCATGCCGTGCCAGGATGCCCTTGAGGGTATAGGTCAACTGGCTGTTGGCCAGCTGTGACGTTTGCAGGTTGAACGCCATGTTCAACGGGTAACCCTGAATCCGGGCCTGCTCTTGCAGGCTCAAGGCCTGATCCAGCTGGGCGAACAACAGCTCGTCCATTAACCCGCAACGCTCGAGGACCGGGATAAACAGCGCAGGCGGCAACACGCCCTTGCTGGGGTGCATCCAGCGGCAAAGCACTTCAACACCGCACACCTCACCGCTGCGCAGGTTGAACTTGGGCTGATACCAGGCCTGCAATTGCTGCAGGGCCAGGGCCTGACGCACTTCGTCCTCGCACGCGGGCCGCACCACTGCGTCTGGCGAAGTCGCCCGGATGCAACTGCCCCGGTACTTATCCAGCAAGGCTTGCAGCTCTTTGGCCGGCAGCGGCTTGCCAACGTCACCCAGCAACTGCAGCCCCAACAGGGCAATGACCTGTTGCGCCGCACGCCGCAGGTCCGCCGACAGGGCACTGCTGAGCAACACCGCCCCGATCTGCCCCGACTGGCCCGCCCGACGCAGGAACGCCAGGCCATCCACGCCCTCCATCTGCAGGTCGCAGACGGCGATATCCACCGCCCCCACCTGCTGCAGCAGCGCCAGCGCCTGGCTGCCATCAGCGGCCTCAAACACTTCATGGCAGCCAAGGGAACGAAACATGCGCACCGCGACGGCACGCTGGAAGCTGTCATCTTCCAAAATCAAAATACGCAAGGAACTGCCAGGCATTGCAACAACCCATCGAAAAACGGTGTGAGGCAATTGTCCGAGTATCGGCAGATTTTTTACCTAGGAAATATCTCCGAAAATGTAGGGAAAATCCCAAACCTGCCCGGCTCCCCGTCAGCGCGCACTGCGGCTGAAAATGCGGATTACCTCATCCAGGTGTTCGCTCATGGCCTGGCGTGCCGCGCCAGCGTCGTGCTGCTCCAGCGCTTGCAGCACGCGCCGGTGCTCGTCCTCCGAGCGGTGGGTCATGTCTTGAGGGGTGTAGTGGTTTTGCAGGCGCTGGAACATGCTGCCATAACGATGGCCCAGCAGATGCTGGATCATCAGGGCATAGGCCGGATTGTCCGAGGCCTGGGCAATACGAATATGGAACAGGCGGTCACCAGGGTGGGTGTGGGAGCCTTCGCGGTTGTCCTGGACGTTGCGCTCAAAAGCCTCGCGAATACCTGCCAATTCCTCGTCACTGGCATTGACCGCCGCCAGTGCCGCCGCCTCTGGCTCGATCAGACGGCGGGCCTGGAGCAGGGCGAAGGGCGGGATTTCGGCGCTGAAGTCAATTTCAAGGTTCAGTTCCGGGTCCAGTTCCTTCCACTGATCCCGGGTGGCCTGGGCCATAACGGGCTCATCCGACACCGTTTGCACCGGCGGCTCACACACCAGGACGCCATTACCTACGCGCACATCCACCAGCCCGATGACTTCCAGCGCAATCATCGCCTCGCGCACCGAGGCCCGGCTCACACCCAGCAACTTGGCCAGTTCCCGCTCGGCTGGCAAGCGGCTGCCCGGCGGAAACTCACCACTGTCGATCAAGGCGCGCAGCTGATCGGCGATCTGCCGATAAAGCCGTTGGTTATCAATTACTTGAAATGGCATCAGGAAATAAGCTCTGGTTTTGGCAAAAAAAGACGCTTGTTGAAGCTTGAGGTGCATGCTACAAAAGGCCCAATGGCCTGACCATTGGACGGATATCGTAAAGCGATCATAGCAAACCTTATCCCTGCACTTGTGTCGTTTTGCCATTTGCTACGCCTTTAATGGCCTGACCATTAGGCCAACAATAAAAACAATGACATCGTAACGGAGCACCCATGGATCTTTCCGGCAAACGTGTGCTGATCACTGCCGCTGCGCAGGGGATTGGCCAGGCCACCGTCCAGGCATACCTGGCCGCCGGTGCCGAAGTCTTCGCCGCCGACATCAATGCTGGCGCCCTCGACGCCCTTGAAGGCGCGCACAAACACCTGCTCAACGTCACCGATGCTGCTGCCATTGCGCGCCTGGCCCAGGAACTGGGTCCGCTGGACGTGCTGTTCAACTGCGCAGGCGTCGTACACAGCGGCACTATTCTGGAATGCGACGAACAGGACTGGAGCTTTGCCCTGGACCTCAACGTGACCGCCATGTACCGCATGATCCGCGCTTTCTTGCCGGGCATGCTGGGCAACGGCGGCGGTTCGATCATCAACATGGCTTCTGTGGCCTCCAGCGTCAAAGGCGTGCCCAACCGCTTTGCCTACTGCGCCAGCAAGGGCGCGGTGATCGGCCTGACCCGTTCGGTTGCGGCTGATTTCGTCAGCCAGAACATCCGCTGCAACGCCATCTGCCCCGGCACCGTCGACTCCCCTTCGCTGCGCCAGCGTATCCGTGAACAGGCCGAACGCGAAGGCCGCAGTGTCGACGAGGTGTACGCCGCCTTTGCCGCACGCCAGCCCATGGGCCGCATCGGCACCGCCGAAGAAATCGCCCAGTTGGCGCTGTACCTGGGTTCGAGTGCCAGCGGTTTCACCACCGGCACGGCGCAAATCATTGATGGCGGCTGGAGCAACTAGCCTCAGCTTTTGACCTTGTGGGAGCGGGCTTGCTCGCGATGCGGACGACGCGGTTTGTCTGAAACACCGCAGCGATCCAATCGCGAGCAAGCCCGCTCCCACAACAAGCCTGCCCCTCCCCAAAAAAGGATTGTTTATGAAACTGCTGCGTTACGGTGACAAAGGCCAGGAACGTCCTGCCCTGCTCGACAACAATGGCCAACTGCGCGATTTGTCGGCAGTGGTCGCGGATATCGCAGGCCAGGCCCTGAGCCCCGAAAGCATTGCCCGCCTGCAAGATATCGACCCGTCCACCCTGCCCCTGGTGCAAGGCTCACCCCGCATCGGCGCCTGCGTCGGCCAGGTCGGCAAATTTATCTGCATCGGCCTGAACTACGCCGACCATGCTGCCGAAACCGGCGCCGCCATCCCCGCCGAACCGGTGGTGTTCAGCAAATGGACCAGCGCCATCGTCGGCCCCAACGACAACGTCGAAATCCCGCGCAATTCGCGCAAAACCGACTGGGAAGTCGAGCTGGGTGTGGTCATCGGCAAAGGCGGTCGCTATATCAGCGAAAGCGAAGCGCTTGAGCACGTGGCCGGCTACTGCGTGATCAACGACGTCTCCGAGCGCGAGTTCCAGCTGGAACTGGGCGGCACCTGGGACAAAGGCAAAGGCTGCGACACCTTCGGCCCGCTGGGGCCGTGGCTGGTAACCCGCGACGAAATCGCCGACCCGCACCAGCTCGACCTGTGGCTGGAAGTGGATGGCCATCGTTACCAGAACGGCAATACCCGCACGATGATTTTCCAGATCCCGAAAATCGTCAGCTACCTCAGCCAGTTCATGAGCCTGCAACCCGGCGACGTGATTTCCACCGGCACCCCGCCGGGCGTCGGCCTGGGCATCAAGCCCGAGCCTGTGTACCTGCGTGCCGGCCAGACCATGCGCCTGGGCATCACAGGGCTGGGCGAACAACAGCAACGCACCGTGAATGCCGACTGACAGGGAGCTGCACCATGACCACGATTACTGCCGTACGCGTCGAAGACATCCGCTTCCCCACCTCGCAATCGCTCGATGGCTCGGACGCGATGAACCCGGACCCTGACTACTCAGCGGCCTATGTGATTCTCGAAACCGACACCCCGAACCTCGAAGGCCACGGCCTGACCTTCACCATCGGCCGTGGCAATGAAATCTGCTGCGCCTCGATCAAGGCCCTGGCCAGCCTGCTGGTGGGTCTGAAGCTGGAATGGATCGCCGAAGACATGGGCCGTTTCTGGCGCCACGTGACCAGCGACAGTCAGCTGCGCTGGATCGGCCCGGACAAGGGCGCCATTCACCTGGCCACCGGTGCGGTGGTCAACGCTGCCTGGGATTTGTGGGCCAAGGCCGAAGGCAAACCGGTGTGGCGCCTGGTGGCGGACATGAGCCCTGAAGAGCTGGTGCGCTGCATTGATTTCCGCTACATCACTGACTGCATCACCCCGGCCGAGGCACTGACCCTGCTGCGCGAACGCGCCCGCGGCAAGGCCGAACGCCTGGCCCTGCTCGAAGCTGACGGCTACCCCTGCTACACCACCTCCGCCGGCTGGCTGGGCTATGCCGACGAGAAGTTGCGCCGCCTGTGTCAGGAAGCGGTCGACGCGGGCTTCTCCCACGTCAAATTGAAAGTCGGCCATGACCTGCAGGACGACATCCGCCGCGTGCGCATCGCCCGCGAAGTGCTGGGCCCGGATCGCCAGTTGATGATCGACGCCAATCAGGTCTGGGAAGTGGACGCGGCCATCGACTGGGTGCGCGAGCTGTCGTTCGCCAACCCGTGGTTTATCGAAGAGCCCACCAGCCCGGATGACGTCGAGGGCCATCGCAAAATCCGCCTGGGCGTCAGCCCGGTCAAGGTGGCCACCGGCGAAATGTGCCAGAACCGCATCGTGTTCAAACAGCTGATCATGCGTGAAGCCATCGACGTGGTGCAGATCGACGCCTGCCGTCTCGGTGGGGTCAACGAAGTGCTGGCGGTGATGCTGATGGCCGCCAAATACAACCTGCCGGTATGCCCGCACGCCGGCGGCGTTGGCCTGTGCGAATACGTGCAGCACCTGTCGATGATCGACTACCTGTGCATCGCCGGCACTCACGAAGGCCGCGTGGTGGAATTTGTCGACCATCTGCACGAGCACTTCGAAGACCCCTGTGTGATTCGCAACGCGGCCTATATGCCGCCACAGGCGCCGGGGTTTTCGATCCAGATGAAAGCCGCCTCCCGCGAACAGTACCGGTACCGGGGCTGAAGACCATGCCCGTCACCCAACCGCTGCGGCTGGACGCCCACCAGCACTTCTGGCGCTATGACGCCGCGGCCTACCCCTGGATAGGCCGCGACATGGGTTGTTTGCGCCAGGACTTTCAACCTGATGATCTGCGGCCCTTGCTGGATGCGGCCGGGCTTGACGGCTGCATTGCCGTGCAGGCCCGCGCCTGTGCCAGCGAAACCGACCAGTTGCTCAATCTGGCCAAGCGTTATCCGTGGATTCGCGCGGTGGTGGGCTGGGTCGACCTGTGCGCCAGCGACCTTGAAGCGTCGCTGGAGCGTTGGGCGCAGGCGCCGGTTTTGCGCGGCTTTCGTCATCAGTTGCAGGACGAAAGCTCGCCGGCCGGCTTTATGCAAAAACCCGAATTCCAGCGCGGCCTCGCCACCCTGCAGCGCCGGGGGCTGGTCTACGAGGTACTGGTCAAGGCCCGGGATCTGGGTGCGGTCACTGAACTGTGCCAACAGCATGACCAGCACCATCTGGTGCTCGATCACCTCGGCAAACCCGATGTGCAGGCCAACGATTTAACCACCTGGACCCGGCAACTCGCAGCGCTGGCCGCCCTGCCCCATGTCAGCTGCAAGCTGTCGGGGCTGATCACCGAAGCCCATTGGCAACATTGGAACAGCGCCCAACTGACACCGTACCTGCACACCGCACTGGAGCTGTTCGGCCCCGAACGCCTGATGTTCGGCTCGGACTGGCCGGTGTGCCTGCTGGCCAGTGACTACGAGGCCACCCGCGCCCTGGTCGCCAGCGTGTCACAACACGCAGCCATCTGGGGGGGCACGGCATGCCGCGTCTACAACATTGAGGGAGCAACGCAATGAATCTGCATCTGCAAGACAAGGTGTTTATCGTCACCGGCGGCGGCTCGGGGATTGGCGCGGCCATCACGTTGGGGCTGGCCGACGAAGGCGCGATCCCGGTGATTTTCGGCCACAGCCCGCTGTCCGATGATCTGGCGCGGCAACTGGACCAGCGCGGTTCACGCAGCCTGTTTATGCAGGTCGAACTGCGCGACGAAGGCGCCTGCCGCGCAGCCGTCGCCAGCGTGCTGCAACGCTTCGGGCGTATCGACGGGCTGGTCAACAACGCCGGGGTCAACGATGGCGTGGGCCTTGAGGCCGGGCGCGCGGCCTTTGTCGAATCGCTGGAAAAAAACCTGATCCATTACTACCTCATGACCCACCTGTGCGTGGACGCCCTCAAGGCCAGCCGCGGCGCCATCGTCAATATCAGCTCCAAGACCGCCCTCACCGGGCAAGGCGGCACCAGCGGCTATACCGCCGCCAAGGGCGCGCAACTGGCGCTGACACGGGAATGGGCCACGTCGTTATTGGCTGACGGCATACGGGTCAACGCGGTGATCCCCGCAGAGGTGATGACACCGCTGTACGAGCGCTGGATCGATACCTTCGCCGACCCGCAGGCCAAGCTGGCGAGCATTGTCGAAAAAGTCCCCCTGGGCCAGCGCATGACCACGGCCGCAGAAATTGCCGACAGCGTGCTGTTTTTGCTCTCGCCGCGCGCCTCCCACACCACCGGGCAATGGCTGGTGGTGGACGGTGGCTACACCCACCTGGACCGGGCGCTGACATGAACCGCCAGTGCCTGGCTTTGGACTTGAAGGACGACCCGGCGCTGATTGCCGAGTACGAGCACTTGCACCAACAAATCTGGCCACAGATCAGCGCCCATTTGCGCGGGCATGGCGTGCTCGACATGCAGATCTGGCGTCTGGGCACGCGGCTGTTCATGGTCATGGACACCGCTCCCGGGTTTAGTGCCGAGGCCTTTACCCGGGCCGGCGCCAGCGACCCCAGGGTGCAGGAATGGGAGGCACTGATGTGGCGCTTCCAGCAGCCCACGCCCTGGACTTTGCCCACGGAAAAATGGGCCCCGATGAAACGGATCTTCAGCTTGCCCCCGTAACCCTGTGGGAGCGGGCTTGCTCGCGATGGCATCAGCGCGATTTGCCTGAGACACCGCAGCGATCCAATCGCGAGCAAGCCCGCTCCCACCTATAGATCCTGATTCACGCAAGTCGCCAACAACAATAAAAAGGAGATGCGTCATGTCACTCAAGCACCCGAACGTCGCAGCGCCGTCCTTTACCCGGGCGGTTACGTCCTATCGCTGGGCACTGATCCTGGTCACCTGCCTGTTCTTTCTCTGGGGCCTGTCCTATGGCCTGCTCGATGTACTCAACAAGCACTTCCAGGAAACCCTGCACGTCAGCAAGGCGCAGTCGGGCCTGCTGCAAAGCGCCTACTTCGGGGCGTATTTTCTGATCGCCCTGCCCGCCGGTTTGCTGATGGACAAGTACGGCTACAAGGCCGGTATCTTGCTGGGCCTGTGCCTCTATGCCACCGGCGCCCTGTTGTTTATGCCCGCCGCTGCAGCGCAGAGCTTCCAGTTTTTCCTCTTCGCGCTGTTTGTGATCGCCTGCGGCCTGGGCTGCCTGGAAACCGCCGCCAACCCCTATGCCACTGTGCTGGGTGAGCCCGCCGGAGCAGAACGACGCCTGAACCTGGCGCAATCGTTCAACGGCCTGGGGCAGTTCTTCGGCCCGTTGATTGGTGGCGCACTGTTTTTCAGCGGCGCCAACAGCACCGACACCACGCAATCGCTGCAAATGACCTATCTGGTAATTGCCGCACTGGTGTTGCTGGTGGCCATCCTTATCGCCCGCACCCCGCTTCCCGACCTGCGCGAGCAGGAAGTGCAAGCCGCGCAACACGACCACAAAAGCCTGTGGCAACACCGTGAGTTCGTCACCGGGGTCATCACCCAGTTCTTTTATGTGGGTGCGCAGGTTGGCGTGGGTGCGTTTTTTATCAACTACGTCACCGAGCACTGGGCGCAAATGAGCAGCCAGCAAGCGGCATATCTGCTCTCGGTGGCCATGCTCAGCTTTATGTTTGGCCGTTTCTTCAGTACCTGGCTGATGGGCCGCGTCAACGCCCAGCGCCTGCTGCTGATCTACGCGCTGATCAACGTGGCGCTGTGTGCGGTGGTGGTGCTGGGGTTTGAGGGCGTGTCGGTGGTCGCACTGGTGGCGACGTTCTTCTTTATGTCGATCATGTTCCCGACGCTGTTTGCCATGGGCGTGAAAAACCTCGGCCCGCATACCAAACGTGGCAGCTCGTTCATGATCATGGCCATTGTCGGCGGCGCGCTGCTGCCCTACATCATGGGCATGGTGGCCGACCACTCCTCCACCGCGGTGGCCTATCTGTTACCGATGGGCTGCTTCCTGATCGTTGCAGCCTATGCGCGTGCTTCCCTTAAAAAAATCTGATTGCTGTACTCCACAAAAACAATAACGGAGCACCCCATGTCCAATCCCGCTTTGCAACAGGCGCTGAGCAAAATCCGCTGGCGCATCCTGCCCTTTGTCGCCCTGATGTTCGCGATGGCGATCATCGACCGTTCCAATATCGGTTTTGCCAAGCACGCCCTGCAGGCGGACACCGGCCTGAGCAACGCGGCGTTTGCCCTGGGTGCGGGGATTTTCTTTATCGGCTATGCGGTGTTCGAAGTCCCCAGCAACCTGATGCTGCACAAGATCGGCGCGCGTATCTGGCTGAGCCGGATCATGGTGACCTGGGGGTTGGTATCGGCGGCAATGATGTTTGCCCACGACGAAACCAGCTTCTATATCTTGCGGTTTCTGCTGGGCGTCGCAGAAGCCGGGCTGTCGCCGGGCGTGGTGCTGTACCTGACCTACTGGTTTCCGCAGAACCAGCGTGGCTCGGCCTATGGCATTTATTATTTTGGCGTGCCGGTGTCGCTGATGGTAGGCGGGCCTGTGTCGGGCTGGTTGCTGGAAAGCGCGCAGTTCGGCCTGACCGGCTGGCAGTGGATGTTTGTCACTGAAGGCCTCGCGGCGTCGATCATCGGCGTGTTCGCGTTCTTCTACCTGACCGACAAACCCCGGGATGCCAAGTGGCTGAACACTGAAGAAAAGGCCGCGATCGAGCACGAGCTGGAAAAAGAGCAACTGCAAAAAGCCAACAAAGGCCCGTCGTCGTGGCGTGCAGCGATGTTCAACCCGGTAGTGCTGTACTTCACCCTGATCTACTTCACCATTCAGGTCAGCGTGTATGGCGTGCTGTTCTACCTGCCGACGCGAATCGCCGAACTGCTGGGTACCGGTATTGGCCTGAAGGTCGGCGCACTGACCTCCATTCCGTGGATTGCCACCGTGATCATGCTGTACCTGGTGACCCGCCATGCCGACCGCAAGGGCCAGCAAACCCGCTATGCCGCGTTGATGTTGGCACTGGCGGCCGTGGGTATGGTTGGCTCGACCTTAAGTGGCAATCTGGTGCTGGTGATTGTGGCGTTCTGCGTGGCCGCCGCCGGTTTTATTACCGTGCAACCGTTGTTCTGGACCCTGCCTACGCGCTTTTTGGGTGGCGCGGCGGCGGCCAGCGGGATTGCCGTGATCGGTGCCCTGGGCAACCTCGGTGGTTTTCTCGCGCCAACAGTCAAGACCTGGGCCGAGGGCTACTTCAACAACCCGCATGCGGGCATGTACTTTCTGGCGGGGATGGCGGTACTGGGGGCGCTGATGCTGATCCGCTCGGCCAGGACCGGGCACGAGCCGGGCAAACTCCCGGCACCTGCGCCTGCGCCACACTGACGCTGCAGAGGTATTAACCCGGGTCACATGTGAGCTACATTGGGTGACAAACAACAGCCCGTAAACTCACAAAGGGTGACCCGTGAATACCAATCAAAAACTGCGCACCTTCGACCTGATCCGTGAAGCGGTACTGCCCGAGTACCGCGATCGGGTGAACGACTACCTGAGCCTCTACGAAGAGGCACTGCACAGCGAAAACGCCCCGGCTGCCGACATCCAGGCCAGCGCCCAGCAACTGCGCGGCTACCTGCGCGGCCTCAACACCACCCGGGTGCTGGGCATGGCCGACTGGGAAGAACTGGACCGGCGGATTAGTGAATCCTGGTTGTAAAACCTGTGGGAGCCGGCTTGCCTACGATGCTGACAACCCGGTCTGGCTGGCGCACCCCGGGGATGCCATCGCGAGCAAGCCCGCTCCCACAGAGGGACGCGGCAGCCCCCGGATTTTGTGAGCACCGCAAAAACTGTGGGAGCCGGCTTGCCTGCGATACAAACAACCCGGTCTGGCTGGCGCACCCCGGGGATGCCATCGCGAGCAAGCCCGCTTCCACATAGGGACACGGCAGACCCCGGATTTTGTGAGCACCGCAAAAACTGTGGGAGCCGGCTTGCCTGCGATACAAACAACCCGGTCTGGCTGGCGCACCCCGGGGATGCCATCGCGAGCAAGCCCGCTTCCACAGGTAATCTCGTGTTATAGGGGTCAAACCCAGATCGCGTCCCACAAGGGGTAGTCTCCCACCCGCTTGACCAGCCCGGCACGCAGCGGGTTGGCAATCACATAACGGGCCACCTGCTTGATATCTTCATCACGCCGCAAGGCATGGTCGTGGTAGCCCTGCTGCCAGCGGCGGCCTGCTTGTCCTGTAACCTGGTTGATTGCGCGGGTGCTCAACGATTTTGTGCGGCACATCAAGTTATCCAGCGAGCCCTGTTCAAGGCTGATCAGCCAATGAAAATGATCGGGCATGACCACCCATGCCAGCGAAGTGGCCAGCCCCTGCACTTGTACCTGCTTGAACTGTTCGACCACCCGTCGGCCTACACGCCAGTTCAGGAAAATGGGTTGCCGATGCAGCGTATTGGCGGTCAGAAGATAAATGCGATTTGGCTCGCTGTAACGACCACGGCGCAGACGGTGGGAGGCGGGAAAAGAAGACATGGCCTGACTCTATTAGTTGATGAATTTCAAAGGCTAGTCAGTAGCGGGCCAGCCACAGCGGGCATCGTTTGACGGGATATGTCGTGGGATTTTTTGTGAGCACCGCAAAACTTGTGGGAGTTGGCTTGCCTGCGATGCAAGCAACCCGGTCTGGCTGGCGCACCGCAGGGATGCCATCGCGAGCAAGCCCGCTCCCACAGAGGTGCGCGGCAGCCTCCGGTTTTAGTGAGCACCGCAAAACTTGTGGGAGTTGGCTTGCCTGCGATGCAAGCAACCCGGTCTGGCTGGCGCACCGCAGGGATGCCATCGCGAGCAAGCCCGCTCCCACAGAGGTGCGCGGCAGACCCCGGATTTTGTGAGCACCGCAAAAACTGTGGGAGTTGGCTTGCCTGCGATGCAAGCAACCCGGTCTGGCTGGCGCACCGCAGGGATGCCATCGCGAGCAAGCCCGCTTCCACAGAGGGGCGCGGCAGACCCCGGATTATGTGAGCACCGCAAAACCTGTGAGAGCCGGCTTGCCTGCGATGCAGGCAACCCGGTCTGGCTGGCGCACCGCAGGGATGCCATCGCGAGCAAGCCCGCTCCCACAGAGGGACGCGGGTGACCCCGGATTTTGTGTGCACCGCAAAAACTGTGGGAGCTGGCTTGCCTGCGATGCAAGCAACCCGGTCTGGCTGGCGCACCGCAGGGAGCAAGCCCGCCCCAACAAAGGCTCAGTCAGGCGGGAGCAAGCGTGGCCAAGGGCGCTTCCGGTGCCTGCGGCTCCTTGAGCAACGCAAAATAGGCAAACGCCGAACACGCCGCCACCACCGCACTGATCACGAAGGCCGAGGAAAACGAACCACTCTGCTGCACGCTGAAGCCAGTCAGGATCGGCGCAATCGAGCCCGCCAGATAACCGCCAAAGTTCTGGATCGAGCCAAACGATGCCACCCGCTCCGACGGCACGATGGTGTTGACGATCATCCACGCCGTGGCGCTGGAAATATTGATAAAGAACATGGTCAGGCACAGCAGGATCACACAGGCCACCACGTTGGTGGTAAAGGCCACGATCAGGGTAAACAGTGCCCCGCCCAGCAGGCCCAGGATCACCATCAGCTTACGGCTGGCCAGCACCCGCATGCCCCGCGCCACCAGGCGATCGCAGCATTTGCCAGCCACTATGGTACCCAACGCGCCAAACAAATAAGCCAGCGATACCACCCAGGCCGTGCGATACAAATCCAGCCCGTGCTCGCGCTCAAAATAACCGGGCAACCAGGTGAGGTTGAGCCAGATCATGTAGATCACGCCCATAAACCCGAGAAACGCGCCCCAGGTGTTGCGGTCCTTGAACAACGAGGTCCAGCGCACTTTCGGTGCCTTGACCTGGTGCACCGGCACCGGCTCCGCACGGCCTGTCTCGGCCATGTATTGCGCCTTGCTTTTGTAGAACTTGAACCAGCACACCGCCAGTAGCAGGCCCATCACGCCCGTCAGGATAAACATCCCGCGCCAGCCCAGATGCACCATGAACACTGTCAGCAACGGCGGCGCCAGGCACGGACCGATACAGGTCGAAGACCACACCCAGCCGGTCGCGGTACCGCGCTCCTGGGTATCAAACCACTCCGACAACGCCTTGGCTGCCGAAGGAAACACCGGCGCCTCGCCAATGCCCAACAACACCCTCAGCCCGACCAGATGACCGTAACTGCTGAACAGGCCAAAGGCCGCTTGCGCCACCGACCACACCACCAGCGACCCGCCCAGGGCCAGCTTGCTGCCCAATTTGTCGATCAGGGCGCCGAGGGGCAGTTGCGAAAAAGCATAGGCAATGGAAAACGCTGACAGCATCACGCCCATTTGCATCGGGCTGATGGCCAGGTCTTTCTGGATGGTGGTATTGGCGATGGATAAGGCACTGCGGTCAAGGTAGTTGACCACGCCAATCAGGAACAGGAAGAAGATCGTCAGCGTCTTGTAGCTTTTTATTGTTCTCATACGCGCCTCTCATGAGCGGTTGCGCCCCTACCCGACAGGTGGGGCGACGCTCACTTTAGAGGGCGGTTGGGCCTGTGCCCAATTACATCATTCCATCAGTTAATAACCCTGCGTTATCAAGGCGTCTGGCGTGCACCGCGCAGGGCATCGGGGCCACTCAACAAGGCGTCGATAAAGGCTTTTGCCGACCACTGCGGGACCTCGTTGCGCCGGGTAATCACCCCGTAGTCAGCCAGCACCAGCGGAAACGGCAACGTCAGCCGGGTCAGGCGACCCGCCTGGATTTCCGGCTCGACCATCGACTCGGCCAGCATCGCCACCGACGGTGTGGTTTGCAGCAGTTGCATGGTGGTCTGCAACGACACGGTTTCCACGGTGTTTTCCGGGGTTTGCATGCCTGCTTCGACAAAGGCTTTTTCCACCCGGGCGCGCATCGGCGTGCCCGTGGGGTAAATCACCCACGGCCAGCTGCCCAGATCCGCCAGCGGCACTTCACTGGCCCCGGCCAGCGGGTGCTGGCTGCCCGTGACCAGGCACAACGGCTCCGGCGCCAGCGCCTGGAAATCGAACAACTCACGATGGCGGTCGAGGGTAAACCGGGCCACCACCAGGTCCAGTTCCTTGTGTTCGAGCAAGGTCAGCATATTGGCACTGGTGCCTTCGAGCACCTGCACGGTCAGCAGCGGCCAGTCTTGCTTGACCCGCACAATGGCAGCAGGCACGGCCAGGGCCGTGGCCGCATAAATAGTGCCGACCTTGATCAGGCCATGCCCGCCCTGGCGCAGATGGTTGATCTGGCTGACAAACTGGCCGGTGTCGTTCAAGGCAATCTGGGCGAAACGGGCCACATGGCTGCCCAGGTCGGTGAGGGTCATGCTGCGCGGCAAGCGGGCAAAGACTTCAAAGCCCAGCTGATGCTCGATCTCGCGCAGCATCTTGCTCACGGCCGGCTGGCTGATGCTCATTTCCTGCGCGGTGGCATGCATGTTTTGGGTGCGCGCCAAGGTGTCGACAAGCACCAAATGGCGAAAGCGCAGCCAGTTGCACAGCTGATTGAATCCAACATCCGCCATCCGATAACCCCCGGTTATTAAGTCCTGAGAATATCTCATTGGCGATTATCGCAGCGCAATATTAGTGTGCAGGGGGTCGCACCACATAATAACAACGGACACCTGCCATGAACCTAGCCAACAAACGTGTGCTGATCACCGCTGCAGCTCAAGGCATCGGCCGCGCTTCGGTACTGGCCTTTCGCGATGCGGGTGCGCAGGTCATCGCCACCGATCTGCATGTCGAAACCCTGCGCGACATCGCCGGTATTCAAGTGCTGCCTCTGGACGTAACGCAGGCATCCGCCATCGATGCCATCCACCAACAGGTCGGCAACGTCGACGTGCTGTTCAACTGCGCTGGCTTCGTCCACAGCGGTGCCCTGCTTGAATGCGACGAGCAGGCCTGGCAATTCTCTTTCGACCTTAACGTGACCGCCATGTACCGCATGATCCGCGCTTTTTTGCCGGGCATGCTGGACAACGGTGGCGGCTCGATCATCAACATGGCCTCGGTGGCCTCCAGCGTCAAAGGCGTGCCCAACCGCTTTGCCTATACCGCCAGCAAGGCCGCGGTGATCGGCCTGACCAAATCGGTAGCCGCCGATTATGTGCGCCAGGGCATCCGCTGCAACGCCATTTGCCCGGGCACCGTGGACTCCCCTTCGCTGCGCCAGCGCATCGCCGAACAAGCCCTTGAGCAAGGGCGCAGCGAAGCCGATGTGTACCAGGCCTTTGTTGACCGTCAGCCCATGGGCCGCATCGGTAGCGCTGAAGAAATCGCACAGCTGGCGCTGTACCTGGCCAGCGATGCCAGCAGCTACACCACCGGCACCGTCCAGGTGATTGATGGCGGGATGAGCAACTGAAACCAGATTTTCCCTGTGGGAGCGGGCTTGCTCGCGATGGCATCACCTCGGTTTACATGACAGACCGCAGTGTCTGCATCGCGAGCAAGCCCGCTCCCACCCAAGAGCATTGATTTCTGCTTTTTCGATAAAGGAGCTTTTATGAAACTGCTGCGCTACGGCGATAAAGGTCAGGAAAAACCCGGTCTGCTGGACGCCCAAGGCAATATCCGCGATTTGTCGGCGCATATCGCCGATGTCGCCGGTACTGCACTGAGTGCCGCAAACCTTGCCGCACTGGGCAAGATCGACCCCGCCAGCCTGCCGCTGGTCAGCGGTTCGCCGCGCATCGGCGCGTGTGTCGGCCAGGTCGGCAAGTTTATCTGCATCGGTCTGAACTACGCCGACCATGCCGCAGAGTCCGGCCTGGCGGTGCCGTCGGAGCCGGTGGTGTTCAGCAAATGGACCAGCGCCATCTGCGGCCCCAACGATAACGTCGAAATCCCCCGCGACTCGATCAAGACCGACTGGGAAGTGGAACTGGGCGTGGTCATCGGCAAAGGTGGACGCAATATCGATGAACACAACGCACTGGAGCATGTGGCCGGTTACTGCGTGATCAACGACGTGTCCGAGCGTGAATGGCAGATCGAACGCGGCGGCACCTGGGACAAGGGCAAGGGCTTTGACACTTTCGGCCCCCTCGGCCCGTGGCTGGTGACCCGCGATGAGATCAGCGACCCGCACCAGCTCGACCTGTGGCTTGAGGTCGACGGACAGCGCTACCAGAACGGCAACACGCGCACCATGGTGTTCCAGATCCCGGCCCTGATTGCCTATCTGAGCCGCTGCATGTCGCTGCAACCGGGCGACGTGATTTCCACCGGCACACCGCCGGGGGTGGGCCTGGGCATCAAGCCGACACCGATCTATCTGCGCCCTGGCCAGGTCATGCACCTGGGCATCAGCGGCCTCGGCGAACAGCGCCAGCTCACCGTGCAGGCCGACTGATAACACGCTCAAACAACTATAAGAAACGGAGCTACACATGCGAATCCTGATCACCGGCGGCACCGGCTTTATCGGCAAACAACTGGCCCAACGCCTGCTCGACATGAACACCCTGACCTTCGAAGGCCAGGCACCGCGCACCATCGAGCGTATCGTGCTGTTCGACGCCTTTGCCGGCGAAGACGTGCCGAGCGACCCGCGTATCGAGCTGGTAACCGGTGATGTGGCCGACCCCGACGTCATCGCCCGCGTCACCGATGGCGTGGATCTGGTCTGGCATCTGGCAGCGGTGGTCAGCTCGGCGGCCGAGGCGGATTTCGACCTGGGCATGCAGGTCAACCTGCACGGCCTGATGCTGTTGCTCGAAACCCTGCGCAAGCAAGGCAATGCACCGCGCTTCGTCTATGCCAGCGGTTTTGCCGTATTCGGCGGCGCCCTGCCGCCAGTGGTGGATGACAACACCGTGCTGACACCGCAATCGTCCTACGGCATGCAAAAAGCCGTGGGTGAGTTGCTGGTCGCCGACTATGCGCGCAAAGGTTTTGTCGACGGCCGCGTGCTGCGCCTGCCAACGGTGGCAGTGCGCCCCGGCAAGCCGAACAAGGCGGCCTCGACCTTCTTCAGTTCGATCATCCGCGAGCCACTGGTAGGCCTGCCTGCCGTGTGCCCGGTGCGCCCCGACACCCGGGTTTACCTCACCTCGCCACGGCGCATTGTTGAGTCGATGCTGCTGGGCATGACCCTGTCGCCGCAGACCCTGGGCGGCGAACGCATCATTCCGCTGCCGGGCGTGACCACCACCGTGGCCGACATGGTCGCGGCGCTGCAACGGGTGGCCGGTGACGACGTGGCCAAACTGATTCGCTGGGAACCCGACGCGACTATCCAGCGTATTGTCGAAAGCTGGCCGAGCAAGGTAGAAGCGCCGCGCGCCCGTGCATTGGGCTTTACCGCCGACCCGGACTTCGACGCCATCGTGCGCGCGCATATCGAGGATACGGCCGGCAAATAACCCATCACCCCCTTGTGGGAGCGGGCTTGCTCGCGATCGAGGCAACGCGGTGCAACTGAAGCCCCGTAGCGCTCCCATCGCGAGCAAGCCCGCTCCCACAAAAAGCCCTGTCTCACAAAAATGCTGCAACGTTCACGCTACTCACAACAATAAAAACTGAGGTCGTGCCACATGACTACTCCGCTCCCCGATGTCTCGGACATCGAACAACAGACGATCAAGCGTGTGACCAGGCGCATGATTCCCTTTCTGGTCCTGCTGTTTGTAGTCGCCTTTCTGGACCGCAACAACGTCGGTTTCGCAGCTCTGCGCATGAACGAGGATATCGGCATCAGCCAGACCATCTATGGCCTGGGCGCGGGTATTTTCTTCCTCGGCTATTTCATGTTCGAAGTACCGAGCAACATCTTGCTGCACCGCTACGGCGCCCGTGTATGGATCGCGCGGATCATGGTGACCTGGGGCATCATCGCCGGCGCCATGGGCTTTTTGCAGACGCCGGTGCATTTCGTGTCCCTGCGCGTGCTGCTGGGTATTGCCGAAGCCGGGTTCTTCCCGGGGGTGATCTATCTGCTGTCACTGTGGTTCCCGAGCCGCTACCGCGCACGCATGATCGCCTCGTTTTACCTGGGCGTACCCATCGCACAAATCATCGGCGCACCGCTGTCGGTGGGCCTGATGGAAATGGGCGATGCCTGGGGCTTTGTCGGCTGGCGCCTGATGTATATCGTCGAAGCCGTACCGGCGGTGATCCTCGGCGTGGTCTGCTACTTCTACCTCACCGACCACCCGGCCGATGCCCACTGGCTGACCGACAAGCAGCGCAGCTGGCTGATCAACACCCTGGCCCAGGAAGAGCGCAATAAACCGCTGGTGGTGGGCGTGCAGCCAACCAAGGGCCAGATGATCCGCAAAGCTCTGTGCAACCGCCAGGTATGGCTGCTGGCGCTGGTGTATTTCGGCATCACCTCGGGCTCCAACGCGATGAACTTCTTTATGCCCACGGTACTGGCCTCGTTCCGCGGCACCTTCGGCCTGGAAATCGGCCTGATGCAAAACGGCCTGATCACCGCCATCCCTTACGCGGTGGCCGCTGTGGCGATGATCTGGTGGAGCCGTCGTTCTGACCGTTTGCAAGAGCGTCACTGGCACGCGGGCGGTGCCGCCATGCTCGCGGCGGTGTCGATTGCCGTGGCGCTGTGGCTCAACCAACCGTGGATCATCGTGATCGGCTTCATTCTGCTGGCGATGGGCGTGTACAGCGCGATCAACGTGTTCTGGGCCGTCCCCGGGCAAGTGCTGACCGGCGTCGGCGCGGCCGTGGGCATTGGTCTGATCAACTCCATCGGCAACCTCAGCGGTTTTATCGGCCCTTACCTGACCGGCTACCTGTTCACCGTGACCGGCAGCTACACCCCGGGCTTTATGGTGATTGCTGCACTGGTCGGCCTGGGTGGCCTGGGCATGGTGCTGATGCCGCGCAATAAAGAATCGCAGATTGGCGCCGCACTGGCCCCTGCCACTGGAGGTAAAGCATGAGCCTGCCAACCGTAGCCTTTATCGGCACCGGGATCATGGGCCAGCCCATGGCCCGCAACCTGCTGCACGCGGGCTTTGCGGTGCGGGCCTGGAACCGCTCGCCGGGCAAATTGCAGGCCCTGGCGGCGCAAGGGGCGACCGTGGCGTCGACCCCGGCTGCCGCGGCAGACGGCGCCCAGGTGTTGATCTGCATGCTTAGCGACGGCCCCACGTGTGACGAGGTGCTGTTTGGCGAAAACGGCGCCGCCCTGGCCCTGGCGCCCGGTGCGCTGGTGATCGTGATGAGTTCGATCCCGGTGGAAACCGCCGCCGCCCAGGCGCAGTTATGTGCCGAGCGCGGCCTGCGTTACCTCGATGCCCCGGTGTCGGGGGGCGAACGCGGGGCGCGGGAAGCCAGCCTGGCAATCATGGTGGGCGGTGAAGCGGCGGCCTTCGAACAGGGCCGCGACGTCCTGGCCGCCATGGGCCGCCCGGTACATGTCGGCCCGGCGGGCACCGGCGAACTGTCCAAGCTGGTCAACCAGTTGATCGTTGCCAGCACCATCGCCACCGTCGCCGAAGGCCTGCTGCTGGCCGAGCGCGGCGGCGCCGACCCGGCAAAAGTCCACGAGGCGCTGATGGGCGGTTTTGTCGACTCACCGATCTGGCGCCAGCACGGCCAACGCATGCTCAGCAACGACTTCACCCCCGGTGGCCCGGCCAAATGGCAACTCAAGGACACCCGCACCGCCCTCGCCCAGGCACAAAAACTGGGCCTCGACCTGCCCGTGGGTCGCCTGGTGGACAGCCTGTTTGCCGCGATGGTCGAGGCCGGTGACGGCGAACTCGACCACGCCGGACTGATTCGCCAGCTACGCCGCAACAACCCATTGCCCGAATAATTTGCTGGAGCCTGCCATGACCGATTCAACCCCACGCCGCCTGCGCAGCCAGCTGTGGTTCGACGACCCAAGCCACGCCGACCTCACCGCGCTGTACGTGGAACGCTACATGAACCAGGGCCTGACCCGGGCCGAGCTGCAATCGGGGCGGCCGATTATCGGCATCGCCCAGACCGGCAGCGACCTGACGCCCTGCAACCGCCATCACATCGAACTGGCCAAGCGGGTCAAGGACGGCATCCGTGACGCGGGCGGCATCCCGATGGAATTCCCGGTCCACCCGATCGCCGAACAATCGCGCCGCCCCACCGCTGCGCTGGACCGCAACCTCGCCTACCTGGGCCTGGTCGAGGTGCTGCACGGCTACCCGCTGGACGGCGTGGTGCTGACCACCGGTTGCGACAAAACCACCCCGGCCTGCCTGATGGCGGCGGCCACCACCGACCTGCCTGCCATTGTATTGTCTGGCGGGCCGATGCTCGACGGTTGGCACAAGGGCCAGCGCATCGGCTCGGGCACCGTGCTGTGGCATGCGCGCAATTTGCTCAGCGCCGGCGAGATTGATTACGAAGGCTTCATGACCCTCACCACCGCGTCATCGCCATCGGTGGGCCACTGCAACACCATGGGCACCGCGCTGTCGATGAACGCCCTGGCCGAGGCCCTGGGCATGTCCCTGCCCGGTTGTGCGAGCATCCCGGCGCCGTACCGCGAACGCGGGCAAATGGCCTATGCCACCGGCATGCGCATCGTCGATCTGGTGCGCGAAGACGTGCGCCCGTCGCAGATCATGACCCACGCGGCGTTTGAAAACGCCATCGCCGTCGCCTCGGCACTGGGCGCGTCCACCAACTGCCCGCCCCACCTGATTGCCATCGCCCGTCACAGCGGTATCGAGCTGTCACTGGAAGACTGGCAGCGCGTGGGTGAAGACGTGCCCTTGCTGGTCAACTGCATGCCTGCCGGCGAGTACCTGGGCGAAAGCTTCCACCGCGCCGGTGGCGTACCGGCGGTGATGCATGAGCTGGACAAAGTGGGCCGCCTGCACCGCGATTGCCTCACGGTCAGTGGCCGCAACATGGGTGAAGTGGTCGCCGACTGCGTCACCGGCGACCGCGACGTGATCCGCTCCTACGAAGACCCGCTGATGCACCGCGCTGGTTTTATTGTGCTCAGCGGCAACTTCTTCGACAGCGCGATCATGAAAATGTCGGTGGTGGGCGAAGCCTTCCGCAAGACCTACCTCAGCGACCCGCTGCAACCCAACAGCTTCGAGGCGCGGGCCATTGTGTTCGAAGGGCCGGAAGACTACACGGCGCGGATCAACGACCCCTCGCTGGACATCGACGAGCGCTGCATCCTGGTAATTCGCGGCTGCGGCACCGTGGGCTTCCCCGGCAGTGGCGAAGTGGTGAACATGGCCCCGCCCTCCAACCTGATCAAGGCCGGCATCGACTCCCTGCCATGCATGGGCGACGGCCGCCAGAGCGGCACCTCGGCCAGCCCGTCGATCCTCAACATGTCCCCGGAATCTGCGGTGGGCGGCGGCCTGTCGTTGCTGCGTACCGGCGATCGCCTGCGCGTCGACCTCAACGCCCGCAGCGTCAACCTGCTGGTGGACGAACGCGTGCTCAACGAACGCCGCCAGGAACCGTTACCACCGCTGGCCCCGTCGCAAACCCCGTGGCAGGAACTGTACCGCCAACTGGTCGGCCAGCTGTCCACCGGCGGCTGCCTGGAACCGGCCACCCTGTACTGGCGCGTGATCCCGGAAAACGGCCCGCCCCGCCACTCCCACTAAACCCTCCACACACATGACCTGTGGGAGCGGGCTTGCTCGCGATGGTATCACCTCGGTTTATCAAACAAACCGCAGCGCCAGCATCGCGAGCAAGCCCGCGCCCACACGGCCCGCTCTTTCAAGGATCCCGCTTATGCAAACGCTCAATCTGACCATAGAAAACACCCTGCCCGACGACTGGCAACGCGCCACCCTGGTCGGCCGCGTGTGGCTGCCCGGCGAACGTGGCGGCCCGGCTGTGGTGCTGATTCGTGACGGCGAAGTGATCGACTGCACGGCCCACTTCCCCACCCTGAGCCTGCTGCTCGACAGCGACAACCCGTTGCAAGCCGTGCGCGAAATCAGGGGCACTTCGCTGGGTACGATTGACGCATTGCTCACCAACAGCGGCGAACAGCGCGACATCGCCAAACCTTACCTGCTGGCCCCGGCCGACCTGCAAGTGATCAAGGCGGCGGGCGTGACCTTTGCCGCCAGCATGATCGAACGGGTAATCGAGGAAAAAGCCGGCGGCGATGCCTTGCGCGCCCAGGAAATCCGCGCCTTGGTACAGGACGTGATTGGCGACAACCTGCGTGACCTGCGCCCCGGCTCGCCCGAAGCCATGCGCCTCAAGCAAGTGCTGATCGAACAAAATATGTGGTCGCAGTACCTGGAAGTCGGCATCGGCCCGGATGCGGAAATCTTTACCAAGGCCCCCATCCTCGCCGCCGTGGGCAGTGGCTGCGCCATCGGCATTCACCCCGGCTCAAGCTGGAACAACCCGGAGCCGGAAGTGGTGCTGGCCGTCGACAGCCAGGGCCGGATCCACGGCGCCACCCTGGGCAACGACGTCAACCTGCGCGACTTCGAGGGGCGCAGCGCGCTGCTGCTGAGCAAGGCCAAGGACAACAACGCCTCCTGCGCACTGGGGCCGTTTATTCGCCTGTTCGACGAACATTTCAGCCTCGACGACGTACGCCACTGCGAAGTGACCCTGCGCGTGGAAGGCACCGACGGCTATGTGCTGGACGGCAAAAGCTCGATGAACCAGATCAGCCGCGACCCGGCGGACCTGGCCGCACAGACGCTCAATGCCAACCACCAGTACCCGGACGGTTTTGTGCTGTTCCTGGGCACCCTGTTCGCCCCCACCGAAGACCGTGATCAGCCGGGCCAGGGTTTTACCCACAAGGCCGATGACGTGGTCAGTATTTCGTCGCCGACACTGGGAGCGTTGCACAACCGCGTAACCGGCAGCGACCAGGCGCCACAATGGGCGTTCGGGGTCAGCGCGCTGATGAAGAACCTGGCGGTACGCGGGTTGCTGGGGCAGGCCTGAACGGCTGATTGAACGCCGCAAAAAAGGCCCCGCCTGATCAACAGTGCGGGGCCTTTGCGTATCTGGTGTCCCAGGCGGGGTTCGAACCTGCAACCTTCCCCTTAGGAGGGGGATGCTCTATCCAATTGAGCTACTGAGACAAATAACGGCGTGCATGGTAACGGGCATGCCTTTGTTTGTCATGTCGTGAGTGGTCTTTTTAAGTGTAAGACATTGCCTGTAATAGATTTCTGCAGGCACAGAGCAGCAGCACCGAGGCTGCGATCGATTGCGCAGTACAGCGGCGGTCCCAGCCGCCATCGTGCAATTTGCACTGCATCAAAAAGCCATCATTGCAAAATGCAATCAAACACTCTTGAATATGCAGCTCAACACGTTGTTTTATAAGGCTTTTAGGCCTAATTACAGTTGGCACGAAGACTGCTCTATTAACAGTATCCCGTCCATGCTCTCAGAGATGACCGCCATGAACAGCACGTTAATACTGTTAAACACCCTCGCGCTGGCTGTATTGCTGGTCTTTCACTTCCAGCCCGAACCTGTTTCGGCCGGGCAGCCTGTTGAAATGACAGCTACCTTCAACACGCCGCTGCCACAGGTTGCGGTAATGAAAGAGTCCCGTCGTGTAACACCTCGCCTGGCTACCAATCAGCCCGTTGCCGACCAGGCCCCTGCGGGTGAACGCTGGGTCTTTTGAACACACATTCAGAGAGGGGTAGGAAACCATGTCCAAAATCGCTTTGGCTCTGTTAATGCTGGCGCTGTCGAGCCTTGCCCTGGATGTCTTCACCCGTAACGAGTTGGGCAATCTGCCATTGATCGCTGCTGCGGTGTTTTTCGGCTGCTGGCTGGTCGCTCTGGTACTTGGACGCCGGTTCAAATTCGACCCGCAATTGCGCTGAGATTGCCGACAAACAAGGGCTCAGCCTCTTCAATACGATGGATGGATCGCGACTTCAGCCATTCAAGTGTATATTTTTAACAATCGCTACTGGCATAACGCCTTTATCCGGTTCAATATTTGTCACAGAATTGACGCCAGGGAAGTGGCAGATTTGAGGCATGATGCGCGCCTCTTAGCAATTCAGGTTGAACATTTGGCTATAAGGACGGTCTTAATCACATCCTGCGGCCAATTCCCGAGAACCGCTCCCCTGAACTAACCGGTTAACTAAAATGCGCCCATTGAAACAGGCTATTTACTCCAGCCGCACGGCTGACAAGTTCGTCGTTCGCCTGCCAGACGGAATGCGCGAGCGCATCGCCGAAGTGGCTCGCAACCATCATCGCAGCATGAACTCTGAAATCATTGCTCGCCTCGAGCAAAGCCTTATCCAGGAAGGCGTACTGGGTGACGAGCTGAGCATGCGCCTGGACAGCCCCGAGCTTTCCCTGCATGAACGTGAGCTGCTGCAACGCTTCCGCCAGCTGTCCCACCGCCAGCAAAATGCCCTGGTATCACTGATTGCTCACGATGCTGAAGCAGCCTCTGAAGAATCCTGATTTGATTCAGGCATAAAAAAAGCCAGCGGATGCTGGCTTTTTTTATGGGCGCTATTCGCGCCGGGTACTCCATGATCAGAGCAGGAAGATGGTCGCCAGCCCCAGGAAGATAAAGAACCCGCCACTGTCAGTCATGGCGGTGATCATCACGCTTGCACCCATGGCCGGGTCACGCCCCAGGCGGGCCAGTGTCATGGGTATCAATACACCCATCAGTGCTGCCAGCAGCAGGTTAAGGGTCATGGCCGCAGTCATCACCACGCCCAGCGACCAACTGCCGTACAGCAGATAAGCCACAACACCGATCACCCCACCCCACACCAGGCCATTGATCAGGCCTACGGCCAGCTCCTTGCGCATCAGCCGCGAAGTGCTGCCGGTATTGACCTGATCCAGGGCCATCGCGCGTACGATCATGGTAATGGTCTGGTTACCGGAGTTACCGCCAATACCGGCCACGATGGGCATCAGCGCGGCCAGAGCCACCAGCTTCTCAATCGAGCCTTCGAACAGGCCAATCACCCGCGACGCAATAAATGCCGTAACCAGGTTGACTGCCAGCCAGGCCCAACGGTTACGCAGGGATTTCCACACCGAGGCGAAAATGTCCTCTTCTTCACGCAGACCCGCCATGTTGAGAACTTCGTTTTCGCTCTCTTCACGAATCAGGTCGACCATTTCATCGATGGTCAAACGGCCAATCAGCTTGCCGTTCTTGTCGACTACAGGAGCCGAAATCAAGTCATAACGCTCAAAGGCCTGGGCCGCATCGTAGGCATCTTCGTCCGGGTGAAAACTCACCGGGTCGTTGGCCATGACTTCCGATACTTGTTTTTCAGGGTCATTGACCAGCAAACGCTTGATCGGCAGCACGCCCTTGAGCGCACCGTCGTAATCGACCACAAACAGTTTGTCGGTATGCCCCGGCAGCTCCTTGAGACGGCGCAGGTAACGCAGTACGACTTCAAGGCTGACGTCCTCACGGATGGTCACCATCTCGAAGTCCATCAGGGCGCCGACTTGATCCTCGTTGTAGGACAGTGCGGAGCGGACGCGCTCACGCTGCTGGCCATCCAGGGTCTCCATCAGCTCATGGACGACGTCTCGCGGCAGCTCGGGGGCCAAGTCAGCAAGTTCGTCGGCGTCCATCTCCTTGGCGGCAGCCAGGAGCTCGTGATCGTCCATGTCGGCGATCAGGGTTTCACGTACCGAATCGGATACTTCAAGCAGGATGTCGCCATCGCGATCAGCCTTGACCAGCTGCCAGACCGTCAGGCGGTCGTCCAGCGGCAATGCTTCGAGGATATAGGCAACGTCTGCGGAGTGCAGGTCTTCCAGCTTGCGCTGGAGTTCAACAAGGTTCTGCCGGTGGACCAGATTCTCGACCCGGTCATGGTGATGGCCTTCCTGACGATGTGTCAGGTCTTCGACCACACGCTGGCGATTAAGCAGCTCGATAACTTGAGCAAGGCGGCTTTGCAGGCTTTCTTGTGTTTTCTTTACTTCAACTTCGGTCATAGGCGAACTCCACTCCCAGCAGCAGGGCACGCCGGAAGGATCAATCAGTCAATTCATGATTGGTAAAGCGGGATGCTGAGTTACTACTGGGTAAGTCCATGGAGGTATTCCACAAGCCCCGGCGGGGCTGACGGGCGCAATCATACACGGCTTGAAAATTAATGACGCAAAAATCTTGGCAATAACAAAAGCTTGCGAAGCACCGTCATACGGTGCCTGCGCACTGCTTGTGCGACGCAGGATGAGAGTCGCAGGACACAACTCAAAGATGAAACTCAGCCTTGTAGCAGCTGTCGAGCTGCACGAGGCTGCGTGCGACGATGTAATCGTCGCAAACCCTTGAATCACGGTGCATCTGAATGGCGGGTCGCATGGTCTACGACTGCTGCGCAGCCGGACGTAGCCTCGCGCTGCTCGTCAACTGCTACAAGAACCAGAATAAACACAAGACAAGTCGCCAGGATGACAGCAATAGCTAAATCGTAGACAGCAAAAAGCCCGCACAAGGTGCGGGCTTTTTGGTGTTTGGTGCACTCGACAGGATTCGAACCTGTGACCGCTCGGTTCGTAGCCGAGTACTCTATCCAGCTGAGCTACGAGTGCAAGTTGTGTTTGATAGACCAGACCACCCTGGTTGAAGCCAAGTTAATCGCCGAAGCAATTGACTCTTAAATGGTGCACTCGACAGGATTCGAACCTGTGACCGCTCGGTTCGTAGCCGAGTACTCTATCCAGCTGAGCTACGAGTGCAAGTTGTGTTTGATAGACCAGACCACCCTGGTTGAAGCCAAGTTAATCGCCGCAGCAATTGACTCTTAAATGGTGCACTCGACAGGATTCGAACCTGTGACCGCTCGGTTCGTAGCCGAGTACTCTATCCAGCTGAGCTACGAGTGCAAGTTGTGTTTGATAGACCAGACCACCCTGGTTGAAGCCAAGTTAATCGCCGAAGCAATTGACTCTTAAATGGTGCACTCGACAGGATTCGAACCTGTGACCGCTCGGTTCGTAGCCGAGTACTCTATCCAGCTGAGCTACGAGTGCATTTGAAGCGGCGCATTATAGACCGTTGAATCTCTCTGGCAAGATTTTTTTCAATAATTTCAACAACTTATCGAAACCTGCCAAACCCAACGTGCTACATGAATAATGGCGGAGAAGGGGGGATTCGAACCCCCGACACCCTTTTGAGATGTACTCCCTTAGCAGGGGAGCGCCTTCGGCCACTCGGCCACCTCTCCGCAACACGGGGCGTATAATAACCAGCCTTTTCCCCGCATGCAACTAAAAACTTAAATAAAATTAGAGACTTGGTTCTTCGCCCTTTTCATTCTTGATCCGCAGGTAGATCTCTTCACGGTGCACAGCCACTTCCTTGGGAGCATTCACACCAATGCGCACCTGGTTGCCTTTGACACCGAGAACGGTCACGGTAATTTCGCCATCGCCTATGATCAGGCTTTCCGCACAACGGCGAGTCAGAATCAGCATACGTTTCTCCTCACGCTTTCATTTCAGGGACAACAGTCTGCAAAAAAAAAGGGCTTCGGACTACTAGCTAAACAGCTATAGCCCGCCGCTCCTTAGTATTGACCCGCATGACGACGTACGCCCACACAAGCCAAAAAACAAAGGGCGCGGATCAACCGCGCCCCTGGTACAACGTTTTACTCGCCCTGGCGGTCAGGTGCATCCAGATCAAAAGCCGTGTGCAGGGAACGCACGGCCAGCTCCAGGTACTTCTCTTCAATCACCACCGACACTTTGATTTCGGAGGTGGAGATCATCAGGATATTGATGTTCTCTTTGGCCAGGGATTCAAACATGCGGCTGGCAACGCCTGCGTGGGAGCGCATGCCCACACCGACAATCGAGACCTTGGCAATGTTGGTGTCACCCACCACTTCGCGAGCACCGATTTCGCGAGCAGTGTTTTCCAGCACGCTTTGCGCCGCGTTGTAGTCATTGCGGTGCACGGTAAAGGTGAAATCGGTGGTGTTATCGTGCGCAACGTTCTGCACGATCATGTCGACTTCGATGTTGGCCGCGCTGATCGGGCCCAGAATCTTGAACGCCACGCCCGGGGTATCCGGCACGCCACGGATGGTCAGCTTGGCTTCGTCGCGATTGAACGCGATACCAGAAATGATCGGCTGTTCCATGGATTCCTCTTCATCAATAGTAATGAGGGTACCTGGACCCTCCTTGAAGCTGTGCAAAACGCGCAGCGGAACGTTGTACTTGCCGGCGAACTCGACTGCGCGGATCTGCAACACCTTGGAGCCCAGGCTGGCCATTTCCAGCATTTCCTCGAAGGTGATCTTTTCCAGGCGCTGGGCCTTGGCCACTACCCGCGGATCGGTGGTGTAAACGCCATCGACATCGGTATAGATCTGGCATTCATCGGCCTTGAGGGCCGCTGCCAGCGCTACACCTGTAGTGTCGGAGCCACCACGGCCCAGCGTGGTGATATTGCCGAGCTCGTCAACACCCTGGAAACCTGCAACCACAACCACACGCCCGGCCTGCAGGTCTGCGCGAATCTTCTGGTCGTCAATTTTCAGGATGCGGGCTTTGGTGTGCGAACTGTCCGTAAGGATGCGCACCTGGCTACCGGTGTAGGACACCGCTGGCACGCCGCGCTTGTTCAGCGCCATGGACAGCAGACCAATGGTCACCTGCTCACCCGTGGATACAATCATATCCAGCTCCCGCGGCAACGGCTGATCGCTGATCTGCTTGGCCAGGTCGATGAGGCGATTGGTTTCACCGCTCATTGCCGAAAGCACGATCACCAGATCATTGCCGGCTTCGCGGAACTTCTTAACTTTATCGGCGACCTGCTCGATTCTCTCGACAGTGCCGACCGAGGTGCCTCCGAATTTCTGTACGATCAAAGCCATTTCAAAGCAGCCTCAGCCCCTAAAGGGCGCCCATTTATCATTCAAACGACGCGCCGTTACTAGACAACGGCGCGTTCTGGACCTCAGATACCCTGCTCGACAAATGGCACGGTCAGGGCCAGCGCGGCGTCCAGGGCTGCAGCATCAACACCGCCGCCTTGCGCCATGTCCGGACGACCACCGCCCTTCCCGCCCACTGCCGCAGCAGCCTGCTTCATCAAATCACCGGCTTTGAGTTGGCCAGTCAGGTCCTTGGTCACGCCTGCAACCAGTACAACCTTGTCTTCATGGACACTGCCGAGCAGGATCACTGCACGACCGAGCTTGTTCTTCAGCTGATCAACCAGCGCCAGAAGCGCCTTGCCATCTTGACCGTCCAGGCGAGCGGTCAATACTTTCACGCCTTTTACGTCCACTGCCGACGATGACAGGTCATCACCGGCAGCGCTTGCGGCCTTGGCCTGCAATTGCTCAAGCTGTTTTTCCAGCTGGCGGTTACGTTCGAGCACAGCCGACAGTTTGTCGACCAGGTTCTCGCGCGAACCCTTGACCAGGCTGGCAGCTTCCTTGAGCTGCTCTTCGGCAGCATTCAGGTAAGCCAGTGCGGCTGCGCCGGTCACGGCTTCAATACGACGAATACCCGAGGCTACGCCACCTTCGCTGATGATTTTCATCAGGCCGATATCACCGGTGCGCTTGGCGTGGATACCGCCACACAGCTCAACCGAGAAATCGCCGCCCATGCTCAGCACGCGCACGTTGTCGCCGTACTTCTCGCCAAACAGCGCCATGGCGCCTTTTTGCTTGGCGGTTTCGATGTCGGTTTCTTCGGTTTCGACCGGTGTGTTCTTGCGAATCTCGGCGTTGACGATATCTTCCAGCGCCTTGATCTGCTCAGGCTTGATCGCTTCAAAGTGGCTGAAGTCGAAACGCATGCGCTGGCTGTCTACCAGGGAACCCTTCTGCTGAACGTGTTCGCCCAGCACCTGGCGCAACGCTGCGTGCAGCAAGTGCGTGGCCGAGTGGTTCAGGGCCGTGGCGTGACGCACATCGGCATCCACCTGGGCATCAACGGTTTCGCCCACTTTCAGGCCGCCCGCAGCAACCACACCGTGATGCAGGAAGGCACCGCCGGTCTTGGTGGTGTCGCGCACATCAAAGCGCGCAGCGCCAGCTTGCAGGTAACCGCAATCGCCGACCTGACCACCCGATTCGGCATAGAACGGGGTCTGGTCAAGAATCACCACGCCCTCGTCGCCTTCGTTCAGGCTGGTAACCGACTGCCCTTCTTTGTACAGGGCAACCACTTTGGCCGAAGCCTGGGTAGCGTTGTAACCAACAAACTCGGTCGGCACGTCGACCTTGACCAGGGTGTTGTAGTCCAGGCCAAAGGAGCTGGCCGAACGGGCACGCACACGCTGGGCTTCCATCTCGCGCTCGAAGCCTTCTTCGTCCACGGTCAGGTTACGCTCGCGGGCGATATCTGCGGTCAGGTCCATCGGGAAGCCGTAGGTGTCGTAGAGTTTGAACACTACGTCACCAGGTACCACGGTGCCCTTGAGCTCGGCCAGGTCCAGTTCGAGGATTTTCAGGCCCTGTTCCAGGGTCTTGGAGAACTGCTCTTCTTCAGCTTTAAGCACGCGCTCGATGTTGGCCTGCTCGCGCACCAGCTCCGGGAAGCTTTCACCCATCTCGGCAACCAGGGCCGCGACGATCTTGTAGAAGAAATTGCCGGTAGCGCCCAGCTTGTTACCGTGACGGCAGGCGCGACGAATGATGCGGCGCAGTACATAGCCGCGGCCTTCGTTCGACGGCAGCACGCCATCGGCGATCAGGAAGCTGCACGAACGGATATGGTCCGCTACAACCTTGAGCGAGGCCTGGCCTTCGTTGGCGCAGCCGATCGCGTCAGCCGCTGCGGTCAGCAGGCTCTGGAACAGGTCGATATCGTAGTTGGAGTTGACGTGCTGCATCACCGCACTGATCCGCTCCAGGCCCATGCCGGTGTCTACCGACGGCGCTGGCAACGGATGCAACACGCCATCGGCGGTGCGGTTGAACTGCATGAACACGTTGTTCCAGATTTCGATGTAACGATCACCGTCTTCGTCTGGCGAGCCCGGCGGGCCACCCCAGATTTCCGGGCCGTGATCGTAGAAAATCTCGGTGCACGGACCGCACGGGCCGGTATCGCCCATGGTCCAGAAGTTGTCGGATGCGTAAGGCGCGCCCTTGTTGTCACCGATGCGGATCATGCGCTCGGCAGGTACGCCGACGTCTTTGGTCCAGATGTCATAGGCTTCGTCATCGCTGGCGTAGACGGTTACCCAGAGCTTGTCTTTAGGCAGCTTGAGCACACCGGTCAGGAAGGTCCAGGCGAAGTTGATCGCATCCTTCTTGAAATAATCGCCAAAGCTGAAGTTGCCGAGCATTTCAAAGAAAGTGTGGTGACGGGCGGTGTAACCGACGTTTTCCAGGTCGCTGTTCTTGCCGCCGGCCCGCACGCACTTCTGGCTGCTGGTCGCCCGGGTGTAGGCACGTTTTTCTTGACCCAGGAAACAGTCCTTGAACTGGTTCATCCCCGCGTTGGTGAACAGCAGGGTCGGGTCGTTATTAGGGACCAAGGAGCTGGAAGGGACACGGGTGTGACCTTGCTCCTCGAAGAAGCGAAGGAAGGCTTCACGGATTTCTGCGCTTTTCATAGGTTCTTCCACGGAGGCTGCGGCCAGAGGCAAGTAAATCACGTCAATCGACAGTGCGACTCGCAAAGGGCCGCATTATATCGGCCCTTCGCCCCGGGTACAGCGTGTTTATACGATAGCGACAAGCAATTGGACGGATTGAAAGCTTATTGGCGGGAAAACTCGGCAAAAACAGCGATTACCTGCTCGATCTGACTGCGACTGACATCCATGTGCGTCACCATTCGCAAGCGCGGCGCCGCGCTGAGCCTGATGCCCTGCTCCGCCGCAAAGGCCTTGAGCGCCTCGGCGCGATCACCAACCTGGGCGTAGACCATATTGGTCTGCACCGGCTCGACGTCATAGCCGGCTGCGCGCAGGCCGTCTGCCAGCAACTGGGCGTTGGCATGGTCATCAGCCAGGCGCGCCACCTGATGATCCAGCGCATACAGCCCGGCAGCCGCCAGCTGACCGGCCTGGCGCATGCCGCCGCCGACCATCTTGCGCAGGCGCCGCGCCCGGGTGATCAAGTCGGCGGTGCCGCACAACACCGAGCCCACCGGCGCACCCAGGCCCTTGGACAGGCACACCGAGACCGAGTCGAAGTGGCGGGTGATATCACCGGCATCAACCCCCAGCTTGACCGCTGCGTTGTACAGCCTTGCGCCATCGAGATGCAGGGCCAGGCCGTGCTCACGGGTCAGCCGGCTGGCTGCCGCCAGGTACTCGGTGGGCAGCACCTTGCCCTGCATGGTGTTTTCCAGCGCGAGCAGGCGGGTGCGGGCAAAATGGAAGTCATCGGGCTTGATCGCGGCAGCCACCTGCTCCAGATCAAGCGAGCCATCGGCCTGCACCTCCAGCGGCTGCGGCTGGATGGAACCCAGGACCGCCGCCCCGCCGCCTTCATACTTATAGGTGTGGGCCTGCTGCCCCACGATATATTCATCACCGCGCCCGCAATGGGCCATCAGCGCCAGCAGGTTGCTCATGGTGCCGGTGGGCACGAATAGCCCTTTGGCAAAGCCCAGGCGCAATGCCAGCTCGGACTCCAGCTTGTTGACTGAAGGATCTTCGCCATACACATCGTCGCCCAGCGGCGCATTGGCCATGGCCTCGCGCATGCCGGTGGTGGGTTGGGTCACGGTGTCACTACGAAGATCGATAACAGACATGGCAAAGGCCTCGGCAAGGTTTGATCAGTGCTGAATGCTAAACATGCAATTCCCGTCAGAACAAGCCTACTCTGCAGTGGGCGACAATATTCGGATGTTCATGTAAGAACTTACTTATTAAGCAAGCGAAAAAACTGATAGCTATTAGCAAAAAGCATCAATGCACACTTGAATTATTTGTGATACAAAATGCCCGCCGCCAGAATGGCTGGCGGCAACGTTCTCAGGGCGGGGTGCGACTCCCCACCGGCGGTAATTGCGCGCAAAGCGCATAGCCCGCGAGCGCTTGGCAGATTCCGGCTCCGGTTGAGAATAGGTCAAGGTCAGCAGACCCGGTGTGATCCCGGGGCCGACGGTCATAGTCCGGATGAAGAGAGAACGGGATTGGCGCCAAAGGGCCGTCAACCGGGTGGGCAAGTGGCGATGCCGAACAGCCGTGCGCTGCCCACCTGAACGCACCCTTTAATCCCATTCGATTCATATGCCCTGTTTTTCACACAAACAGGAATCTGAACATGCAACCTACAGCTATTCACCACAACGAACGTGTCGCGTTTATCCAGGCTTCCTGGCACAAAGAGATTGTCGACCAGAGCCGCAAAGGCTTCCTGGCCGAAATGCTGGTGCTGGGCTATCAGGAAAGTGACATCGATTTCTTCGAAGTCGGCGGCGCGTTCGAGATCCCGCTGCACGCCAAGCTGCTGGCCAAGACCGGTCGTTACGCCGGGATCGTCGGCGCCGCCCTGGTCGTGGATGGCGGCATCTACCGTCACGATTTTGTTGCCCAGTCGGTCGTCAGCGGCCTGATGCAAGTGCAACTTGAAACCGAAGTGCCGGTGTTCTCCGTCAGCCTGACCCCGCACCACTTCCATGCCGGCGAAGAGCATCAGAAGTTTTTCTTTGAGCACTTCGTTCACAAGGGCCAGGAAGCGGCCAGGACGTGCGTGGATACGCTGCAGAAAATCCGCGCTATCAAGCGCCTGGATCCGCAGCAAAAGCGCGCGGTGTAATACAGCTGCAAGCCTGCACCGCAGCCCGAACAGGGTCGGTGCAGGCAGAGCGATAACTATGTAAAGCACACCCGGGCTCTCAAAGCGTTTCAATCGTCTGCAACTGGTGCTCAGCCACCTCTCGACCATTGATACCACTCTTTGGAATCTCGCCCATGTGCCCTACTCCTCCACTTGCAACAACAGACCCGCAACCCGCCACCCATCATTTCGAGTTCGACGGCGCAGCCCGCGCGCCCCTTGAGCGAACCCGCACAGAGGTCACAACACCTCTGCCCAATGTGACTGAAACCACTGTCCAGAGCATTCTTCATATTGGTGATAACGCCACCCTCGTGCGCTACGTAAGCGAATCCGTGCTGTATCCCGCGCCTGTTGATCGCCTGGTGTTCAGCGCCACTGTGCCGCGTGCATCCATCTGCGTCAGCAAAGGCAAAAACGATACGCTTGTGATCGACCTGAACCATGAGCGCTATATGATAAAACCGGCCAGCGCGAAACAAATCATCGAAATCCATACCCGGCATGGCGATGACACGGTCTATATCGCTGACACCATCAAAAATCGGCTGCATATCGAGACTGGCGCCGGCCACGACACCGTAGTCTCGAGCTCGGGTTACGCCACCATTAAAACTGGCAGCGGCGATGACCTGGTGATGACGCGTGAAGGCATCAGCTATATAGAAACCGCAGACGGCAACGACATTGTCAGTGCCAACGGGTCAGGCACCGTAGTTGCCTATACCGGCAAAGGAGATGACTTTTTTCGTGGCGGCACAGGCCTGGCCTATGTGGATGCTGGCCAGGGCAACGACACACTGACAGGCGGCCAGGGCCACAACATCCTGTGCGGCGCTGAAGGTGACGATCTGATAACTGCTGGCCCGCGATCCAATGTCATTTACCCGGGACAAGGCAGCAACATCCTTAACGAACTCAAACAGACCGACACGGTTTTCACCGAGAGTGAGCCCACCCATCTTTCAGAGGGGCAAGTGATAACTGCCAAGGAGGCTGAAAACACCTCGGGCAGGCCCGGCCCGAAATCATTCAAGGTCAGTGCCAAACCGCTGTCCGAATCCGGTTTTATCATTCAAGGCAGCGATGAGTTTATCGAGCGGGTGAAGAACGACTTGACGCAGCTTCTTGGCTCCGGTGTTGGCCACCAGTTGCTTTCAGCGCTTACCCAAAGCATTCGCCAGAGCCACAAGCCCATTACCATCGCCGAACTCAAGCATATCGACAGCGGCCTGTACATTCCAAACCTGGGCGATGGCAGGTCCTACATCAAGGTCGACAAGGCAGGCCTGCCGGACTTCGGCGGCACGATTTACTACAACCCGTCATTCGCCAGGTACGGCTTTATACCCTTGGTCGTCCTCTATCACGAACTTTGCCACGCTTACAATTTCGTCACCGGAACCCAATTCCAGGGTTTGAGCCCCGACGGTCATGGCGGCACCAAAGCTGCACCGCAAGTGAGCAACTATGAGTTGCAGGCCGCCGGTTTACCTTGCAACGTGGCGCCGTTTGACTTCGATCAGGACCCCACCACCCCGGCCCTGACCACCAATCCCAAGCCCTTTAGCGAAAACGGCTTGCGCGAAGAGTTGGGCCTGCCCCTGCGCAAAACCTACATAACCTACTCGGATGACTAGCTCACGGAGGCAAGGGTGGCTGGCTCAATAATCATCCCGGCGCGCAGGCCATTCTTGACCTTGGGGTTGGGGAAGATGATCCGCGCGCCCTCTTCCTCGACAATCCAGCGGGTTTTGCCGGCGTCCTGCGCCAGCAGATAGCCCTTGGGCAACTCACTGAAGTTTTCGACATCGGCGGGCAAGTGCAGGATAAAGGCATCGCTGTGCTTGATGACTTCGCGGGCCACGCTGAACAGCTGCAAGCCGTCGAGCGAGGTATCGGCCTGCGCCGGCTCGGTGCCTTCGATCATCTGCTGCAAACGCAGCTCAAGACGCTCGACATTGACCCCGCCGTTCTGCCCGAAAGGCCGGGCCTTGCCCAGCTCAAGGGTAAAGGCCTCGGCGCCCAGCTGATCGTAGGTATAGGCACTGAAGACAATAGAAGGCTTGTTTTGCAGCAACACCGCCTCCATCCCGGCCGCACGCAAGCGCGACAGCTCGGAGCGAGAGTGGGCACGACCTTCTTTATAGGGATACAACGCAAACTGCTCGATCTTCGAACCGCGAATGGCAGTGTGCAAGTCGTAGTGCAGCCGGGTACGCTCAGGCAGGCTGAAAAAGGTTTCGGCCAGGTGCTCAAGCTCGCAGGCCCGCAGGGCCTCGGGGCCGCTGCTGCTTTCGTGACGACCGTTAAACAGGCGGTTGAGGTCCTCTTCGACAAATCGCGCGCCGGTACGCATGGCACCGGGGTTGCCGAACAAAAACAGAATTCGTGCACGGGGCTTGATAACGCCCCGTGCGATGGCCTGCAACAGGCGATCGAGCAATTCGATCGGCGCTGTTTCATTGCCATGCACGCCGGCCGACAACAACAGATCCATGCCGTTGTCACGAGCCTCGGGCGGGCGCACTTCAAGTGCGCCTTCGGTCAGCCAGCGCATGCGCACGCCGTCGACAGTCAGTTGAGTCTTCTCGGCCGGTTCACGTCCGGCCAGGGTCAGTTCAAGCAGTTTGCCGAGAGCGAGCATAGAGCTTCCTTATCAGTGGTTGCAGTCTGGACCGTGTACATGACCGTCTTCGTCATCGCTCATATCAGCCGGTTCCATTTCCAGTTGCAGGCTGACAAGGTTAGTCGCTAATGGACGCAGCAGCAGGTTGGCGTATTCGGCATCGCCTTCTTCAACGTCAACACCGATCAGCAACTGGCCACGGCCGTCCTGCTGGATCCACAGCTCCTTGCCCTGCCACATCACGGCAACGCGGGTGCAGGAAGTTTCCAGCTGGGTGCCGTCGGTGTCTTCAAGGATCAGCTTCAGGGTATCGGTCATTATGTCGCTCTCATTTTTGGGGGGGAAAGGGGCGTGCCTGGTCTCATGATCGCTCAGGCACTGCGCCGCTCAATTGATCTGGAAAGGGTAAACCGCGCCCAGTTTAAGGATTTGCGTCAGTTCATCCAATGCCGTGCGACATTCAAGTAACAATTGCGGGTCGGCCAGGTCGCTTTCGCGCAGGGCATCGCGATAATGTTTGTTCACCCAGGCCGTCAGGGTGTCGTACAGCGCCGGGGTCATGATCACACCGGGGTTGACCGCCGCCAGCTCGGTTTCATTGAGCGCGACCCGCAGACGCAGGCACGCCGGGCCACCGCCATTCTGCATGCTCTGCTTGAGATCGAACACCTTGACCTCACGGATCGGCCCGCCAGCCGCCAGCAACCCTTGCAGGTACTGCCACACACGCGGGTTGGCACGGCACTCTTCAGGCACGATCAACAGCATCGAACCATCGGCGCGGCTCAGCAGCTGGCTGTTGAACAAGTACGAGCGTACAGCATCTTCCACGGCCACCTGATCGCGGGGCACGCTGATCGACTGGAAGTTGCCTCCACGCGCCGCCAGCTTGCCATGCAACTCGGCGAGCATCTGCTCGGTGTTGAGGAACGCATCCTGGTGATGGAACAACAGCTCGCCATTTCCCACAGCGATCACATCGTTATGAAATACGCCCTGATCGATGACCGCCGGGTTTTGCTGGGCAAATACCACGCCCTCTTCGCTCAGGCCGTGCAGACGGGCTACAGCCTGGGAGGCTTCGAGGGTCTGGCGCGCCGGGTATTTTTGCGGCGCCGGGTAACGGCTGTCGAAGGCACTGCGCCCGAACACGAAAAACTCCACGCCCGCCTCGCCATAATCCCGGCAAAAGCGTGTGTGGTTGGCCGCACCTTCGTCGCCGAACTGCGCCACTGCCGGCAATGCCGCGTGGTGGGCAAAGTGCTGTTGATCGGCAAACATCGCGCCCAGCACGCGGCTGGTGGTCGGGTGCTCGATGCTGCGGTGGTATTTGCAATTGAGGTTGGCGGCGGTGAAGTGCACGCGACCGTCGGAGGTGTCTGCGCTGGGGCTGACCGTGGCCGCATTGGCCACCCACATGCTGGAGGCCGAGCAACTGGCGACCAGCAAGGGCATGGCCTCTTTGGCGGCGCGCTCGATGACCTGCGCGTCAGTGCCGGCAAAACCCAGGCTGCGCAACGCCGCGACGTCGGGGCGTTCCTGCGGTGCCAGCACGCCCTGGACAAAGCCCATGTCCACCAGCGCTTTCATTTTTTCCAGGCCTTGCAGCGCGGCTTCCCTGGGGTTGGAAGCCTGCTGGCTGTTGCTCTGGGAGGCGACGTTGCCGAACGACAAACCGCCATAGTTATGGGTCGGCCCCACTAAACCGTCAAAATTGACTTCAAAGGACTTCATCAGCGAGGCTCCGGAAAACGGTGTATGGCTAAAGGTCTTACTGTTCACCCCCCTGTGGGAGCGGGACAAGCGTTACGACAAGCGCACGCCCGGGGTCAGGGCTGCGGGCAAGGCCAGTGTCGGGGTTTCAAGGGAAGCCACCGGATACGCGCAGTAATCGGCCGCGTAATAGGCACTGGCGCGATGATTGCCCGACGCCCCGATACCGCCAAACGGCGCACTGCTGGCAGCGCCGGTCAGCTGCTTGTTCCAGTTGACGATGCCAGCCCGGCTCTCAAGCCAGAACTGCTGGTAACGTGCTTCGGAGTCCGACAACAAGCCCGCCGCCAGACCAAATGCGGTGTTGTTGGCCTCGGCTATCGCAGCGTCAAAGTCGGCGTAGCGGATCACTTGCAGCAGTGGCCCGAACAACTCTTCATCCGAACGCTCGCTGACTTCAGTGACATCGATAATGCCCGGTGTCAGCAGGGCCGCATTGCTGTCAGGCTGATGCATTTCCAGCAAGGCCACGGCACCCGAACCCAGCAACACCTCCTGGGCATCCATCAAGGCACGCGCGGCACCCAGGGAAATCACCGAACCCATGAATGGCGCTGGCTGCTGATCAAATGCACCGACTTCGATACTCTGGCTGACTTCGACCAGACGCGTCAGCAGGCTGTCGCCCCAGGCGCCCTGCGGCACCAGCAAGCGGCGGGCACAGGTGCAACGCTGCCCGGCGGAAATAAAGGCCGACTGGATGATGGTGTAGACCGCTGCATCCAGATCCTCGACCTGATCGACCACCAGCGGGTTGTTGCCACCCATTTCCAGGGCCAGGATCTTGTCCGGACGCCCGGCAAACTGCTGGTGCAGGGCGTTGCCGGTGCGACTGGAACCGGTGAAGAACAAACCGTCGATGCCAGTGTGCGCCGCCAGGGCAATACCGGTGTCGCGCGCGCCCTGCAGCAGGTTGAGCACGCCCGCAGGCAGACCCGCTTCGATCCAGCACTTGACCGTCAGCTCGGCGACTTTGGGGGTCAGCTCGCTAGGCTTGAACACCACGCTGTTACCGGCCAGCAACGCCGGAACAATATGGCCGTTGGGCAAATGGCCGGGGAAGTTGTACGGGCCGAAAACCGCCACCACACCGTGGGGCTTGTGGCGCAAAACAGCCGTGGCATCGCCCAGCGGGCCGCTTTTTTCACCCGTGCGCTCGCGGTAGCTTTGCACCGAGATCGCCACTTTATTGATCATGCTGGTGACTTCGGTAGCCGACTCCCAGAGGGGCTTGCCGGTTTCTTCACCGATGCAGCGCGACAGTTCATCAGCATGGTTTTTAAGACTTGCCGCAAACGCTTCGAGTACGCTCAGGCGCTGCTCGAATGTCTGCCTGGCCCACTGCGGGAAAGCCTGGCGTGCGGCCTTGACGGCCGCATCCACTTGCCCGGCATCGGCACCCTGGCCAGCCCACAGCACTTGCTGGGTAACCGGGTTCAGCGACTCAAAGGCCTCGCCCTGGCCGTCCTGCCAGGCACCTGCGATATACAACGTACTCATTATTTCGACTCCCGTGGGGCCACTGGCTGGGCGGACAAGGCAACGGCGCGCACCTGGTCGCCCGCGCTCAGTTGCAAGCGTTTGGCGGTCAATGGATCGACCACCAGGGTGCCTGCAGCCAGCCGCGCCGGGGCGGCCGTGATGCGGCAATCTTCGCGTTTGCGGTTGTGCATCAGGTAAGGCGTGGCATCGTCACCCGGGGTACCGATGGCCAGCACCAGGGCTTCGCTGTCGCGTACCGCACGGATCTTGCTGGTTTCGCACTCGACCGCCGGGCCTGCGTCGAAGATGTCGACGTAACCCTGATAGCTGAAACCCTCGCTTTTAAGCATGTTCAAGGCCGGCTCGGTGTGGGTATGCACCTTGCCGATCACCGCACGCGCATCCTCGGACAAGAAGCAGGTGTACACCGGGAACTTGGGCATCAGTTCGGCGATAAAGGCCTTGTTGCCCACACCGGTGAGGTAGTCAGCCTGGCTGAACTCCATCTTGAAGAAGTGTCGGCCCAGGCTTTCCCAGAACGGCGAGCGGCCGTTTTCATCGGACATGCCACGCATTTCGGCAATGATCTTGTTGCCAAACAGCTCCGGGAACTCGGCGATAAACAGCATCCGCGCCTTGGCCAGCATGCGGCCATTGAGCCCGGTGCGGTAGTCGGCACTGAGGAACAACGAGCACAGCTCGGAATTGCCGGTCAGGTCGTTGGCCAGAAACAGGGTCGGGATTTCGCGATAAATATTCAGTTCCTGTGAGGCGCTGACTGTCAGGCCCACACGGAAGTTGTACCAGGGCTCGCGCAAGCCCACGGCGCCAGCAATGGCAGAAATTCCCACCACCTTGCCGTCGTCGTTTTCCAGCACGAACAGGTAGTCCGCATCGCCGCGCTCGGCTTCGCCACGGAAAGTTTTTTCAGCCCAGGTCACCCGGTGCAGCAAGCGCTCTTCGTTGGCCGGCAAGGTGGTCAGGCCAGTGCCGGTGCTGCGTGCCAGCTCAATCAGGGCCGGTAAATCGCTGTTGCGTACAGGACGAACGATCATGCTATCTCCTTGGACGGGGCTCGCTGACGACCCCCGCGAAACTCGCTCAAACGCGTTAAACCGCCACCACTCGCACGCTGGCACCTTCGCCAACGCCAAGTGCTTCGGCCGCTTCCAGATCCAGCGTGACCGGCTTGCCCGGTGCCCAATCCAGCTCCAGCAGTACCGCGCGGTAATCCTGCAGCTGGGCGTTGGCCACCAGGTACTGACGACCGCCGCCTTTGCTCGACTCGCCGATCTTGACAGGCACCACGCGGCTCTGGGCGATCGAGCGGATGCCCGACACCCGTGCATGCAGGGTCGGGCCACCGTCGAAAATATCGATGTAGTGATCGGTCTCGAAGCCTTCGCGCATCAGGATGTCGAAGGTGATCTGCGCACGCGGATGTACCTGCCCCATTGCCTCCTGGGCCGTGTCGGGCAGCAACGGCACATAGATCGGGTAATGGGGCATCAGCTCGGCGAGGAAGGTGCGGCTCTTGAGTCCGCACAGGCGCTCGGCGGCGGCATAGTTCAGGTCGAAGAAGTTGCGGCCAATGGCGTCCCAAAATGGCGAGTCGCCATTTTCATCGCTATAGCCCACGATCTCGGTCACCACGGAATCGGCAAAACGCTCCGGGTGGTTGGCCACAAACAGCAGGCGGCCACGGGAGTTGAGTTCGGACCAGGTCGAGCCCACCAGTTCCGGGACCACATAAAAACTGGTCAGCAGGCTGTTACCGGTCAGGTCATGGCACTGCGACAGGACGTGGATCTTGTTGTGGATCTTCAGCTCGCGGGAGGCGTGCACGAACGTCTCGTTACGGAAGCTGTAGAACGGCTCCGAGTAACCGGCCGATGCCACGATCGCCGAGCACCCCACCAGCTTGCCGGCGGCAGTGTCTTCAAGGACGAAAAAGTAGCTTTCCTCGCCATTGAAGCTGACTTCGGCGGCAAACGAAGTTTCGGACGCGGCGATCTTGTCGCGCAGGCGTTCGATATCGTCGGGCAATGAAGTGACACCAATCGGGCTGTCCGCAGCCAGACGCTGTACCTCGCCCAGATCAGCCATTTGCGCAGGGCGCATCACCAGCATGGTGTCACTCCTTAATCCTTGAACCACATAGAGGGGGAACATGCCGAACAGTCGAATACACCCGGGACCTCAACTGTGGGAGCGGGCTTGCTCGCGATGGCATCACTGCGCCATGACTGACACACCGCGCTGCCTGTATCGCGAGCAAGCCCGCTCCCACACTCAAAGCCCCGTGCATTGAGCCTGACTCGGCACATTAAATTAGGTCAGGCACCCGGTAATCCGGGCGCCGGGGTCACACTCAGGCTTGCGTCAGATTCTTCACGGCACGTTCGAAGCGATCCAGGCCTTCTTTGATATCGGCCTCTTCAACCACCAGGCTTGGCGCAAAACGCACCACGTCGGGGCCGGCCTGCAGAATCATCAGGTTTTCTTTTTCAGCGGCGTTGAAAATGTCCTTGGCGCGGCCCTTCCAGGCATCGCTCAATACACACCCCAGCAACAGGCCCATGCCGCGCACTTCGGTGAACAGGCCGTATTGCTGGCCGATTTGCTCAAGACGGGTCTTGAACAGGTCATGCTTGGCCTTCACGCCCTGCAGCACCTGCGGGGTATTGATCACATCGATCACTGCATTGCCGACGGCGCACGCCAGCGGGTTGCCACCATAGGTGGTGCCGTGGGTACCCACAACCAGATGCTTGGCCAACGCTTCGGTGGTCAGCATGGCTGCGATCGGGAAACCGCCGCCCAGGCTCTTGGCGCTGGTAAGGATGTCCGGGGTCACGCCGTAATGCATATAGGCAAACAGCTCGCCAGTACGGCCCATGCCGGTTTGCACTTCGTCAAACACCAGCAGCGCATTGTGCTGGTCGCACAGTTCACGGGCGCCCTGCAGGTAAGCCTGCTCGGCCGGCAGCACGCCGCCTTCGCCCTGGATCGGTTCCAGCACCACGGCGCATGTCTTGTCCGAGATCGCCGCTTTCAGCGCGGCAAGATCGTTGAACGGGACATGGGTAATGCCGGTGATTTTCGGGCCGAAACCGTCGGAGTACTTCGACTGCCCGCCCACGTTCACGGTAAACAGCGTGCGGCCGTGGAAGCTGTTGAGTGCGGCGATGATTTCGTACTTCTCGCTGCCGAAACGGTCATGCGCCACGCGACGGGCCAGCTTGAAGGCGGCCTCGTTGGCTTCAGCGCCCGAGTTGCAGAAGAACACGCGCTCGGCGAAGGTCGAATCCACCAGTTTTTTGGCCAGGCGCAGGGCCGGCTCGTTGGTGAACACGTTGGACACATGCCAGAGAGTATTCGCCTGCTCGGTCAAGGCACCGACCAATGCCGGATGCGCATGACCCAGTACGTTAACGGCAATGCCGCCTGCGAAGTCGATCAGCTCTCGACCGGCCTGGTCCCACACTCGGGAACCGGCGCCACGCACAGGAATAAAGGCTGCAGGTGCGTAGTTGGGAACCATGACCTGATCGAAATCGGCGCGTTGCACCGGGGCTTGCTCAACGGACATCGGAGTCTCCTGAAGAGGAACGCCTGCCTAAACTGGCGAGCGATGGGGGGATTGTAGGGACACATCGGGGGCTCGCCTTGTCGCCAAGCGACAACTTCTTATAGCGCCAAACCACGATTTACCAAGGCTTACGACAATGCGACATATTCCGTCACAAAGGCGCAGTTTAAACGCTGGGGCGTGTTTACGGCAGCACTGCGGGGTGCTGATTTGCCGCAAACGCATGAGCCTTGCCATCACGGCAAGTCATGCAGGTTTGGACAGCAGGCTGTGACAGGCTGTTTTCAGCCGCGCTCGGCGGGTGCCGACGACAGTTCGAACGGGCTGCTGCTGCGGCGCTGGTTGCGGTCTTCACGCGGGGTCGCGCCAAAGAAGTTGCGGTAGGCGCTGGAGAAATGCGGCCCCGACGAGAAGCCACAGGACAAGCCGATCTGGATGATCGACTTGCTGGTTTGCATCAGCATCTGCCGCGCCTTGTTCAGGCGCAGTTCGAGGTAGTACTGGCTGGGTACGCGATTGAGGTACTGCTTGAAGATGCGCTCCAGTTGCCGACGGGAAACGCACACATGCTGGGCGATTTCGTCGGTGGTCAGGGGCTCTTCGATATTGGCCTCCATCAGCAGCACAGCCTGGGTCAACTTGGGATGGCTGGAGCCAAGGCGGTTTTGCAGGGGAATGCGTTGACGCTCGCCACCTTCACGGATGCGCTCGACCACCAGCTCTTCAGACACCGCTCCGGCCAGCTCGGCACCATGATCGCGAGCCAGTACCGCCAGCAACAGGTCGAGCACCGACAAGCCGCCACAGGCACTGAGACGGTCACGGTCCCAGTCAAACAGATGACTGGTGGCAATCACCTTGGGGAAGCGCTCGGCAAAATCATCCTGCCAGCGCCAGTGAACCGCCGCACGGTAACCATCGAGCAGGCCCAGTTGTGCCAGCGGGTAAACGCCCGCTGACAATCCGCCAATGACGCACCCTGCCCGCACCAGCTGTTTGAGCGCACTGCTCAAGGCCGGGGCCAGGGCCGCTGGCGGCTCATCGGCGAGCAAAAACAGTTTTTGGCAGCCTTCCAGCTTGCCGTTCCAGGGCTCACCGGGCAATTGCCAGGCACCCTCGAGCGGCGCTTCGGCCTGCAGGAACAACAATTCGTAAACGACTTCAGGATGCACGCGCTGGGCAACACGCAACGCTTCCTCGGCCAGCGCCAGGGTCAGGGCCTTGGTGCTGGGCCAAATGAGGAAACCAATTCGATGGGCGGTCATAGCGTGCTATCCGGAACGAGAACAGGAATAAAACCAATACACCCAGCCTAGGCCAGCTGCGCGGGATGCGGAGCATGACCTATTTTGGTGCATGGCGGCAGTGTTAAAACTGCAGTTACTTCAAGCTGCCCGACAAAAACTGCTGCAAACGCTCGCATTGCGGGTTGACCAGCACTTCACGCGGGTCGCCGCTCTCTTCAACTATCCCCTTGTGCAGGAACACCAGCTGGTTCGACACTTCACGGGCAAAACCCATTTCGTGGGTCACCACCACCATCGTGCGGCCTTCCTGGGCCAGGTCCTGCATCACCTTGAGCACATCACCCACCAGCTCCGGGTCAAGTGCTGACGTTGGCTCGTCAAACAGCATGACTTCCGGCTCCATCGCCAGGGCGCGGGCAATCGCCACACGCTGCTGCTCGCCACCCGACATATGCCCCGGGTAGGCGTCCTTGCGATGGGACACGCCCACTTTCTGCAGGTAGTGCTCAGCCTTGTCACGGGCCTCGGCCTTGGACATGCCCAGCACATGCACCGGCGCTTCCATGATGTTTTCCAGCGCGGTCATATGTGACCACAGATTGAAATGCTGGAACACCATCGACAGGCGCGAGCGCATGCGCTGCAACTGCTTGGGATCGGCGGCCTTGAGCGCGCCATCTTTGCTGGCGATCAGCTTGAGCTCTTCGCCGTTGAGCAGGATCTTGCCGGCATGGGGCTGCTCGAGCAGGTTGATGCAACGCAAGAAGGTACTTTTGCCGGAACCACTGGAACCGATGATGCTGATCACATCGCCTGCCTTGGCGGCCAGTGAAACGCCTTTGAGCACTTCATGACTGCCATAGCGTTTATGCAGGTCTTGGACTTCAAGTTTGTACATGCTGTCGGTTCTCACAAAAACAGTCAGTCGTTGAGCAAGCGCCCGTGGCGCAAAGGCTCTCGCCCCGCCACTTTAGCCAGCCAGAAACCGGGTTGGGCATAACGCAGGCGCTCAACGGCAAATAACACGCCGGATGTTCCTGCGCATACCGTACTGACCCGGTCAGATAAAGGATCAATCACTTCAAACAGCGGCTCGCCCTTTTCAACCCAGGCGCCCACCGGACGTAAAAAACTCACCACACCAGGGTGCGGTGCAAACAATAACTCAGTGCCTTCAAACGGCATGCCTTCGCAGGTGTCATGCTGTGCAGCAGGCCAGTCGCCATTGATCAGCCCTTGTTCGGCCAGAAACGCCAGAATACCCTCGGCATACGCTTCGGCCTGGGGCCTGCCGGTATCGGCCTGACCGCCCAGCTCCAGGGTGGTGGACATGCAGGCCAATGGAATCTGCGCATCGGCAAACCGGCGCTGCAAACGCAGCCAGGGTACTGAGCAGGCTTCATCGAAGGAGCTGCCACCCGAGTCTTCAGCCAGCAAGCCAACCCGAACACCCAGATGCGCAGCCAGCGAACGCCACTGCGGCCAATGCTGGGGCAACGCGTACATGTGCAGGGCAGCGTCGGTTTCACAGTGCAGGTCCAGCACAATGTCCGCATTGCAGGCATGGCTCAACAAGACACGCTGCATACCTTGCAACGGGCTGGTCGCCGCTGGCAACCCGGCCAGCACCTCCAGCATGGCCTGGCGGATCAGCCGGGTATTGGCGTGGGGATCATCCCCCAGGCGACCTGCCAGCCGCTGCGCTACCGGCTCACTCAACTCGACAAAATCGCGATTGAAGTTCTTGCCGCTGTCAAACTCGAAACGCCCCTGGTGGCTGCCTTGCAGCAACTGGCCAAGCCCCAGGGGGTTGGCCACGGGCACCAGCTCAATCACACCGTTCAAGGCGCCACGGGCTTCAAGTTCGCTCAGGCGTTTCTTCAGCTCCCAGGCACAACGCATGCCCGGCAGCTCGTCGGCATGCAGGCTGGCCTGGATATAGGCCTTGCGCTCACCTGCGCCGAACCGGAACACCGTCAAATGACGCTCGCAACCCAGGTTGCTCCAGGGCAGCAGGTGATCGATACGTTCCATCGGTCAGGCCTTGCGCGGGGCCATATAGCCCAGCCAGCGGCGCTCGGCCAGTTTGAACAGGCGCACCAGAATGAACGTCAGGCACAGGTAGAAAGCACCAGCCGTGATATAGGCCTCAAACGGCAGGTAGTACTGGGCATTGACCGTACGCGCAGCGCCGGTGATGTCGATCAGGGTCACGATGGAGGCCAGGCTGGTGGTCTGCAACATCATGATCACTTCGTTGCTGTATTGCGGCAGCGCCCGGCGCATGGCCGACGGCAACAGAATGCGGCGATACATCTTGGAACGGGACATGCCCATCGCCTTGGCTGCTTCAATCTCGCCATTGGGCGTGGCCCGCAAGCTGCCGGCAATGATTTCGGCAGTATAGGCACTGGTATTGATGGCAAATGCCAGGCAGGCGCAGAAGGTGGCACTGGACAACAGCGGCCACATAAAGCTGTCACGGATGACTTCGAACTGGGCCAGACCGTAATAGATCAAGAACAGCTGCACCAGCATCGGCGTGCCACGAATCACATAGGTAAACAGCCAGGCAGGAAAGTTGACCCAGGCCTGCTTGGAGACCCGCATCAAACCCAGCGGCACGGCCGCCAGCAAGCCGAAAAACAGCGAGATACCCAGCAGTTTCACGGTTTCCAGCAGCCCGCTCAGGTACAGCGGCATGCTGGCCCAGATGACGTTGTAGTCAAAGATCATAGCTCAGCCGCCCTAACGCCTACCGAGTAGCGCTTCTCAAGTTGTCGCAGTGCCAGCAGCGAAACACTGGTCAGTACCAGGTACATCGCTGCAACGGCCAGGAAGAAGGTGAACGGCTCGCGGGTGGCATCCGCCGCCTGCTTGGCCTTGAACATCATGTCTTGCAGGCCCACCACCGAAATCAGCGCCGTAGCCTTGGTCAACACCAGCCAGTTATTGGTAAAGCCAGGGATCGCCAGGCGAATCATCTGCGGCACCAATACCCGGAAAAACACCTGGAACGGACTCATGCCATACGCCATGCCGGCTTCAGCCTGCCCCTTGGGGATGGCCATGAACGCACCACGAAACGTCTCGGACAGGTAGGCACCAAAAATAAAGCCCAGGGTGCCGATACCGGCAGCCAACGGGTTCAAGTCAATGTAATCGTCGTAGCCCAGCATTGGCGCCACGCGATTGAGCAAGTCCTGACCGCCGTAGAAAATCAGCAAAATCAGCACAAGGTCGGGAATCCCGCGGATTACCGTTGAATACAGATCGCCCATCCAAGCCAGCCAACGTACCGGCGACAAGCGCAACGAAACACCGATCAGACCTAGAACAATGGCCAGGGCCATGGACGACAAGGCGAGCTGAAGCGTCAGCCAAGCGCCATCGAGGATGACAGCCCCGTAGCCTTTCAACATGATTCCGGCCCTCTAGAAAAATAGCTCGAAAATGAGGATGAAAAAATGGCGCAAACTTCAGAGATCCTGTCGCTTGCGCCATTCAGACGTACTGCTGCGATGTATTACTGACCGTAAATATCGAAGTTGAAGTACTTGTCCTGGATTTGCTTGTACTTGCCGTTTTCACGGATAGCCGTGATGGCAGCGTTGATCTTGTCTTTCAGGGCGTCGCCCTTGCGCACGGCGATACCCACGCCATCACCAAAGTATTTCACGTCGGTGAAAGCCGGGCCTGCGAACGCATAGCCTTTGCCAGCCGGGGTTTTCAGGAAACCGTCTTCCAGCAAAGTGGCGTCGGCAACGGTACCGTCAAGACGACCCGCTTCAACATCCAGGTAGATTTCGTTCTGCGAGCCGTAAGGCACGACTACTGCGCCTTTGGGTGCCAGGACTTCCTTGGCGAAACGGTCGTGGATCGAACCACGCTGCACGCCGATTTTCTTGCCTTTGAGTTCATCAAGGCTGTCGCTGACCACAGTACCTTCCTTCATCACCAGGCGAGCCGGGGTCAGGTAGTACTTGTTGGTGAAATCAACCGACTTCTTGCGGTCTTCGGTGATGGACATCGAGGACAGGATCGCGTCGATTTTGCGCACTTTAAGCGCAGGGATCAGACCATCGAATTCTTGCTCGACCCACACACACTTGACCTGCATCTGCTCGCACAGTGCATTACCGATGTCGTAGTCAAAACCCACGATACTGCCATCCGGGGCTTTGGAAGCGAACGGAGGGTAAGCCGCTTCAATACCAATTTTCAGAGGTTTGTCAGCAGCAAAAGCCTGCAGGGACAGCACGGACAGTGCCAGGGCGCCAAGAAGCACGAGTTTCTTCATCTTAGGACTCCATCGGTAAAGGCAATAAAAGCAGAGTGAGCCTGAGCCCAATATGCGGAGGTTAAACCGGGAATGCGGCGCCACGTCCTACTGGCGTTGCGCTGTGACCAGCACAACAACGACGAGCGAGTGATCGGCATTCTAACGACAGGCTTCAAGCCGTTATTTCTTCAATGCGACAACTAATTACAGATGCATCGAAAAAGGCGGCCTTGCGTGTTGACATCTCTGCAAATAAATGCAAGAGGAAAAGACGTAGAACCTATAGAAGCTGCAAATAGCGGGCCTATTATTCGCAAACCCTTCTATTCCGGCAAGTGCAGCGTTTAATCTTATTTTTTCAGGGCACCAGAAGGGCTCTAAATCGGTGCTTTGGGTGTCGCAAAGCCCCATCTTGGAGCCGTCGGTTACATATTCGGTAACACCGCCCGCCTGCGCGCACAGTTGCAATTGTCTTGCCGGCCCTGAATGCACCTTGTGGGAGCGGGCTTGCTCGCGATGACGGCGCTTCGGTTTATCTAGCACACCGCATCGCCTGCATCGCGAGCAAGCCCGCTCCCACAAGGTGCATTCAGGGCCACCATAAAAAAGCCCCGCCAGGCAACACCGGACGGGGCTCGATGACGCTCGGAACGCCTTATGCGACTTTCATGCCTTTATGGGTATCGATCAAGTGCTGCACCACACCCGGGTCAGCCAGGGTTGAGATATCGCCCAGGCCGTCGTACTCACCGGTGGCAATCTTGCGCAGGATACGGCGCATGATCTTGCCCGAACGGGTTTTCGGCAGGCCCGGCGCCCACTGGATAACATCCGGCGAGGCGATTGGACCAATCTCCTTGCGCACCCAATTTTTCAGTTCAAGACGCAACTCTTCGCTTGGCTCTTCGCCACCATTGAGGGTGACGTACACATAGATGCCCTGCCCCTTGATGTCATGAGGCACGCCCACCACTGCAGCCTCAGCGACTTTGGGGTGAGCCACCATCGCGCTTTCGATTTCCGCGGTACCCATCCGGTGACCGGACACGTTAAGCACATCATCCACGCGGCCGGTGATCCAGTAGTAACCGTCTTCGTCACGGCGCGCGCCGTCACCGGTGAAGTACATGCCACGGAAGGTCTTGAAGTAGGTGTCGACGAAACGGTCATGATCGCCGTACAGGGTCCGCGCCTGGCCCGGCCACGAATCGAGAATCACCAGGTTACCTTCAGCCGCCCCCTCTATAAGGTTGCCCAGGTTATCCACCAGCCCCGGTACCACACCAAAGAACGGACGCGCCGCAGAGCCAGGCTTGAGTGCATGCGCACCCGGCAGCGGGCTCATCATGCAAGCGCCGGTTTCGGTCTGCCACCAGGTATCCACAATCGGGCAGCGTTCCTTGCCAACGGTTGTGTAGTACCAGTTCCAGGCCTCGGGGTTGATCGGCTCGCCCACCGAACCCAGCAGGCGCAAGCTGGAACCATCGGCATCCTTAACCGCCGCCTGACCTTCGGCCATCATGGCGCGAATGGCTGTAGGCGCGGTGTAGAGAATATTGACCTTGTGCTTGTCGACGATTTTCGACACCCGGGTAATGTCCGGGTAGTTCGGCACGCCTTCGAACAGCACGGTGGTCGCGCCGTTGGCCAACGGCCCGTAGACGATATACGTGTGACCGGTTACCCAGCCGACGTCCGCCGTGCACCAGTACACCTCACCCGGGCGGTAGTCGAACACGCGCTCGTGGGTCAACGCGGCATAGAGCAGGTAACCGCCGGTGGTGTGCTGCACACCTTTGGGCTTGCCGGTAGAACCGGAGGTATAAAGGATGAACAGGGCTTCTTCAGCGCCCATTTCTTTAGGCGCACAGTGAGTCGAGGCCACGGCCATCAGGTCGTGGTACCAGATATCACGGTGCTTGTACCAGGCAATGTCGCCGCCGGTGCGCTTGAACACGATGATCTTCTGTACGCTGGAGGTATCCGGGTTGGTCAGGGCCACATCGACATTGGCCTTGAGCGCGGTACGCTTGCCGCCGCGCAAGCCTTCATCGGCGGTGATCACCACCTTGGATTTGCAGTCGATGATCCTGCCGGCCAGCGCCTCTGGCGAGAAGCCGCCGAACACCACCGAGTGAATGGCACCGATCCGGGTACATGCCAGCATGGCGACCACAGCCTCGGGCACCATCGGCATATAAATAGTGACCACGTCACCCCGGTGCACATCCTGACCGCGCAAGGCGTTGGCCAGCTTGCACACTTCCTCGTGCAGTTCACGGTAGGTAATGTTGCGTTGCTCGGAAGGGTCATCCCCTTCCCAAATGATCGCTACCTGATCGCCGCGTTCGGCAAGGTGGCGGTCCAGGCAGTTGTAGGAAACGTTGAGGGTGCCGTCCGCGAACCACTTGATATCAACATGATGGTCGTCGAAAGACGTCTGCTTGACGGTAGTGAAAGGCTTGATCCAGTCGAGACGCTTTGCTTGTTCGCGCCAGAAGCCATCCGGGTTGACGACGGACTGCTGGTACATCGCCTTGTAGGTCGCCTCGTCGGTCAGCGTATTGGCAGCGACTTCAGGGCGTACGGGATACAGGGAAGCGGCACTCATGTTTCATACCTCAATGCTTGTAGTTGTTGTTTTATGACCCTGTTTTAGCCGGGCCAAGCCGTGAGTTCCATTCGACGTTGGTAGTAAGAAACACGCAGAAAACTCGTGGTTTTTCTGCGCAAGGCTCAAGCACAGTACTTACAGCGATTTGCTGCTTGCCATGCACCTTGCAAACGTCAGAAATGAGCCCTGTTTTCGACGATTGTTGCAGAAACTGTCAACAGTCTTTATCAAAACCCCCTCTATATGCCCGCACGGCACAGGCCTAAAATTCATCTCGCCAACCAAGGCACCGCGATTAACCCAAGTTACAGCCCCCACGAAGGCAAGTTTAGTCGCTCTTAAATACTCAGTTTCACACACAGCCTCACAAGGGCTGTGTGACCCCACTCGACCGAAAACAGGTAAATCTGAAATGAAAGCGTTGTTAGTTCTGGCCCTGAGCAGTGTGTGTCTGACCGCCATGGCTGATGAAGTGAACACACCCGCTGCGCACTCGCAACCTGCCGTAGAACAGTATTCCTACTCGTCCGAACTGGATATCGCCAAAGTCATTTCCATGAGCGAAATCCCCAGCGTCTGCGAAGTGGTACCGGCCCAGATGGTCTACGAAGACTCGCAAGGCAAGCAGCACACCCTTGAATACCGCGTGATGGGCAACGGCTGCTCCAACGGCTGATTAACGACCGGCGATTTATTCCAGCTTTAATCAACTCACTTATTTAAGCGAACCAACGCGGCGCTTAATTGCAACTTCCAACCTGACTTATATAACGTTGAAAAGTTGCCCGCCTGCGCTTGTATCGCTCGGGAATTATTTAATGAAACGTTCATTGATTGTGGCTTTGAGTTTTTCCGTCCTGGCCAGTTCGGCCTTTGCCGCCGACGGTTATGACCGCACCCACACCGCCACTTTTACTGAAGATGGCTACAACAGTACCCGCTCGGCCAACTTTGCCGAAGATGGCTACGACAGCACCCGCTCCGCCAGTTTTGCCGAAGACGGTTATAACCGCACCAACGGCCATCGCCTCAGCTAACACCGCCTCGACCTGACGCCCGGTATCTTCCGGGCGTGGTCTGCCTTGCATCAAATCCCCGCTCATCCCCGCTCATGCCACAGGTCATTTGGTCGCCCCGACCCATGACAAAAAAACTTCTGCCCCGGCAAACCCTCGCTCAGCCGCAGCCATGCCTAAGCCCAGGACCAATTTAGGGCGTTTCGTCGCATCCCCTGAAAAAAAACTGGCTGAAATACCTTGTGCAAAAGCCTTATACTGCGGCCATCAAAAAGGCTTGGCATATCCCCTTCGCGGGCTATAAAACCACGCTGCTACGGCCTCAAGGCCCAGGGTGAGTGCAGGCACGACCTCCTCCCCTGAGCGACAGCGGTACAAGCCAACGTACACATTCATGTTTTTGCGTGAGCACAACGCTACTGCAAGCAACATTTCTTAGATCCAAGTGGCCTATGGCCGTGTAAAAACCAAACCATCAGTGTTTTCACACGGGCATCTGGCCCTCACGCAGGAGACGACACGTCATGCTGAGCTGGGACGAATTCGACAAAGAAGACGAAGGCGAAGTCGCTGTTAAAGGCGCCAACGCAGGCCACGCAACCGAAGCCAACATGGACCGCCTCGACGCAGCTGGCGGCGTAGCTGCCCAGGAAGCCCGTGCAGTCACGGCTACCGACTCGGCTGCGATTATTCGCGCCAAGGCCGCGCTGGACAACCTCGACATCGCTGAAGGTCTGGCCGAACTCGAAGGCGCTTCCGCCCGTGTTGCGGTTGACGAAAAGATGATGATCAACTGCCGCGCCGACCTCAACCAGCTCGTGCCGTTCAAGTACGACTGGGCGTGGCAGAAATACCTGGACGGTTGCGCAAACCACTGGATGCCGCAAGAAGTCAACATGACCGCCGACATCGCCCTCTGGAAAAACCCGGAAGGCCTGACCGACGACGAACGCCGCATCGTGATGCGCAACCTGGGCTTCTTCTCGACTGCCGACTCCCTGGTCGCCAACAACCTGGTACTGGCTGTTTACCGCCTGATCACCAACCCGGAGTGCCGCCAGTACATCCTGCGCCAGGCCTTCGAAGAGGCGATCCACACCCACGCCTACCAGTACTGCATCGAATCGCTGGCCATGGATGAAGGCGAGATCTTCAACATGTACCACGAGATCCCGTCGGTTGCCAAAAAAGCCACCTGGGGCCTGAAATACACCCGTTCGATCTCTGATCCTAAGTTCGAGACCGGTACTGTCGAAACCGACAAGGAACTGCTGCGCAACCTGATCGCCTACTACTGCGTTCTGGAAGGCATCTTCTTCTACTGCGGCTTCACCCAGATCCTGTCGATGGGCCGTCGCAACAAAATGACCGGTGTTGCCGAGCAGTTCCAGTACATCCTGCGCGACGAATCCATGCACCTGAACTTCGGCATCGACGTGATCAACCAGATCAAGATCGAAAACCCGCACTTGTGGGACGCTGAAATGAAGGAAGAAGCTTCGCAGATGATCCTGCAAGGCACCCAGCTGGAAATCGAATACGCGCGTGACACCATGCCACGCGGCGTACTGGGCATGAACGCGGCAATGATGGAGGACTACCTCAAGTTCATCGCCAACCGCCGCCTGTCGCAAATCGGCCTGAAAGAAGAATACCCGGGCACCACCAACCCGTTCCCATGGATGAGCGAAATCATGGACTTGAAGAAAGAGAAAAACTTCTTCGAAACGCGGGTTATTGAATACCAGACCGGCGGCGCGCTGAGCTGGGATTGATACGCGCGGCTTGAGTCAAGCCATACGCAGAACGTAAAAAAGGGCCAACTATGTTGGCCCTTTTTTTGTGCCTCTGTATGTTCAGTTGTTTTTTATAAAACTCAAGAACTCGGTATCTTCCTGCCACAGCTCAGCCAGTATTTTGCAGGACTTGTCAGCAGCCTCCAGACGCTTGAGTTCCTCCACTGCTACCGCCCACCAAAGCAACTTGCAAGTCTCAAGGTAGGGGCATCGATTGGCCCGCTTACCCAACAGATAGAATTTTGCAGCCTTGCGCGGTACAGCACCTTGCCGCATGAATTTCCATTTCAACCGCAAGCGATCGCGCAGCGGGTTTCTTGGAAGACGGTCAGGAACAGCGAATGAAGCCTCTGGCAAATCATCGCGATAGCCTTCGCCCTGCTCATGGAAAAACGCACGGTACATTGCATGGTGATAGCGCTTTACGGCGTAGTAATGATTGAGGCAATCATTGGCCTCGACGACTCTTCGACCGTAGAGCATAAACGACAAGGCGATTTGCTCAATTGTAAGGATTCTTGCACCCAGATGAGCCCATTGATCAATCAAACTGATTGCGCCTTCGACAATATGACCGTTGGCGTTTGTCATCCCGCAAACTCCACTATTGAACAGTCTCAACGCAGGTGCAGGGGCTATAAATTCAGCATCAAGAAGTGTAACAAGCGGACGATACCACGCGCGCCGAGAGGCTTGAGCCCAACTCAGCTCAAACTCATCCATTAAAAACTGGTCATCAGTGACGCGTTTGAACAGCAAAGCAGGGTCTTTGAAAAAAACCGTATCGGTATCAATAAAAATGGTTTTTCCGGCAAGCATGACTCCTGCCTGGATGGCACAAGCTTTACGTCGATGAGAATACCCCCCTGCACCCTGCCAAATACCCAGCGTCTCCTCACTCAAAGAGAGCACTGTGATTGGCCAGCCGTCAAATGCTTCTGGCTGGTCTGTCATCAGTGTGATCGTAAAATCAGCCAAATTCTTTCTGTGGCGTAATGCCGACAAAATACTGAACTTCGCTTCAAGCCGATAAACCTCCTTGTCGCCGTACAGCAGGTAAAGAAGTTGATGGGGCCCGATGACGGACCTATTTATGTGTTGTGTCATTTATTCCGATACCATTACTTAAGATAATGGGGAGTGTTCAAACAAACATCATCGAACCACTGAAAAAACCCTTTTCAGGTCTTCTGTTAGGTCCATACCGGGCAGACATGCTGACGCCCTCCCACGACTCGTTAATCTAGATGTGGGATTAACTCGCAGGCAAGAGTGTCTTAATGCCCCTGAACGGGATCAAGTTTCAGTTTTTTTTAAGAAAAAATATTTAGGATATTTCTGATTTCAGCTAAGAATTTTCTCTACTTACCTAATCTTCGGGCTAGCCTGCTAAGGCGCGAAAATTTATGCTGAAAAAGGGCGTATTGAACAGATAGACCGTAGGTCGTCAGGGGGGGGGGGGGGGGGGGGGGGGGGGGGCGGGGGCAAAATGGGGGCAAAAACACCGGCGCTAGCCCGGTATCAGATTACGTCTAGGCTTCTACAATTAACAAGAGACATTCAAACCGCAAGCAGAGATAAAATCAAATATTGGTATATCAAGAAAGCTACTCTCTCCAGAGAAAATAACATCTTGCAATGTGACGATGCCTTTTTCAAGATCCAAAGAAACGTCAAAGCAATTAAACTCGAACCCCCTGTAAAAGTCTCGACTTGATCTGACACCCCTCTTGAAAAAGAACGGGGCTACCGGGTTGATGTTGTACGAAACAGTATTCTGCGAGAAGCGAATATCATCAGCAGTACAAGTTGCTGCATTGCCTGCCCCTTTTGCACCAAGTCAATAATCGGCTTTTCCTATACTGGCCCCCAATAGCCATGAAATGGATCTTGAGGGGAAATCAATCTCCACGTTTCACTTGACACTATGCATTTGAACCACTTCTCTTCAAATCCTGGCCCCGCATAGTTTTCCTGAACAGGAGTCTGCTCTACCATCCCAGCTTTAACCTGCCCAGTGATCCAGGCAACAAACCGCTCATATTCCTTTGGCGATGAAAACTCTTCTATAACTTCCCAGTTACAATCATTCATTTTCTTATCCATGAGGTATCAATTTTGAAATCTTTAGGAAACAGCACCTGACTGCCACCGCCAACTAACCCACCTTGAGGAGCAGCCACGCCTTCAAAATACTTAGTACCTATAGGAACTTCAATTTTGACCACGCTTGTAGCGGTGTGTAGTGGTCTAATGAGACCGGACACCCATTTAGGCGAGAATGCTCGCCATATCGAGGTGTCAGATGACCAAACAACGTCGTGTTTTTTCCGCTGAATTCAAACGCGAGGCTGCCGACCTCGTACTCAAGCAAAACTACAGTTTCATTGAAGCCAGTCGTTCACTCGGCATTGGCGAGTCGGCCCTGCGCCGTTGGGTTAGTCAGCTTCTGCAGGAGCGGGCTGGCGTCACCCCGCAGAGCAAGGCGCTGACCCCAGAGCAGCAAAAGATCCAAGAACTGGAAGCCCGAATCGCCCGTCTCGAACGAGAGAAATCGATATTAAAAAAGGCTACCGCGCTCTTGATGTCGGAAGATCTCGAGCGTTCGCGCTGATCCATCAGCTAAGCGCCCATGAACCTGTTGACTGCTTGTGCGAGGTGTTCGAAATCACCCGTTCGACTTACTACGCCCATCGCCTCAGACGACGATCTCCGGGCATCGAGAGAATTCGTTTACGCAGTCGAGTCAACGAACTGTTCACCCAGAGCCGAAGCGCTGCTGGCAGCCGCAGTATTGTGTCGATGATGCAGGATGATGGCGAGCAGATCGGGCGTTTCAAGGTGCGTGGCTTGATGCGGGAACTGGGGTTGATCAGCAAGCAGCCGGGCTCGCATGCCTACAAAAAAGCAACGGTCGAGCGGCCTTACATTCCAAACACACTGAATCGTGAGTTCGATGTTCCCGAGCAAAACAAGGTTTGGTGCGGTGACATCACCTACATCTGGGCGCAAGGAAAATGGCACTGCCTGGCCGTGGTTATGGATCTCTATGCTCGCCGGATAGTGGGCTGGGCGTTGTCAGGAAACCCGGATGCTGACTTGGTCACGACGGCTCTGGATATGGCCTATCAGCAACGTGGAAAGCCTCAAGGGCTGCTGTTTCACTCCGACTAGGGATCGTAATATGGAAGTCGCCACTTTCGCCAGCGTCTGTGGCGGTACCGTATCAGACAGATGCATGAGTCGCCGGGGCAATTGCTACGACAACTCGCCTATGGAACGTGTATTTCGCAGCTTGAAAACCGAGTGGATACCTTCAGTGGGTTATATGTCGGTTCAGCAGGCGCAACGGGACATCAGCCATTATTTGATGCATCGCTACAACTGGATACGGCCTCATACATTCAATGGCGGGCTCACGCCCGCTCAGGCCGAGAAAAACTTAACGCAGTGTCCGGAATTAGTTGACCACTACAAACTGGCCCTGGTGGCCTGACCTCTACTTATGGTGAATGCTAAGAATGGGGGGATTACCCGACCGCGAAGGCATCAACAATCGGTGGCTACTTCAGAACTTCCTTAGATAAACAATCCTATTGATTAGGATTGATAATCATCAAACTCCCAGGAAAACACCTTCCCCAGCTTTATCACGATAGTTTCCCAGCTATCCCCCTCGCAGCGACTCACATACTCATGAATCAATCCATTAATAGTCGAAAAATCATATTCTCGAACAATTAATAGACCTCTCCCCCAACGAGGCTCCCACATTCTCTCTTCTAGCCACTTTGGAGTGCAGATGAAAAGCTCAAAATCATCTGCCCCTTGCGTACAATCAAGCCCAATTCGAATACGAAGACTTAAGGAAAAATTGTCTACGCTTTCAGGAACGTAGGTCCCGACATCAAAAACATCATTAGAAATACCTTTTATAACAGCACGCATCATTTCTCCTAGTCAACCACATTCAGATGGCCGTTACTTACTTTTATGCGCTGACCTGCCGGGTTGATGTTGTACGTTTCAAAATTGGCCTGCACGCCTGTCGTTGCAAAAGATGAATCTTTGGGTATTGGCGGCCTATATACACGAGTGCCGTCTGCGCTAATCAAACCAAGCCCATCACTTGTTTTTGTCGCACCATCTCCAACCCAGGTTTTACCCAACTGATTAGCTTCGGAAGATGTACCTTGACCTATAGAGAAGTTCGGATTTTTCGTTCCACTGCCGTTCACAGCCGCAGCTAATCTTAAGTCCTGAGCCGCAATATTGCTCAGGTTTTCTTGTATCAGTTGATCCTTCAGCTTTGGATACAAGGCCGCATTTTCAGCGCCGGAGCTAGCAGCTCCACCTTTTGCACCAACAACTGCAGAAGCCTTCCCAGCGGCTATCTTCTCCAGAACCGTCTCAACAACAGCCTTAGCGCCCTTACCTGCTGGCATCAGCAGCATAGCAGCATCGAGCTCGGGTGAAACCGTCAAAACTCCTTTACTGGCTAAATCAGACAACCGCTGAGCAGCAGCCCTTACATTAGACTCAGCACTGGACAACTGGCCAATTTCTTTCGAATGCTCGCTGGTTTTGTCCTGCCCGTATTGACGCCATTGGTCATAAACTGTTCCTTGACCATGTGAGATCGAGGAACTGAATAACGTGGAGTCATTGAACTGTTTTTCTGTTGCGTTAAATGCAAAGACCTTATCGCCATTCGCTACAATCTGACTTCCATCGTTCCATTTCAGAGGAATTTTCTGTGCCGCCAGCTGATCAATAATGCCTTTTGCAACGTCCAATTCTTTCATTAAACGTCGGGACTCAGGGTCATTCCCTTGGGACTGCAAGACCAAACTGTTTAAACGTGCTTCGTCAGCAGCATCAACAGAACCTCCCGCGGCGATCATCAACAGATCTATCCAACGCGCACTGGAACCTGGCTTACCTAAAGTGTTATCCAGCTCGTCAGCTTTTTTCTCCAGAACTGGAATTTCTTGTTGCTTATGCAACTGTCGGTTAAAGGCCTCAACACCAAATCCAGTCCCTCCGCCCACAACCGCCCCGCCAGCGCCATTACCCGATCCAGCCGCAGCTCCAATGCCGCTCGCAATCAACGAAGCAACAGCATCTCGTTCCGATTTCGACATCCCGCTGCCAGCCAGTGCTTGGTCAATGGACGGCATCAACGCTGCTGATGCTCCAGCCCCCAACACTCCGTTTTGCGTACTGCCGCTCGATAAACCGATTGCTGCACCCGCCAATGCATGCAGCAAAATGCGCGCCGCTCCGCCTTCATCCCAGGCTGCCTTGACTGCACTGTCAGTGGACTTATCTCTTTGCGCAGTAGCGAAATTACCGATTTTTTTGAAAATCTCACTGGATGACACGTTCGCAACAACCCCAACAGCGGTGCCACCCGTCGCCCCTCCCAGGCCTGCAGCGATGAGGCCCGATGCAATATCGGCCATCAACCGTTCATCGCCGCCGACCAGCCAGCTCTTGGCATCATCCAGGGCAATTGCAGCCGCTTGCTTTTGCTCTGGGGTCGTCGCTTCAGTGGCCAGTTTGGTTGCCGCGTTGGCCTTGGCCTTCGCCACGGTATTAATCACGCTGCTGGACAGCTGCGCCGAACTCTGGATCACGTCTATGCGCTCTTGCATGGCCTTTTCATCAGGCCGATCCAGATGCTGATTAGCGTTGGCGGTGTCGCGGTTCAGCCCTACCAGATCATTGGCGCCATCAGGGTTGCGTATGGTGATGGTGCCTTCGCTGATGGCGCTTTGGGTTTTGCTCTTGTCGGAGTCTTTGAGCAGCACCGGCATCGCGCCGCCAGCGCCCGAGCGGGCATCCACTCCATCTCCTTCCATGGCCCCGGAATAGCTCAAACTCCCGGTCTGGCTTGTTATTTCGCTTTTGTTTTTGATGTCACTGACAAACAGGCGATCAGTGCTGAGATGGTTTTTGTCTGCCGTTGCATAGCTGGCAATTACAGCGCCTTGAAGCGTGGTAGTTTTTCCGACACTGATGTCGTAGCCGCCTTGGCCCGCCGTCAAGCCCGTTTGATCGATCACGGCCTGATAATTGCTATTCATTTTGCTGCCAGCAATATTGGCGGAGCCCGAAACAGGGGCGCCTACACAGAACGGTGGAACACAGATGCTGGCGCCCATGCCGCCGCTGGTTTGCTTGTTCTTCTGGCTGGCTTCGTCCTGACGTGAGGCCATGTTCAAGCTGCCAGCAATATCAGCCTTGATGGCATCAGCCCGCACTTGAGCGCCAGCCAGCGTAGTATCCTGACCGCTTTTGAGCACGAGAAGCCCAGTATCGACCGTACTGTTGACCTGGCTGACTGCATGGCCTTTACCCATGCCCTTGGCAACTTGTGCACCGAGGTCGAGGGTGAAACCAAATTGCTCACCGATATTAAAACTGGCACCAATACTGGTTTTGTTGCTATTACTCTTGTTGTCCCAATTTTTCCGCTCTTGGGCGCTTTCCAGGGTGATGCCATTCTCCGCCATTAACAGGGTGTCAGCGGCCTTGATACTGCTGCCAATGACGTGAATATCGCCCTTAGTATCTGGCGCGGTGCCCGTTGCAACAATTGCCAGACTGCCGCCACTGTTTAGGGTTGATTGCTTGACCGTTTCGGCGTTGTACTCACTGCTACTTTTCTTGTTCGTTGATGCCAGTTCAGTGCCGATTTTAATCACTGAGCCGCCACTGTTGGCAGGCTTTCCTTCCGATACGTTAGCCGCGCTGGCATTCGTGTTGTTGACCGCGTTATAAGCCGAGAGCAACGCTTGCGCACCTTTGACCGCTTTGAGACGACTGTCGTCAGCCTCCTGCGAAGCCTTTATGTCGTTACGAATACTGTTGACCGTATCGACCGCCATGCCACCCACCACCCGGCCAACGGCCAAGCTCCTGGAGCTGTCTTTGGTGGTCTGATGCGCAGTTTCGGTAGCCGCCGCGATGGTGACGTTGGAACCGCTCAGGCTCATGTCTTGGGTGCTGACCACATCGCTGGCTATCACCGTCAGTTCTCGCCCGGCGACTAATGCTACGTTGCCAGTGCTGGAACCAATGGTGCTGCCTGTCAGGGTCATCTCCTGAGCTGAACCGTTGTGCATTTGACTACTGATGGACAGGTGCTGGTTACCGGTAATGTCATCCAGCCCAAAGTTGTTTGCGGTCAGCACGCCTGTCAGGTCGCGATTTTTCTTCTTGTGCATCTCGGTTCGAGAGAACGTATTTACGGCTGCATCAACGCTCAGATCACGCCCGGTTTGAACAACAAGATCATCGGTACTGACCAGCGCCGAGCCTGTTACTTTGACGTCTTGCCCGGCAGCCACGCTCACCGTGTCACCCGAAACCATACTTCCTACTGCTGTGGTGCTGGTTTCACTGATCTTGTCCTTGACCTTGCTTGAGCTCAGCCCCCCCCAACTGCTTTTGCTTTTAATGCTCTCGTGACGTGCACTGCTGGAGTCACTGACGGCAAGGATCTGGATATCGCTTCCCGCCATCAATTTGACAGCACCTTTCTCGGCATTTACCGCGCTGCCTTGCAACAGCATATCGTCACCGGCCACCAAGGTACTGTTACCACCCGAGCTAACCAAACTGCCTACATTGGTGTGAGTATCGGTTTCGTTAAGGCGAAAGGATTTACCGGACGAGCTTTTTTTGGTCTTGCTGTAGAAGCTGTAGTCCTGTTCCTCTGCGGACTTAAGTTCTAGATTCCCACCCGCCACCAAATAAGCCTCACTCCCCGCCTCGACCCGGCTGGCGATCAATGCCAAATCCTGCCCCGCGCTCAAGGTCACGCTGCCAGCGGCCTTGACCGTGGTCGATACCTGGCTGACATGATCGTCCCGGGTTTTGACTTTTTTAGTATTGAGCGAGCTGTGTTGTTCGTTCGCCGCCGAAGCCAGGGTCAGGTCACCGCTTGCGGCCATGGCGATGTCGCGGGCAGCATCGATTTGGCTGGCGATGGCGCTGATGTCTCGCGCTGCAACGATCTTGAAGTCGCGGCCCGCCTCGACGACCGAGCCGTATTGAGTGGTGCTGTCGCCACGGGACAGCGTGCCTGCAACCTGGCTGTTGCGCTGTTCTGAGGCAACAAGGTTGACGTCACGACCCGCCTTGATGGTGGTGTCTGCGCCACTTTTGATCAGACTGCCGACGCTGTTGACGTCGCGCCCGGCTTGCAGGGTCAGATTATTCGCCGCTTCGATGCGGGCGGCGTTGTCCACAAAATCAGTGCGTTCGGTACGGTAGCCGTTGCTGCTGTTATGACTGGTGACGGTGCGCTCGTTGAGTACATCACCTCCGGTCGCCGTCAGGCTTATATCGCGCCCGGCAATAATGCCGCCTGCCTTGTTGGTCAGGTTGTTACCCGCCAACAGTTCGAGGCGGTTACCGGCATCGATCAGGCCACTGTTTGCAAGGTTGTTGCCCGCACTGGCCAAGAGATTTTCGGTGGCTCGCAGGGTGCCTAGGTTGTTGAGGTTTTTACCGGCGATCAGCTTGACGTCGTGACCGGCAATCAATGCGCCATTGGGAGCGAGCCGCTTGTTGGCCTGGGCCAGGTACAAGACCGGTACCAGTACTTGTTCGTCGTTGATCGTGGTGTTTTCGAGCCAAACGATATCGTGGGTCAGGGCCGCGACCTGTTCGCTTGTGAGGGTGATACCCACGGACAGGTTGAGCGCCTGCTTGCTGGCGATCGCGTTGTCCATCAGATATTTGAACGTCGCCGCATCGCTGGTTTGGCCGTCGATAAAGCGCTGCCCAGTACGGGCGGTGACAGCCTGCTGGATAAGGCGTTGTTCATAGAAACCGTCCCCCAAGCGTTTCTGGCTTTGGTCCGGGTCGTAACCCAACTTCGACAGCAGGTAGTCCGAGCCCATAAATTGCTTGAGGTTGGTCAGTGTCGGGTTGGTTTCGATCAGGTACTTGTGCGGGCGAGATGCACTGCTTGCATCAGGCAGGCCTTGTACGCGATTGATGGCCTGGGCGTCGGCCGGAATTGCAGAGTTGGCTATAGCCCCGAGATCTATCGGTGTGGTTGGCGAGCGATCTGCCGTGGCGACGCTGGAGCCTCCCAGGGCCCAGCTCTGCGGACCATCAGTGCTCGGAGTGCTGCTGTCTTGTGCACTCAGACGGAACAAGCCGTTCTGCCCTTCAGGCAAACTGAAACCGGGTAGCCCCACCGGGTTGACTTGCTGTTGTGCCATATCAGGCGGCAATTGGGAGTTGATCTGAATCGGCGTTGAGTAGCCACTCCCCGCGCCCGTTTCGGTTGGAGTGTGGCCGGCAGCAACGTAGGCGTAGTGAGGCCGTACAACGCTGTTGTTGATGTTCTGCTCGGCATTGAGGTCGACGCTGCCGCCGGCCTGGATGACGGCATCGTAGGACTGTCCTTCGATGTTCCGGGTACTGGTGGTGTGCGAGAGTTTGCCGCCGCCCAACAGGCCAATAAAGTAGCTCAGATCTGCTTCGACTGTGGCCGAAGGTGTGGGGCTGTTCTTGGCATTAAAGTTTGCCGCCGCTGGAACGGCCGCGAAGATCTGTGTGACATAGTTCCAGTAAGTGCGGGTGGTTTTGATCTCCTGCCCTTGCACGCCCAGGTTGTTGATGGTGTCCGCGTTGGCGGTGAGGTTACCTGCGGCGGCGATAGTGCTGCTGTGGTTATTCAGTATCCCGGCGTTGATTTCAAGATCCGCGCCACTGCTCAACATGGACGCAAGGGTGCTGCGGATAATCTTCAGGCTGTCGATTTCATCAATTCGCCACAGCCCGTTTCGACGGCCACCACTGCGGAAGTCGCAGCCCGCAATGGGTATTGCATTGCAATCAAGTTCGGTAATGGTCACCAAGCTTTTTTCATGGGCCGAGTACTCCAGCACATCCCTGACATTATTGACCGTCATGGCGCTGATGGTGAGCTTCTTCGCGCTCTCGATATTGCCCGAACGGTTATCCAGCAAATCTGCTTTAGTCTGGCCCACGTCCCTGGCGATCAGTACATCGCCCAAGGCATAGACCTGTGCATAGGCATTAGTGAAACTTGAAGCCAGCAACTGCATGTCGGCGCCGCTAAAAATCAGGCCATCGCGGTTGAGCAGTGTGTCGGCATCGAGTGTCAGCTTGCTCCCCGCTCCCAGAGTGCCGGAGTTGACTACATCATCGGCACTCAGGCTCAGGTCGGTCGCAGAGGTCAGGCGCCCAGCGTTGTTCAACTGCCCCGCCACAGTGACCCAGGTATCACCGCCACCGGCCAGGGTGGCGGCTTCGTGGAGGTTCATGCGCGCGGCGCCAAGGTCCAGGGTTCCAAGGCTGCTTACTCGGCCACTGGCCGAGTAAGTGCCAACGAGGTCGAGGCTCAGATTACCGTCACTGGCGAGCTAGCCGTCGTTGGACCAGTTCCCGCCAGTGCCGGCAAAACGGTCGGATGCGAGCAACTGGCCGCTGACAGTTTGATTCAGACTATTGACGTTGACTGTCAGGCGTGCGGCCTGAATCACGCTGCTATTGGTCCAGGCATCCTGTTTGAGGGTCAAGCCGCCGCGGCTCACCAGACTGCCACCCACGTTGTCGAGGAGCGACGGATCGATGGCGAAGGTGCCACTGCCTGAATGCAATACATTGCCGCCAGCGTTCTGGAAGCTGCCCGCGAGCAACGTCAAGTCAGTGTTGGCGCTCTCAAGGGTGCCATTGCGGTTGTCCAGCAGCCCGCCAATCTGAAACAGGGTATTTCCGCTATTACCCAGGGTACGCAGTTGCCCTGCCCGGTTATCTACACTGGCAGCGCTGACATTGAAGAGGCTGGCACTTTCAATAATGCCTTTTTGGTTGTTCAGAGTGCCGCTCAGATCGAAGATGACTTGTTGCGCAGCCACACGCCCGCCTGCCTCGCCGCTGTTATCGAAGGAGTTTGCGGTAACTTCCAATAAGCTCTTGGCGAAAAGACTACCGGCGCGATTATCTAAAACGCCGGTGGTAACGAAGGCATCCCCCGTTTGTGCGTAGATGCGGCCGCCGACGTTATCAATACTGTCCGCGTTCAGGTTCAAAAGCTGGCCTTGGATAACACCTGCGAAACCGTTGCGCAGTAAGCCGACTACGCGAGCATCGAGCGCTCCCTTGAGGCTGGCGAGTTCGCCTGCACGATTGTCCAGGTTGGCGACCTTAAGCTTCAGGTCGCCGTTTTGGGCAATCAATTTGCCGCCCTGATTATCGAAATCGTCAGCAATGTCCAGATGCAGGCTGGTCTTGCTTTGCACCTTGCCCTTGACGTTGTCCAGACTGTTCGCGGTAAGTCTCAGATCGGCGTCCTGGCTGTAGATCAGACCGTCATTGCTGTTTTGCACCAGGCCACTGGCGCTGATGTCCAACCTGCCATCTGCCGCAACTGTGCCGCGGTTACGGTTGTCCAGGCCAGCAGTCAACAGGGTCAGCAAGCTCCGGCTGACCAGTTCACCACCTTGGTTGTCGATCTGCGTCGCCCCCTGGATCAGCATCGGGCCGCCGCTGGACAGCTTGCCGCGGGTATTGGTCAAGGTGCCCGGCAGGTCGAGGGTTGTGGCAATGGCGCTATTGATACTGCCAGCACTGTTGTCGAGGTCATGCGCGCTCAGGTCCAGAGTCGCGCCACTGTCGATTACACCGCCTTGGGCGTTGTTCAGTAAACCGCTGACGTTAAGGGTTTGGGCGTCAGCACTGGTTATATTGCCCTTGCCACTGTTATCCAGATCAGCCGCTGTAACGGTCAGTTTTTTTTGGCTGACCAGAACACCTGCGCCGCTGTTAAGAAGGCTGGAGCTGAGGTGTGCGTCAAGGTTGCCATAAAGGCTCGACAGCTTGCCGCCGTTGCGGTTGTCGAGCGTTGCGCCGGTGAGACTCAAGCCCTGCCAGCCAGAGATCAGCCCACCCTGGTTAAGCAGGCTGTGGCCATTGATGTCCAACAGGTTATTGCTGATCAGCTTGCCGGTACTGTTATCGAGGTTGCGACCACTCAGGTTTAGGGTTTGCGTTGTGGAAATTTCGCCGCCACGGTTGTTCAGGTCTCGCAGATTCTTTAGGAGCAAGGGACCCTTGGTAGTGATCAGGCCGCCGGAATTGTTCAGATCGCCCGTTGCCGTACCGAAGTCCAGTGCGATGGCCTTGCCCAGCAACGAACCATTATGGTTGTTCAGCTCTCCACTGTTGATGGTCAGTGTATTGCCCGCTTCGATAAGCCCCTGGTCCCGGTTGCTCAACAGGCCCTGAACATCCAGTTGCAGATCGCCAAGGCTGGTCAGGGAACCGGAGTTGTTGTCGAGGTTTGCCGCTCGCCCATCCATCGTCGCTGCGGCGATCAGGCCTTTGATATTGGTCAGGGCCTGAGCAATGCGCAGGGACAGCCCGCCATCACTCAGAAGTTGGCCATTGCTGTTATCGAGGTTATCCGCCGTCAAGGTAAAACCTTGGCGACTGGAGATTTCGCCACCCTGGTTATTGACGCCCTTGAGGTTTTTCATTACCAGCAGCGGTCCGTTGATCAGGCCGCTCTGGTTGTTTAACTGACCGTATTTGAGGTCCAGGGTGAGTACGGTTTTGCTGGTAAGTTGTCCGCCCTGCTGATCCAAACCAGTGACGCTAGCTGTCAGGGCTTTGGCGCTAACGATGCTGCCCTCACGGTTGTCCAACTGGCCCGCCGTGATAGTGAGATCGCCTGCCGTGTTGATGCCGCCGCTCTGGTTATCCAGTGCGCCGGTGTTGATCTGTAGCGCTTGCCGGGCACTCAAGGTGCCCTTTGCGCTGTTGTCGAGGCTGGCGCTGCGCACGTCGAGACCGGCATTTGTATCTACACTTCCCCCTCGGTTATCCAGGGCGCCATCAGTGGTGACACTGAGTTGGTCACTACTGGACAACTTGCCCAGACTGTTAACAAGAGTCCCCGCCGAAATGCTCAACAAACCTTCAGAGCTGATCAGGCCCTGACTATTTTCTATACCTGCACTGAAAGCAAGCCTGCTGTCCTTTTGACTGGAGAGCCTGCCCTCCCTGTTGTCCAGACGCTTACCGGTCAACGTCACGCTGGCCAGGCTCGTCACCTCGCCGCCGCGGTTGTTGATATCTGCCACATCAAGCAGCACCCCTCGAGTACCGCCGACCAGACCGCCCTGGCGATTGTCCAGGGTGTCACTGATCAGATGCACAACACCTTGGCCAATCAGTTGACCATTGCGGTTGTTGAGCTCCTGCGCCTTGATCTTGAGGTTCTGTTTGCTGGAAATCTGACCGCTGCTGTTATTGAGGCTGCTGGCGGTGACATGTGCACTCCCATCAGCCACCACCATCCCACTCTGGTTTTGCATTTTGCGGTCAACGCTCAAACCCAGCGCACCCAGGCTACTGAGCATGCCATTGCGGTTATCCAGGCTGCCAACCCGGGCGTCGACGCTGCTGGCTGAAACCAGCCCCTTGCTGTTAAGCAACCGATCGGCTTTGAGGTCGAGATCACCGCTACTCAGTACCCGTCCCTTGTTCTGGTTATCCAGAGTGTCTGCGCGGATGCTGGCGATCTGTTTGGCACTCAGTGTGCCGCCTTGATTGTTCAGGGTTTGGGCGTTAACCGTCAGTTTGCGGCTGGCGACAATGCTGGCGTCTGAGTTAATCAGTACCTGTGCTTTGATTTGCACATCGCCAGCCGTGTTGCGTGAATTTTCTGAATCGACCCCGGCTTCGATAACGCCGTGATTGGTCAACTGTGCGCCGCTGGAGAGCTTGATGCTGTCGCGGGCCACGAGATTTTTACGAATGGTGAGGTTGCCTTGAGCCTGCATATCCAATGTGGTGCCAGCATAGATCGCCCCTAGGGCATCTAGGCTCGCAGCTTTAACATTAAAATCAGCGCCAGCCGTGGCCTGCGCCATGCTCAAATGCCCATTGGCATCAAGCAGAATATCCCCGCCACTGGCGGCCAACGTACCGTCCAGCTTGACCCCTACTCCCGCTTCAGAGCCCACCAGCCTGATGGCACCTGCGTACATGCCGCCCAAGGCGCTAGAGTCAATGGCCAATTGCGGCTTGGCACTGCCGTCATCCGTACGCGCAGTGGCATGCAGTGTCCGGGCATTGACGTCGTTACGACCGGCAATCACCGTCAAATTGCGCGCATTGATCTGGGCGTTGATCTTCGCCGAGCGGGTGATCATGTCGAAGCGGTCGACATTGCTGGCGTTCAAGCCCTGACCATCGATGGTCACCGTGCCGCCATCGACCTGATAACGATCCAGACGACCATCATCAAAGACTGGTTTGCCCGTGCTCAAAGTGACGCTAGGAGTGTTGATAAAACCGCAGCCATTACAGGTAATGCCGTACGGGTTGGCCACGATGACCTTGGCCGATTGTCCCGCTACCTCGGTGTAGCCGCGCAACTGGCTGGGGCTGCTGCCGTTTACTTCATTGAGGATGATGTTGGCAGCATTGCCATGCAGGTTCGGGTTGCCAAGGATGATCCCGCCCAGCTGGGTTGAATGTGTACGGTCGACCCCGTTGTTGAGAATCAGGCCATTGGCCCCGACGTTGTAGTCACTGAACTGGTTGTGCGACAAGCCACTGTCGTTGGGTGCTGCAATATTGACGATGGGTACACCATTGCCCGCCGCTCCCAGGCTTGTGCCTGGACCGCTGACTACGATGCCTTCGGCCTGCACCAACAGTGGTTGCCAGAAAATCGCATTGGCCAAAATAAAGGCCAGCCCACGTTTGGGCATTCCCCAAAAGGATTCCCGGGGTTGCAGGGCAGCTGAAGGCTGGCGAGCCAAAAAGGCTAAATGTCGATCATCCATGTCATTTTCTCGATACAACAAAACGTTGAATTACAGGAAAAAATCCATCCGAAAGTAGATCGGAGCTTCGCGCTCGGTGAGCACATCCGGTCGTTCCAGGGAGCGGGCAAAGGTCACGCTGGTACTGAAGTTACGGCCACGGGCAAACAGCTCCAGCGAGTTGCTGGAGACTCTGCCACTGGCCTCGCGGTTGTAACGCCCGTGACGAATCACGCCCTGGTCGTAGCCCAGGGTGGTGCCGTAATCGGTCAATACCGGGCGCAGCCAGTCCAGGGTTACCGGGCGCGACCAGCGCAGGTCGTTGCGCCAATAACCACCGCTGTCACCCGAAAGTTGTTGGTTCTTGTAGCCACGCACCGAGGCTGAACCGCCCAGGCTTATCCGTTGCGGACTGAACAGCGCATCCTCACTGCGTTGGCCGGTAGCCATACTGGTAAAACTGAGGGACTCGCCCCATAGCTTGAATGGCTGCAAATAGCTGATGGTCGCGGTGTATTTGCGATAGCGGGCGTTTGGCGTGCCCGGTTTAGAGCTGTGACTCCCTTGGGCATCAAAGGCACCGATGCCCTTTTGCAGGCCGACATCCAGATTGACGAAGGAACTCGCGATACGCCGACCATGGTTGATGCCAAATTGGAATTCGCTGAGCCGGTGACTGCTGTTGCGCAGTCGCGTATCGCGTACATAGTTATTGGAGCGCATATGCGCCAGACCGGTATTGAGCGAGGTTTTACTCATCGCGTCGCGATGGATCACCCGCTCGGCACGCAGTTGATGGTTTGTACTTTCACCGGATTGCTTGAAATCAAAGGTGTTGGCTTGGGCCACCGAGCGGTAATCGCTCTGGCTGTAGGTATAAGCGAAGTTCCACCAGCCCCACGGCAGGTTGTAGTAAAGCATCGCGCTCTTCGAAGATTTCTGGTTATCACTACTCGCATCATGGCCACCTCGCATAACCAATTGATCCGCCAGGCCTAGCGGGCTGTCCCACTCAAAGCCGGTACCCCACTGTTGCTCCCCAGTGCTTTTCTGGCCGTCGTTGTTACGCGCCAGGCTGACGCGCCACGGCTTTTGCGGATTGTTTTTTACCACCACCGCGCTGCTGCCCACTTCATTGCCCGGGGCCAACTCCATTTGCGCCTGATTGGATGGCAAGCGGTTGAGCTGATCAATCGCCTGCTCGACTTCCCGCAGACTGAGCCGGCTACCGGCCTGACCGGGAAAACTCATGGTTAATTCGCGACGGGATAGTTTGCTGTTGTCGGCGCCCTTCAAGCTTTCGAGCTTGCCCTCAACCACCAGCATTTGCAGATGACCCTGGGACAAGTCCTGTTGTGGCAAGTAAGCGCGAGTGGTCACCAGCCCCCTGTCGATGTAGTGGTTGGTGATGACCTTGAGTAGTTCGTTGAGCTGGGACACGCCCAGACACTGCCCGATATAGGGCTGGAACATGGTGTCACGCTCGTTGGCGGACAGGCTGTCGGCGCCTTTGAGCTGGATCTCTTGTATGGGGAAACAACGACTATCGGCTGCCTGAACTGGAACCCCAGGAGAAATCTGCTTGCCGGGAAGCTCCTGAAGCTCTTCCAGCCGGCGCCGTTGTTCTTCGAGCAGGCGCTCCTGACGATCGCGAATCAGATCCAGATCACCCGGTTTAGGCAATGACGCTTGCGTGGCATAAGCCTGACCCGCCAAGGGGCCGAGCAGAACCAAAGATAACAACCTCAACCCGAAGTGAGATACCGACATGCTGACTTCCATCCATACACCGTTAATCTGGTAAAGGGACTAACTCGCAGGCACAAACGGCGGAATCTCCCTGAATGGAGGTAAGTCTCGGGCTTGATTGAAATAAAAGAGTTAGGACGTTTCCGATATCTACGAAGATAAGTCCGCGAATTGGTCTAGCGAGATGAGGCGATCAACACGCCGATTTTTCCGCACAGACAAAACTACACACATCCTATTATCGAAATTTTCGACCCTTGCCCCCCACGCAAAAGCCCGTAAAAAAGCATCCTCCCAGCAGATTCCGCCGCTCGGCACTGATCAAAAAATGAATTTGTCCCAGAGATAAAATAACTGTATAAAAACACAGTATATTTTCAAGCACTGAATCCGACCTGGAGAATCCCCATGCCCCATTCAGCCACGCGCAGTACGTTTGAACGCATCGTCATCAATCAATTTACCCCGCTACATTGCGCGCAAGCGCGTGAAATGCTGGGCTGGGATCGCGAGCAGCTGAGCGAGCAATCAGGGGTTTCAGTTGCGGCAATTGAACGCTTCGAGGCACAAGCCCCCGTGCGCGACGTTACCCGGCTGGCCCTGGCCTACAGCCTTGAGGCGCAAGGCCTGGTGTTCTTCCCCGGGTTTAGCCCCGGTCGCGGGGGCAATGTTCGCGGCACAACGCCAGACCCGATGGGCCGCGAAGATTTTGCCCTGATAGAGTGAAATACGACCCTACTGCCCTGGGGTTTCCACCTCCAGCCACCAAGCATGGCCCGGGTGAGGCGTTAGCAGATTGAACGCCTCACCCATTTGTGGCGTTGTAATGAGCACATCGCGCTGCTCTGCCAACGCCACAATGCGGTCAAATGGCTCGGACCAAGCATGGAAAGCCAGGTCAAAGGTGCCATTGTGAATCGGCAGCAACCACCGCCCGTTGAGGTCAAGATGTGCCTGCAGGCTGTGCTCCGGTTGCATATGCACATGGGGCCAATCCACGTTGTATGCCCCTGTCTCCATCAGGGTCAGATCAAAGGGGCCGAACTGCTCTCCGATCTGCTTGAAACCGTCAAAATAGCCCGAGTCACCACTGAAGAAAATTCGCACATCATCAATGATCATCACCCAGGAAGCCCAAAGGGTCTGGTTGTGATCAAACAGCCCGCGCCCCGAAAAGTGCTGTGATGGGGTAGCGACAAAACGGATGCCTGCAAGCCAGGTGTCCTGCCACCAATCCAGTTGCTGAACTTTACTGGCAGGCACGCCCCATTTGACCAGCAAGTCGCCGACACCCAGCGGCGCCAGAAACTGCTCCGTTTTGGCAGCCAGTTGCACGACAGTTTTCTGGTCCAGATGGTCGTAATGATTGTGGGAAAGAATCACCGCGTCCAACGGTGGAAGCTCATCAAGGCTGATGGGGGGCGCATGAAAACGCTTTGGGCCAGCCCACTGGAACGGCGAGGCACGTTCGGCATAAACCGGATCGGTCAGCCAGTATTTGCCTTTGAGCTTGAGCAGCAAGGTTGAATGCCCCAGCCTGTAAACACTGAAGTCCGCGGCCTCAGCCAGTTGTTCACGGGTCAGCGGCTTGACCGCAATCACACCGGTTGGGCGAGTGCTCGCAGGTTTCTGAAATATCATCCGCCAAAAAATGCCCAAGGTTTTACCCAGACTGGAGGACGGCCTGACGCCCGTATTTTGAAATGCACCTTGATGACGCTCAGCGGGCTTGGGGCCCTCTGCACTGCTTGAGTCGAGTGCCATGGCTTGAAGGCTCCAGTCAAAAGTGATTAATGCTCTGTTTGCAGTCGTCGCTGCCTGCGCCGACGCTTGCCCTTGGCTTAATAAGCTAATCTAGACCCCACGGCAGTTTCAAAATTTTCGGAATCTGTGCGATGTATTCTCGACATGACTAACCGAGCAAGCCAACAATCAGCCGTGCAGTACCGTCGTCAGAAACTCAGGCCGAACATCTTGCGCAGATAGCCATGGACAATAAAAGAGGCAAAGGGTTGTCGTTCGCCAAGCGTATTTATGCGCCGCGAGTGATTGGTTCAGGGTTTGGCAGTATCGGGCTAATGGCCGCCCTCTACCCCCTCGATAGATCCATATGGGTGTGGCTACTGCTGCTGATTAATGCGTTCGCATGGCCTCATCTGGCCTATCAATTGTCATCACGTGCAACCTATCCCTACCTGGCAGAACGTCGCAATATTTTGCTTGATTCCCTGTGCGGAGGATTTTGGGCAGCAGCTATCGAGTTCAACCCGCTGCCGACCGTCATCATTGTGTCGATGATGACGATGCACAACGTGGCCGCAGGTGGGCCAAAGCTGCTGGCCCGGGGTGCGCTGGCGCAGTTGGCGGGTGCCCTGGTGGCCGTGCTGCTGTTCGGCTTTGCGTTTACGCCCCATACCACCAGCCTGCAAGTCTATGCCTGCGTGCCGGTGCTGATCCTTTACCCTTTCGCTGTAGGCATGGTCAGTTATGGGCTGGCAATCACCCTGGCCGAGCATAAACGCGCCCTGAGCACCCTCAGCCGTACCGACAGCCTGACCGGCCTGCTTAATCACGGCTCATGGAAAGACCTGCTGCAGCTCAGTTTCCAGCAGAGCCTGGAGCGGCATTCTCCGGCGACTCTGGCGCTGATTGATATCGACCACTTCAAGCAGATCAACGACACCTACGGCCATATTGTCGGCGACAGTGTGTTGCGCCAGCTCAGCAAGGAACTCAAGGACAATTTGCGCACTGAAGATCTCGCTGGCAGGTACGGCGGTGATGAGTTCTGCGTCATCCTGCCCAATCGCACCCTGGAGCAGGCCCAGGAAATCATGGAGCGCCTGCGCCATGTATTTGCCAATTATCAACACACCGACGAACCCGGGCTGTGCGTTAGCCTGAGCATCGGCCTGGCCACTTGCCGCCCCGAATTCCTCCACGCCAGCATGTGGCTGAACGAGGCCGATAAAGCGCTGTATATCGCAAAGAATACGGGGCGCAACAAAATCAGCGTTGGCGCAGCAGACACCCTGCCTGAGTCAGTCCTGGGCAATGGCCCGGTTTAGCAACAGGGCCAGGCAGTTCGACTCAACGGATACAGCGACGCTCGGCCGAAATCTCGGGCACGTCCTGGCGCTGCATGTAGACCCGCAGGGGTTCGGTGATATTCAGGCGATCATCGATATTTTGATCCAGCAGCAGCTGAATCAGCTCGCGTTTGAGGGTCATGGTCTCGGCGCCATTGGCCTGCCAGACAAATTCGCTGGTCGGAGTAATGTTGTCGTCGGCGACATCCATGCCGAAAGAATCTTCGCTAAAACGGACAATGTGCTGGCCTGTCTTACGATTGAAACCAACAAAGCCGTTAAGTAGGTCGGCGGCCTGGCAGATGAGTTGCGAAGTGATACGCATGGTAAACCTCACTGATGAGCCCAAAGGCTCTGGAACGATGGTTTACACGCAAGATTCAAGGCTTGCCCCTCTACCGGGGACGTTGATAGGGCCAAGAGTACTGCACATCAGCCTGAAAAATCGCTAAAAAACACACTCCGTTTTTCTGATGGAAAGGATTTCAACCAATGTCCGACACTTTTGGCAAAAGCGCCCTGCTGCTGAGCCTGATCCTGGGTATGGGCCAGGCTCAGGCCAACAGCGTACCAAGCTCCACCGAGGCAGCACTGGCCAATGTGCACGGTATCCCCCACCCCGCCGTCATCGCCCATCGCGGTGCATCCTTCGATGCCCCGGAGTCAACCGCGCCAGCCTATACCCTCGCCCGCGACCTGGGCGCCGATTACCTGGAAATGGACCTGCAGCGCAGCAAGGACGGCGTGCTGCTTGCACTGCATGACAACAGCCTGCTGCGCACCACCGATGTGGCGAAAAAATTCCCGGAGCGCAAGGACAGCCCCGCCAGTGCCTTCACCCTGGCGGAACTTAAAACCCTGGATGCTGGCAGCTGGTTCAACCAGGCCTACCCGGATCGGGCACGCGCGTCCTACGTTGGCCTGCCCATTTTGACCCTGGATGAAATCATCGATATTGCCCAGGGCAACCCCGAGCACACACCGGGCCTGTATATCGAAACCAAGCAACCCAAGCTGTTCCCGGGCATTGAGCACGACCTGCACCACACACTGAGCAAGCGCGGCTGGCTTGCGCCTGTGACAGGGACAACAACAGGTTCGCAGGTGGGTTTGGGCAAGGGCCGAATCATTTTGCAGACGTTCGATAAAAACAGCCTAGAACTGCTGCAAAAAGAAATGCCCGATACCCCGAAGATCCTGCTGCTATGGGTGGGTGAAGGCGGCATGACGCCCGACACCAGCGTCAGTTTCGCCGACTCGGGGGCAAAGGATAAAGCCGCGTACTACGCCAAGCAGCAGCCCAAGGACCAGACCGAGTTCACCCAGTGGCTCGACTTTGCCAAGGCTAACGGCGCCATCGGCACTGGCCCTTCGGCAGCCTTGACCCACGGCGGCGACCAGAGCTATTTCGACCTGATCCAGCCCTGGATGAACAAGGCCACTCATGACCGGGGCATGCTGGTACATGTATACACCCTCGACGCCCCCATCGACTTCAAGAAGGCAATGGACGCAGGTGTCGATGGCATTTTCACCAACCGCGCCAGCGAGTTGCTCAAGTACTACCAGCGCCCGGCGCCACACAGCGTCAATCAGTTGCTGGAGAACAATGGCTTCTAAACCTGAGCGCCGGTAGCAGGGCGAAAATTAAGGGTGAGTTAAGTTGTGCCGGTTAATCTGATCCCACTTAAACAGATCAACCCAAAGGGACTCAACATGAAAACACTTAACCTGGTATTTGCCACTGTTGCCCTGGCGCTGACCGCCGGTATTGCCCAGGCCGATGTTCGCCCTGACCATATTCCAGGGCTGCTCAAATCGGGTGAAATCACCTCGTTTGAAAAGTTGAATCAAGCCGCGCTGGATAAACACCCGGGGGCGACCATTGTTGATACCGAGCTTGATCACTCTTACGGCAAGCTGGTGTATGAGGTTGAATTGCGCGATACCAAAGGTATCAAGTGGGACGTGGACCTCGACGCCAAAACGGGCGAAGTACTGCAAGACAAACAAGACACCTGAGTTGATTTGAATAAAAACCGCGCCACTCTTTATGAGTCGCGCGGTTTTTTTATTGAGTGCCTGCTGATCAATGAGTGCCGTGTACAAGTGTTCTGGCTAGAATCAGCTTTTTAAGCACGAGCATTTTCCATGGCGCCAGGCGTGGTCGACGATATCGCAACGATTAACCGGATCAGCGCAGTGCCGGCGATGCTTCAGGTGATCGCGGAAATGACCGGCATGCGCTTTGCCGCCGTTGCCCGTGTGACCCAGACAACCTGGACTGCCTGCGCCGTGCTCGACAACCTGGGTTTCGGGTTGCAGCCCGGGGGCGAGCTGGAGCTGGTCAGTACCCTGTGCTTTGAAAGCATGCACTCGCACCAGCCCATCATCATCGACCATGCCAGCGCTGACCCGCTGTACCAGCATCATCACACCCCCAGGATGTACCGCTTTGAAAGCTATATCACGATCCCGGTATGGCGCACTGACGGCCGCTTCTTCGGCACCTTGTGCGCTCTGGACCCGGAGCCTGCCAGCCTGAAAGACAGCACCATCCAATCCACAATGGAGTCTTTTGCCCGGCTGCTCTCGCTGCAGATTGACGCTGAAGAGAACCAGCAACGCACCGAGACTGCCTTGCTGCAAGAGCGTGAAAATGCAGAATTGCGCGAGCAGTTTATCGCCGTGATCGGCCATGACTTGCGCAACCCGCTCTTCGCCATTACCACGGCAGCCGAGCGCCTGTTGCGCAAGTATCCCAACCCACCGAGCGATGTGCTCGCGCAGCATATCCTCAGCTGTGGACATCGCGCTTCGCAGTTGGTGGAGGACGTCCTGGACTTTGCCCGGGGCCGCCTGGGCAGCGGTATCCCCCTGACCTTGAGCGAGTGCGGCAATCTCGACCAGGTGTTGCGCCACGTTGTTTCAGAAATTCAAAGCGTACACCCCGACCGCTTGATCCAGTCAGATATCGAGCCACTCACAGGCATCCAATGTGACAGTGGCCGTTTGGCGCAACTGCTCTCCAACCTGCTGATCAATGCCATTACCCACGGTGGCCCAAGCGGTGCCGTGCGCGTCAGCGCCCTGACGCTCGATGGGATGTTCAGCCTCAAGGTGTTCAACCAGGGCACGCCCATAGCCCCCGAGTTACTGCCGCACTTGTTCAAGCCCTACTCACGACCGGCCAATCACACCCCCCAGGCCGGTCTCGGCCTTGGCTTGTACATTGCCAGCCAGATCGCCCTGTCCCATGGTGGCCATCTCGAAGTCGCTTCCAATCAAGCACAGGGCACGGTCTTCACCTTCAGCCTGGCGTTAGCGCAAGCCTGAGCCCGCCTTTTCTTGCCTCGCTTGGTATGTTGGATGACATCTTTGGCAGGTCACCCATAAAGATGGCCATTTGCTGTATCAGAGCTAAGGTACTCATTACAAACGTTTGCATCGCTGTTCTGCCATGTACGAAAGGAGTCGTTCATGCACACTGCAACTGATCTGAAAACGCGCGCACTGCGTCGTATCGGCCAATTCGCTGCGCTGCTCTACAGCCTGTTGAGCTACCTGTTTTTCCTGCTGACATTCCTCTACTTCATGGGCTTTGTGGGCAATGTCGGGGTCCCGAAAAGCATTGATTCGGGAACAGGCCTGGCATGGCCTTGGGCGCTGGTGAGCGATATTTTGCTGATCAGCCTGTTTGCCCTGCAGCACAGCCTCATGGCGCGCAAAAGCTTCAAGGACCGCTGGCGCTTTATCATCCCGGCACCCATCGAACGTGCCACCTATGTCTTGGTCTCCAGCGCGGTTCTGGCGCTGCTGTGCGGGTTATGGCAACCGATCACCAGCGTTGTCTGGAAAGTTGAGTCGCCAGTGGCCACAGGCTTGCTTGTCGCCCTGTACTGGCTCGGATGGGCGATCGTGCTGGTGGCAACGTTCCTGTTCAGCCACTTTGAACTGTTCGGCATCAAGCAGGCCCTGGCGCCATTGCTGCGGCCCGCCTCGGTAAACCCCGTATTTCGCACACCTACACTGTACAAAGTTGTACGCCACCCGATGTACCTGGGGTTTTTGATCGCATTCTGGGCCACACCCGAGATGACTGTCGGGCACCTGGTATTTGCGCTGACCAGCACGTCGTACATCCTGATCGGCACACATCTGGAAGAGAAAGATCTGGTTACCCTGTTTGGTGACAACTACCGCCGTTATCAAAAAAACGTCGCCATGTTGCTGCCCTTTGTACGCCGCAATTCAGGTTCTGAAGACTGACGTGGGAATAAATCTGTATTTGGCTCGATGATCGGTAGAAACTGTAGCGCTGTTCAGCGGTAACTGATCTCAACCATCAGCTACCTCCTATTGCGCCTCAACAGAACTCTGATATGAACACCCGCCTCTGCGCTTACGAAGACCTGACGCTGCGCCAGCGCGAATTACTGCGCGAGATTGAGGTAAGACCTGAGCAAGTGCCATTCTGCGGCACTGTCGAATCGGCCCTGCACGCCCTGCCCACCAAGCCGCACGCGGGTATCAAAGGGTTGGCGTTACTGCGCGATGAACGGCCGGTGGCCTTCTTGCTGCTCAAGCGCGAGCCGTTACTGGCGCATTGGGCCGAAGCCGGCAGTGCCACCCTGCATGCCTTGCAAGTCGACAGCCGGGTCCAGGCTCAGGGGCTGGGCAAGGCCTGCTTGCGCGAACTGCCCCGGGCCATTGATCAGTTCTGGCCCGAGATCCGTCAGTTGATGCTTTCTGTCAGCCCGTTCAACACCAGCGCGCTGGCCTTTTACCTGGGCCAGGGCTGGGTCGAGCGCGGCGAGGCCTATCGTGGCGAAAGGCGCCTGGTGCTTTCACTGCCGGCCTCACCACTGCCACAACTGCAAGCAGGCTAGGCCGCCTTTTTGATCGGCAACCAGATCTCTACCCGACCCGTGCCGGCGTCCGGATTGAAGTCGGCGCTGTAACGCTCGAACTCGGGCGCGTCGACGGCGGCGTACCCAGACTGCGGCAACCACTGCTTCCAGATAGCCTGAAAGGTCTGGGCCAGGGTATCCAGTGGCCCGTGATGCTCGAACACCGCGTAGGACTGTTCTTGCAGCTCAATCCAGCGATAGCGCTCGGGCAGGTCGTCCAGCTTGCTGATGGCCACACCGGCAATGTATTCGAAACCGCCTTCGCCATCTGGATTACAACAAACACCGTAGGTTTCTTCCCCTATCTGGCTAGGTACCTTACCCAACTCAGGAAGGAATGTGTCCCACAGCTGAGGAATTCGACCTGCGGTCTCTTGAGTGAAACGGCCACCAAAACCCGCAATCAGTTGAAAGGGACCTTTGGTGAATCGCGGCGCTGACAGCTCGAACTTTTTTAGTTGATCCATGGGGCATACTCGATGGAGTAAGTAGGAAACCTAGCAACTTAGTATAGGAACAAAAACACAAGCGAGTCGGATCAGCAAAAAATAGCGCCTGTTGCCATCTAGACAAAAGTACCTCAGCGCCCTTATTGTCTGGCCCAGACCACCGCAGTGGTCAACGTCGCTCGGACGGTTCCGGGCGCTTACGTACCAGAGGCACACATGGCAGACCAAGGTTCGCCGCGACGCTTTGCGCGCATAGATCGACTCCCCCCTTACGTTTTCAACATCACGGCTGAACTGAAGATGGCCGCCCGACGTCGTGGCGAAGACATCATCGACTTCAGCATGGGCAACCCTGACGGCCCGACACCGCCGCATATCGTTGAAAAACTTTGCACCGTCGCACAGCGTGAAGACACTCACGGCTACTCGACTTCGCGTGGCATTCCGCGCCTGCGCCGGGCCATTTCTCGCTGGTATGCCGACCGTTACAACGTTGAAATCGATCCTGAGCACGAAGCCATTGTCACCATTGGCTCCAAGGAAGGCCTGGCGCACTTGATGCTAGCCACCCTGGACCAGGGCGACACAGTTCTGGTGCCCAACCCCAGCTACCCGATTCACATCTACGGTGCCGTGATTGCCGGTGCCCAGGTGCGTTCGGTGCCGCTGATCCCCGGCGTGGACTTTTTTGCCGAGCTGGAAAAAGCCATCCGCGGCTCGATCCCCAAGCCGAAAATGATGATCCTGGGCTTCCCGTCCAACCCCACGGCGCAATGTGTCGAGCTGGATTTCTTTGAACGTGTGGTGGCCCTGGCCAAACAATACGATGTGCTGGTGGTCCACGACCTGGCCTACGCCGATATCGTCTATGACGGCTGGAAAGCGCCTTCGATCATGCAGGTACCCGGCGCCAAGGACATTGCGGTGGAGTTCTTCACCCTGTCCAAAAGCTACAACATGGCCGGCTGGCGTATCGGTTTTATGGTCGGCAACCCAGAGCTGGTCAATGCCCTGGCGCGGATCAAGAGCTACCACGACTACGGCACCTTCACCCCGCTGCAAGTGGCGGCGATTGCGGCGCTTGAGGGTGACCAGCAGTGCGTCAAGGATATTGCCGAGCAGTACCGCCAACGCCGCAACGTGATCGTCAAAGGGCTGCACGAACTGGGCTGGATGGTCGAAAACCCGAAGGCTTCGATGTATATCTGGGCCAAGATTCCCGAACACTACGCCCACCTGGGCTCACTGGAGTTCGCCAAGAAGCTGCTGGCGGATGCCAAGGTCTGTGTGTCGCCTGGGGTAGGATTTGGTGAGTATGGTGACGACCATGTGCGCTTTGCCCTGATTGAAAACCAGGATCGCATTCGTCAGGCGCTGCGTGGGATTCGCGCCATGTTCCGGGCTGACGGCTTTAACCCGGGCTAAGCCATAAACCCGTGTGGGAGCGGGCTTGCTCGCGATTGGATCGCTGCGGTGCAATAGATACACCGCATTACGCCCATCGCGAGCAAGCCCGCTCCCACAGGTTTGGTGGCGCTTAAACCACCAACGACAGCAGCAGAATAAAGATCAAGCCGACAATCGACAGAATGGTTTCCATCGCGGTCCAGGTCTTGAAGGTTTCAGCCACGGTCATGTTGAAGTACTGCTTCACCAGCCAGAAACCCGCATCGTTGACGTGAGACAGGATCAACGAACCCGCGCCGGTCGCCAGTACCAGCAACTCGCGGTTCACACCCGGAATCAAGTCCACCACCGGCAACACAATCCCCGCCCCGGTAATGGTCGCCACGGTCGCAGAACCCGTCGCGATACGAATCACCGCCGCCACCAGCCAGGCCAGCAGGATCGGCGAGATTTGCGCGTTCACGGCCATATGGCCGATCACGTCACCCACACCGCTGGCTACCAGCATCTGCTTGAAACCGCCGCCCGCACCAATGATCAGAATGATCGCTGCGGTAGGGGCCAGGCTTGCGTCCAGCAGCTTGAGGATACGCTTGGAGTCGATCCCCTGACGGGCGCCAAAGGTGTACAGCGCCAGCAACAATGCCAGCAACAGCGCACTGATCGGGTGACCGATCATGTCCATCCACACGCGGAAGAAGTTGCCGTCAGGCAGCGCAACGTCTGCAAACGTCTTGAGCAACATCAGGAACACCGGCAACAGCACGGTCACCAGGGTGATGGAGAAGCTTGGCAGGGTGCTGGATTCCGGCTCGCTGGCCAGTTGGTCCATCAGGTCCTGGGAAGCATGCCCCGGGATGTACTTGGCGATAAACGTGCCGTAAATCGGCCCGGCAATGATCGCGGTCGGCAGCGCTACGATCAGACCGTACAAGATGGTCTTGCCGATATCGGCACCAAACACGCCAATGGCCAGCAGCGGACCCGGGTGCGGTGGTACCAGCCCGTGTACGGCGGACAAGCCGGCGAGCAGCGGGATGCCGATCTTGATGATCGACACGCCGGTACGGCGCGCAACGATAAACACCAACGGGATCAACAGCACAAAGCCGATTTCGAAAAACAACGGAATACCGACCAGGAAGGCGGCAAACATCATTGCCCACTGCACCTTGTCCTTGCCGAAGGCACGGATCAGGGTGCGGGCGATCTGGTCTGCCCCCCCGGAGTCGGCCATCATTTTGCCAAGCATGGTGCCCAGTGCCAGGATGATCCCGACAAAGCCCAGCACGCCACCAAAACCGTCCTGGAACGACTTGATGATCAGGTTGGCAGGCATGCCGGCAGTCAGGCCCAGAAACGCCGAGGCAATAATCAGGGCGATAAAGGGGTGCAACTTGAATCGGGTGATCAAAACGATCAGCCCGATAATGGTCACTACTGCATCAAGCAGCAGAAACGTATTGTGGGACATGCCTAGCATGGGGCTTCTCCTGCCTTTTTGTTGTTATCAAGTACGGGGGTGCCGCTACGGCCGAGGCAGATAGCGCTATCTGTTTGAAACAACATCATGAAGTTGCCATTACCGTCTGCTCGCTCCACCAGTCTCGGGCGGCGCTTGCTAATTGTTTAACGTTCATCTGAGCTGCGTTGAGGGTCAGCACCAAAGACTCATTGGTCGGTGATTCAAGTGCAGCGAACTGGCTGTCGATCAGGGTCTTGGGCATGAAATGCCCCGGACGATCGGCCACTCGGGCAGCCGCAACCTCGGGGGTCAGCTCCAGGAACACAAAGCCCAGACCGTCTACCGAACTGCGCAGGCGCTCGCGGTAACGCAGTTTCAGTGCCGAACAGGTCAGCACCGGGCGCTGACCATTGGCAACCGCACGACGCAATTCATCGCACAGGCTGTCAAGCCAGCCGGCGCGATCTTCATCGGTCAGGGGGATGCCGGCACTCATCTTGGCAATGTTGGCCGCCGGGTGAAAAGCATCGCCTTCAATCGGGGTCGCGCCATTGAGCTGGCACAGTGCCTGGCTAACGCTGGATTTGCCGCAGCCGGCAACACCCATGATGACCAGAGCAGTGATAGGTTGACTCATGAAACACCTCAGTCCGTAGACAGCGCTGTCTTTGTTCATGCGTTCAATACTTGAAAGCAAAGCACAAAGCTTAGGCTACCGACGTCTATTTCTCATTTTTATGGGGAGACGCGGAGACGCTCTCGACATACAAAGCTGGGGTAACTGATTTACACGCAATCAGGCAATTGCGGGTCCGATTGGACAGCGCTACCTTAGTGACTTGTTTTTTGTTTGGCAAGCCGCCCTGATGACCACCTCCAAAAACGACAAAAACACCCGAACCACGGGTCGCCCTACCCTTAATGAAGTTGCCCGCCTTGCGGGGGTCAGCCCCATCACCGCTTCGCGTGCTCTGCGCGGCATCAGCAGCGTTGCCACCGAGCTCGCTGCCAAGGTGCGCATTGCGGCCGACGAGCTCAATTATGTGGTCAACCCGGCTGCCCGGGCGCTGGCCTCGGCGCAGAGCCACTCGGTGGTGGTGCTGGTGCCTTCATTGTCCAACCTGTTGTTTATCGACACCCTCGAAGCCATTCATGACGTATTACGCCCCCGGGGCTTTGAAGTACTGATCGGTAACTTTCACTACTCGCGCGACGAAGAAGAAAACCTGCTGCGCAACTATATGGCCTACCAGCCACGCGGGCTGTTGCTGACAGGCTTTGACCGCTCCGAAAGCTCGCGCCGGATGATCGAGACCAGCAATGTGCCCTGCGTGTACATGATGGAGCTGGATGCGGCCGAGGGTGTGAACTGTGTCGGTTTTTCGCAGTTGCAGGCTGGGGAAACCGCCGCCCGCCACCTGATCTCCCGTGGTCGCCGACGCCTGGCCTATATCGGCGCCCAGCTTGATCAGCGCACGTTGCTGCGTGGCGAAGGGTATCGCCGTGCCTTGCAGGAGGCCGGTTTGTACAACCCGGATCTGGAAATGCTGACGCCTCGCCCGTCTTCCGTCGGCCTGGGCGGGGAACTGTTCCTGCAATTGCTGGCCAGCCATCCGCAGGTGGATGCGATCTTTTTCGGCAACGACGACCTTGCCCAGGGCGCTCTGCTGGAAGCCGCACGCACCGGCATCAAGATTCCGGAGCAAATCGCCATATTGGGCTTCAACGACCTGCCGTCGTCGGAGTTTATGGTGCCGCGCCTGAGCAGCATTCGCACCCCCCGCGAAGCCATTGGCCGTCGCGCAGCCGAGCAAATGCTGACCTTGATGGCCGGTAATAAAGTGGCCAACCCGGTGCAGGACATGGGCTTTGAGTTGATGGTGCGCGAAAGCAGTTAAAGCTCCCACAACAAACTCCGTAGCAGCTGCCGAAGGAACGAGGCTGCGTCCGGCTGCGCAGTAGTCGCAATCCCGGTGTGCACGATCTCACTGAAACACCGGGGCCGAATGGTTCTGCGAGCGCTTCGCACTCGAACGTAGCCTCGCACGGCTCGTCAACTGCTACAGGGGGTTGCTGCAGCTTTAATGCAGTTGCAACGTCGAGTTGAACTGGCTGATGGCATCGACCACATGCCGGGAGCCTTGCTGGATTTCCAGGATGGCCTCCCCCGCTTCATTGGCCAGCGACACGCCAAGGCCGGTGCGGCTCAAGCTCGATTGCATGCTGGTGACCGCGCTCAGCGACAAGTCATGGTTGCGGCGCACTACCTCGACAATTTCCAGGGTGGCGGCACTGGTGCGCGCTGCCAGGCTGCGGACCTCATCGGCCACCACGGCAAAACCGCGACCATGCTCGCCCGCCCTCGCGGCCTCAATTGCAGCATTGAGTGCCAGCAAGTTGGTCTGGTCGGCAATGCCGCGGATGGTCTGCACGATTTTGCCGATACTGTCGGACTGCTTGCTCACCGCATCAATGCTCTGCGCTGCTTCATTGAGATCTTTGGAAATAGCTTCGATGATTTGCACGGTTTGCTGCACCACCTGCGAACCTTTCTGCGCACAGGCATCGTTTTGCACTGAAGTACTGTGGGTCGATTCAGCAGCCGTTTGCAGATTCGTGACCTGAGCGGTGATATCACTGGCGAACTTCACCACCTTGTACAAGCGCCCCTTGGCATCGAAGATCGGGTTGTAGGACGCCTCGAGAAACACCGTATGACCGTATTTATCGACCCTCTCAAAACGTCTGGAATGGAACTCCCCGCGATTAAGCGAAGCCCAGAAGGCTTTGTAGCCAGCCGACTCGGCCTCACTGCGGCGACAGAACATACCGTGGTGCTGGCCGACAATTTCGCTCAATGAGTAATGCATGGTGTCGAGAAAGTTCTGATTGGCATTGATCACCCGCCCGTCAGGTGAAAACTCGATCACCGCCATCGACCGCCCCAGGGCATTCACGATGCTCTGGTTTTCGTGCTCTTTGTTGATGCGGTCGGTGATATCCGACGCGACCTTGATCACCCGGGTAACCTGCTGGTCTGCACCGACAATGGGCATGTAGCTGGCTTCCAGCCACACCTCGCGCCCTGCCTTGTCGAGCCGTGAAAAGGTGCCACTCAAGGCGGCGCCTTGGCTCAGATCCCGCCAGAAATGGCTGTACTCGCTGGATTTGACGTAAGCCTCTTCACAAAAAATCCGGTGGTGCTTGCCGCGAATCTCGTCGGCGGTGTAGCCCACTACCCTGCAAAAGTTCTCGTTGGCCTCCAGGATAGTGCCGTCGGGGGCAAATTCAATAATCGCCATAGAGCGGCTGACCGCCTCCAGCTTGGCCGTCATGTCATTTAACGCGTCGTTAAGACGGTGATTCTCAAGCAGGTCGGCTTTGCGATGCGAATTAAACATGGCTCAATCCCTGGAGGTGCTGTCTATTGATAATTCAAAAGTTTCAAGACGCAGCCAGTCAGCTGGGTTTCTCACTCTTAACGTTAGAGCTGTACACACTTCAAGGGTTTGAGCTCTTATGGCCACGGCCCCGTAAACAAAGAGCATAGCTAGCCAAATCACGCGCGCAAGCAAATAGCCATCAACCTGCGACGGAACGCTCACGCTTCAAAAACTTACCAAATGGATGATGCCCAATTTAAAAGTTACAGGGTCCCGACGAGCGAGTCCCTGCGAAAATCTACTTAATGGCCAAACAAGCCGACGTCAGTTTTCTTGGCCTTTTTATCAGCGCGTTTTTCATCAGCTGTTTTGGCGGGCTTTTTCTTCGCTGCTTTTTTTGAATCCATACCTTTAGACATGTTATGCACTCCAGCAATCAGGATTGTTAACTGAGGTATAGCACTGATCCGTGGTGAACTTGCATTTAAAGTCAGTTATTCAAAAATGAATGCGATTATGTACGTTTTAATTCCGAATACAGCTCACTCACACTATTCAGCCAACCCGCAGAAATTTATCTTTTGATTATTTATACTACGCGCCCCTTCCTTGAGCCTGTGGACTTATGACTGCCATTATTTACGCCCCGCTTGAAGCGGTTCTATGGCCATTGATGAACAAGTTTTATCGCGCACATCAATCATCGATGAAAGCGGTCAGGGATGCGCAGTTATGGGTAGCACGTCAGGAGGAGATTATTGCCGGCCTATGTTTGCGGCCGATGGCACACGGCTACTGGCTGACCGGATTGTTTGTCGCGCCAGGGCTACGCGGCCAAGGGGTGGCCGGGGCACTGGTCAGCCAGGCAGTCGCCGCCTCCGATGGCCCGGTCTGGTTGTTCTGCGACCCGCAGTTGCAGGATTTCTATGAAAAACTCGGGTTTAGCCTGGACGTAGAGTTGCCCCACGCCCTGCACGAGCGGCTGGTTCGCTATCAACGCAACAAAGCGATGATAGCGATGGGCCTTACTCCTTGGTGCCTGGCTCCAGATCAGGAAACAGCACCTCAATAAAACCGAATTTGCTGAAGTCCTTGATCCGTGAAGGGTACAGACGACCGATCAAGTGATCGCACTCATGCTGCACAACCCGCGCATGAAACCCCTCTGCAACCCGTACGACTGGCTCGCCTTTAGGGGTGAAACCTTCGTAACGGATCTTGTGAAAGCGCTCTACGACCCCGCGCAGGCCCGGCACTGACAGGCAGCCCTCCCAGTCTTCCTCAAGCGCCGGGCTCAAGGGCGTGATAAGGGGGTTGATCAGAATGGTCTGGGGCACGGCTTCGGCATCCGGGTAGCGCTCGCTGTGCTCAAAACCAAAGACCACCAATTGCAGGTCAACGCCAATCTGCGGCGCTGCCAGGCCCACGCCGCCAGCGTGCTCCATGGTCTGCAACATGTCGTCGAGCAATTGCCAGAGTTCTGGCGTGTCGAACATTTCAGCCGGTACCGGCCGGGCTACGCGCAATAGACGCTCATCGCCCATTTTCAGGATTTCACGAATCATGGTCAGGTTTCATCTGAAGTGGCTTTAAGGGAGTGGTCGCGGCCAAGGCCGGATACATGCTGCTTGGGATCAGAATCGTCAGACTCATCGAATGTCTTCTCGCCGGGGTTCTTGCCTTCAGCCGACATATGTTCGATCACGGCATTCATTTCAGCACCCAGCAACAACACCGCCGATGAAATGTAGAAGTACAGCAACAGCACGATGATTGCACCGATACTGCCATACATGGCGTTGTAGTCTGCGAAGGTTTTGACATAAAAAGCAAAACCCAAAGACGCCACGATCCAGACCACCACGGCCAGTACCGAGCCCGGCGTAATAAAGCGAAACTTCTGCTCCACATCGGGCATCACGTAATACATCAATGCCACGGCTACCATCATCAGCAAAATAATCGCCGGCCAGCGCAGGATGGTCCACAACGTCACGACAAAGTCTTCAAGGCCCACCTGCCCCGCCAGCCAGCTCATGACTTGCGGCCCGAGCACCATCAGTGCGGCGGCCACCAGCAGCATGCCGGCAATGCCAATGGTGTAGAAAATCGACAGCGGAAAACGCTTCCAAATGGGCCGTCCTTCAACCACGTCATAGGCGGCGTTCATCGCACTCATCATCAAGCGCACACCCGCCGAAGCCGTCCACAGCGCAATCACGATACCCACCGAGAGCAGGCCACCCTTGGATTGCTGCAGCTGGTCGATCACCGGGTTGACCTGCTCCAGCGCCTGCGGCGGCAGGACCAGTTCAGACTGCAGGCGCAGCCAGGTAAAGAAATCAGGCAGATGCAAAAAGCCGATCAATGCGATCAGGAACAGAATGAACGGGAATAACGAAAACAGCATTTGATAGGCCAGCGCCGAGGCGTAGGTCGACATTTCATCGTCGATAAATTCCTTGACCGTTCGGATCAAGACTTTGCCCAAAGGCAGGCCGTTCAAGCCTGGGAATAACATAGCGTCTCCTTTCGCCGCATCGTTAATGAGGTCAACACGCCTCCAAGCGAAGGGTTTTACCTAAAAGTAGCCCAATTGGCGACTTTGAAAACACCGGATCGCCAAACCCGTAAAAAGGCCAACCCAACATTGACCCTGTGGCCCGGCATCGAGTTTCATTTATTTTCTGCCCATCATTTCGTCGATCAGCGCAGGTTGGGCTTTATGTTTGCCCGCTAACCCCCGAGAATACGCGACGTATTCAGGCTATGGCGCTGAAGATCCGCAATTGTAGGAAGGTTATGAAACTCGATAAAAAGCTGGCTATTGCCCGCAGAAACCAGGAACTCGGCGGCGCGGTACTCGGCGTCAACAACTGCCATTTCGCCGCACTGAACACCAACAAGAACATCTGGTGGTTCGATATTCCGCTGGCTCGTCTGGCTGTGGGCCAGTACGAATGGGTGCATTTGTTACTGCACACCCCAAGCACCGACGAACTGCTGCACCTGAAGGTGACCACTGCATTCCTGCGTGAAAAGCGCGAAGGCATGGTAGTACGTGCGACGCATAAGCGTACGCCGACCATGAGCCTGGAGTTGAGTGCGGACAAGGATTCCTATTTGCAGGACGTTCGCCCTACAGGTACTGGTGTTAACTTCGCACAGTTCTTGCAGAAATAAACCCAAGGGCCAAAACCTGTGGCCGAACTGTAGATACTCTGTTGCAGGTCAAGCCCAACCAAAAGCCCCTCACCCTAGCCCTCTCCCGGAGGGCGAGGGGACTGACCGCACGCGGCCTGAAAATTTCCATAGATCAGCGCCCTCTCCCTCCGGGAGAGGGTTGGGGTGAGGGGCTTTCAGCCATCACTTTTTCCCCAGCTGCTACAACAGGTCTTGGCCGTTTCAAAATGAAAAAGCCCCGCAATGCGGGGCTTTTTCGTATCCAGGCCGGTTACTTCTTGAGACCCAGCTTTTTCAGTTCTTCATCGCGCAACTCACGACGCAGGATCTTGCCTACGTTGGTAGTCGGCAAGCTGTCGCGGAACTCGACGAATTTGGGCGCTTTATAAGCCGTCAGATTGGCGCGCATATGCTTCATGACCTCATCCTTGGTCAAGGTCATGCCCGGCTTGACCACGATAAACACCTTGATCAGCTCACCGGTTTTCTCATCCGGAATACCGATTGCCGCAGACTGCAGCACGCCAGGCAAGGAAGCCATGACATCTTCCAGCTCATTGGGGTACACATTGAACCCCGACACCAGAATCATGTCTTTTTTGCGGTCGACAATCCGGATATAGCCATCGGGCTGAATCACGGCGATATCACCGGACTTCAACCAGCCTTCACTGTCCATGATTTCGGCGGTAGCGTCAGGGCGCTCCCAGTAGCCTTTCATGACTTGCGGGCCCTTGATGCACAGCTCGCCGACTTCACCCAGCGGCAGCTCTTCACCGGCATCGTTGATCACTTTGCACAAGGTCGAAGGCACTGGAATGCCAATGGTGCCAACCTGGATGCTCTGGGCCGGGTTGACCGTGGCCACCGGGCTGGTTTCGGTCATGCCGTAACCTTCGCAGATCGGGCAACCGGTCACGGTTTTCCAGCGCTCGGCCACCGACAGCTGCAAGGCCATGCCGCCCGACAACGTCACCTTGAGGGCCGAAAAGTCCAGTTTGCGGAACGCTTCGTTATTGCACAACGCCACGAACAGGGTGTTAAGGCCCACAAAGCCGGTGAACTTCCACTTGGACAGCTCTTTAACCATCGCCGGCAAATCCCGGGGGTTGCTGATCAGTATGTTGTGGTTACCCAGCAACATCATCGCCATGCAGTGAAAGGTAAAAGCATAGATGTGGTACAGCGGCAGTGGCGTGATCAGGATTTCACAACCTTCATCGAGGTTGGAAGCCATCAGCGCCTTGCACTGCAACATGTTGGCAATCAGGTTGCGGTGGCTCAGCATCGCGCCCTTGGCCACACCGGTGGTGCCGCCGGTGTATTGCAGCACGGCAACATCACTGCTTACCGGGCTGGCTTCCTTGACCGGCTGGCCCTGCCCCTTGCTCAGCACATCGTTGAACTTGATGGCCTGCGGCAAGTGATAAGCCGGGACCATCTTCTTCACATACTTGATGACGCTGTTGATCAGTACGCGCTTGAACGGCGACAGCATGTCGGCCACTTCAGTGACGATCACATACTTGACCGAAGTCTGCGGCACGACCTTTTCGGCCAGGTGCGCCATGTTCGCCAGGCACACCAGGGCCTTGGCGCCGGAATCCTTGAATTGGTGTTCCATTTCCCGCGCGGTGTACAGCGGGTTGGTGTTGACCACGATCAAGCCGGCGCGGATGGCTCCGAACACAGCGATCGGGTATTGCAGCAGGTTGGGCAACTGCACGGCGATGCGATCGCCCGGCTGCAGGTCGGTGTGCTGTTGCAACCAGGCTGCAAACGCGCCGGACTGCTCATAAAGCTCACCGTAGGTGATGGTTTTACCGAGGTTACTGAACGCCGGTTTGTCGGCGAACCGCTGACAAGATTCCCGCAGTACCGTCTGAATATTTGGGTATTCATCAGGATTGATCTCAGCAGCAATCCCAGCTGGGTACTTATCCTTCCAAAAGCCTTCAATCATGGAAGCCCACTCCTCAGCGTCGCGAATTCTTCACCGCATCGGGTGCGGTTCTTATTTGTTTGATTTTTATAATGGAAAGCTCTGACTTGCTCTTACCCTGAAGTCACAAAGCGCGCCGAGAGTAGCAGCTTTGCCAAAGGCCGCCTAGAGCCTGCAAGCGTGTTTAGAGTCACATTCCTGACTGTAGGACAATCCAAAGTCATCATTAGTGCAAATACTCTATTAGCTTCGAGAACCCTCTGTACCGGGCTTTTCAGAGCATTATCATAGACATAAAAAAACGCCCGCAGCCTTTCGGCATACGGGCGTCTGTCGCCAGGCTGTAAGAATCAGACGGTATCACGCAACTCACGACGCAGGATTTTCCCCACCGGCGTCATGGGCAAGGAATCACGCAATACAATCTGCTTGGGCACCTTGTAGCCGGTGAAATTTTCCTTGCAGTAGGCCTTGAGCTCTTCAACCGTCACCCCGCCTGCGCGCGGCACCACAAACAGCTTGACCGCCTCCCCCGTGCGCTCGTCGGGCACGCCGATAACCGCGCAATTGGCCACCTGGGGATGGGCCATGACGATGTCTTCGATTTCATTGGGGTACACATTGAAACCGGAAACGATGATCAGGTCTTTTTTACGGTCGACGATGCGGACAAAGCCGTCCGGGTCGATCACCGCTATGTCACCGGTCTTGAACCAGCCCTCGGCGTCCAGCACCTCGGCCGTGGCCTCAGGGTTTTGCCAGTAGCCCTTCATCACTTGCGGGCCTTTGACACACAACTCGCCCCGCTCGCCCAGGCCCAGGTCAACGCCCTCATCGCTGATGACCTTCATGGCGGTGCCCGGCACCGGCATGCCCACCGTGCCCAGCCGTGCCAGCTGGCCGCAGGGGTTGGCGCTGGCCACCGGCGAGGTTTCCGTCAGGCCGTAACCTTCGACGATACGGCAACCGGTAAGTTTTTCCCAACGCTCGGCAGTGGCCTTGACCAGCGCGGTACCGCCCGAGTTGGTGATCTTGAGCCCGGAGAAGTCCACTGACTTGAAGTCCGGGTGGTCCATCAGCGCGACAAACAGGGTGTTAAGCCCCAAAAAGCAGGTGAATTTCCAGTTTTTCAGCTCCTTGATAAAGCCCTTGATGTCACGCGGGTTGGTGATCAGGACGTTATGATTGCCCGTGACCATCATGCCCATGCAATTGGCCGTGAATGCATAGATATGGTAGAGCGGCAACGGCCCGATCATGATCTCGCGCCCGTCCTTGAGCATCGGCTGGCCATCCGCGCCGTGCTGGGACAGGCACGCGCGCAGTTGCTGCATATTGGCGATCAGGTTGCCGTGGGTCAGCATCGCGCCCTTGGGCAGGCCGGTGGTACCGCCGGTGTATTGCAGCACTGCAGTGTCATCCAGCCCGACCACCAGCGGCCGGATCACCTGCCCGGCACCGCGGCGCAACACGCTCTTGAAGGAAACGGCCTGGGGCAGCGAGTAGGCCGGTACCAGTTTTTTCACCTTGTCGACCACCAGGTTGGTGATCCAGCCTTTGGCGGCCGGCATCATGTCGCCCATTCTGGCTTCGATCAGGTAGTCGATTTCAGTGTCTTGCAGCACTTCCTGCACACGCTTGCCGAACATGTTCAGGTACACGAGGGCACGAATGCCGGCGCTCTTGAACTGATGGCGCATCTCGCGCGAGGTGTAGAGCGGGTTGGTGTTGACCACAATCAGCCCGGCACGCATAGCGCCAAACACGGCAATCGGGTATTGCAGCGTATTGGGCATTTGTACGGCGATCCGGTCACCCGGCTTGAGATCGGTGTATTCCTGCAGGTAACCGGCAAACGCGGCGCTGTGGCGCTCAAGCTCGGCATAGGTGATGGTCACACCCAGGTTGCTGAAGGCCGGGCGATCCGCAAACTTCTTGCAGGAGCGTTCAAATACGTCAACGACCGACTTGAAGGCCGTCATGTCGATATCCAGCGGTACACCGGCAGGACGTTTGTCATTCCAGAAATCAGGTTGCATTGTTTTTATCCTCGTACCTGAGTGTGCCTGGCCGCGTCTTTCACTCACTGGAAAACAGCAATGAAAAGCGGAATATGCGGACGTTAACAGTTATCAAGTAGTAGGCAAATACAGCGATCTTCGCCATTTACATCTTGAATCTTATTGCTACGCGATGGCCTGTTAAGTGGCTGCAGCGCAAATGCGCTATACACTGCTACGACAACATGTAAAGGAATTGCCATGACCGCCGAGACTTTTTGGCTGGAAACGAATGACCGCAGCGGTCTGTTCGTTCACCAGTGGCTGCCCGCTGGCACGCCCAAGGCCATTGTTCTATTGGCTCATGGCATGGCCGAACATAGTGGCCGCTATGCCTGCCTGGGCCAGACGCTGGGTGATGCCGGTTTTGCCCTGTATGCCCATGACCAGCGCGGCCACGGCAAGACGGCCGGGCATGGCACCCTCGGCTACTTTGCCGACCACGACGGCTGGTGCACGGTGGTCAGCGACGTGGCCAGCCTGAGCCGGCATATCAGCCAGAGCCATCCCGGCGTACCGATTTTCCTGCTCGGGCACAGCATGGGCAGCTATATCGCACAGGCGTACTTGATGCATCACGGCGCCAGCCTGCAAGGGGCGATACTCAGCGCCTCCAACTTCCAGCCGGTGGCGCTCTATCGTGCCGCCAGCCTGATTGCCCGTTTCGAGCGTTGGCGCCAGGGGCCAAAGGGGCGCAGTGCGTTGATCGAGTGGTTGTCATTCGGCTCGTTCAATAAAGCCTTCAAACCCAATCGCACGCCTTATGACTGGCTCAGCCGGGACCCGGTCCAGGTCGATGCCTACGCCAGCGACCCGCTGTGCGGCTTTCGCTGCACCAACCAACTGTGGATCGACCTGCTTGGCGGGTTGCAGCAAATCAGCAAAGCGTCCAATCTCGCTCAGATCGATCCGGGCCTGCCTTTACTGATAATGGGTGGCGAATGTGATCCGGTGAGTGAAGGCAAGCGTCTCACTGATCTGGCCAACGCTTTGCGAAGTGCCGGCAATCGTCAGTTGCAACTTAATTTGTACCCGCAGGCGCGGCACGAACTCTTCAACGAAACCAATCGCGACGAAGTCATGGCTGATGTCATTGCCTGGCTCAACCAGGCCTTGAGCCGCACACGGCCTGCACGCAGCGAATGAGCAAAACAGACTTTCAATTAAAAAGCTTTTAAAATCATAGACTTAAAACCAAAAACTCGTCACAGGACATGCGCTAGATGACTCAGGTTACCAACACCCCGTACGAAGCCCTCGAAGTCGGCCAGACTGCCAGCTACAGCAAAACCGTCGGAGAGCGTGACATTCAGCTTTTTGCGGCCATGTCCGGCGACCACAACCCGGTGCACCTTGACCCTGAGTTCGCCGCCGCGACCATGTTCAAAGAACGCATTGCCCACGGCATGTTCAGCGGTGCGTTGATCAGTGCCGCCGTAGCCTGCGAGCTGCCTGGCCCGGGCACCATCTATGTCGGCCAGCAGATGAGCTTTCAAAAGCCGGTAAAAATCGGTGACACCCTTACCGTGCGCCTGGAAATCCTGGAAAAAATGCCCAAGTTCCGCGTGCGCATTGCCACTCGCGTGTTCAACCAGCGTGATGAAATCGTGGTGGATGGCGAAGCCGAAATCATCGCCCCGCGCAAGCAGCAGACCGTTACCCTGCCGGTATTGCCTGCGATCAGCATTGGCTAAAAATGAATGTGGGAGCGGGCCTGCTCGCGATTGCATCAGCTCGGTCAATATGATTCACCGAGTTGTTTGCATCGCGAGCAAGCCCGCTCCCACATGTGTGGATCTACAGCGTCAAGCTAATCATGCACGGGCACGGGCCTGATTGCGCAGTGCCTTGACCTGATCGTGGTTACGTTGCACGCCGTGATACTGACGCTCGACCAGATCACGAATACCCACCAGGTTGTGCTTGCTGATTTTTTCCAGCGCTTCTTTGTAAGCTTTTAGCGCATGGTCTTCGCCGCGCTCGGCTTCGTTGAGCACCGCTTCTTCGTCCTTGCCGGTAAACACCGATTTGACGTCCACCCAACGGCGGTGCAAGTCACCTGCCACGCTGGTGCTGGTTTCCGGGTCGCCTCCCAGGGCACGCACCTGAGCCTGCAGTTCGGCAGCGGCGGTTGCACATTCAGCCGAACGCTTGGCAAACAGCGCCTTGAGCTCCGGGTGCTTGATATCTTCGGCACAGGATTTAAACCCTTCCTGACCGTCTTTGCTGGTTTCGATCAAATCGTTCAGGACGCTAATGGCTTCTTTATTGAGATCAGTCATTGTTCAATTCCTTACAAGGTTGAGGATCGTGCAATAGAGATTGCAGGGCTCGTGCCAGTTTTAGAATTAAATAAAATCCTTATAAATCAATAACTTAATAAATAACCGAAAATCTGTATCCGGTTTTTATGCATGATCTGTCAATTGGCCTTCATGCAAATTGCCTGTATTTTTCATCCCATGCCTGTACGCACTTGAAGGCCACTGCATGAACCCCGAAAAACTCGAACTGCTGGTCACCCGTGAAATGCCCTTTGGCAAATACAAAGGCCGAATCATTGCCGACCTGCCTGGCCAGTACCTCAACTGGTTTGCCCGCGAGGGGTTCCCCCACGGAGAGCTGGGCGGCTTGCTGGCCCTGATGCAAGAGATCGATCACAACGGCCTGTCGGACCTGCTCGACCCGTTGCGCGCCAAACACTCAAAACCCAAACCTCGCCATTAATTGAGTTGCCCCATGCCAAGGATTGAAGACAACGCCCGCGACGAACACTTCTGGCACGCCATCGCCCAGCGCTACGACATAGCTGCGGGGCCGATCAATCTGGAAAACGGCTACTTCGGGCGCATGACTCGCGAAGTGGCACAGGACTACCAGCGCAATATCGACTTTATTAACCGCCACAACTCGGTGCCTGTGCGCCAGCACTTCGATACCACCCAGGGCCTGGAAATTCGCAATTCGCTGGCCGGGCTGCTCGGTGTGGCCCCTGCCGGCCTGGCGCTGACCTTTTGCGCCTCAGATGGCCTGCAATCATTGATCCGCAACTACAACGGCCTGCAAGCGGGCGACCAGTTACTGATCAGCGATCTGGAATACCACAGCGTCGAGTACGCCATGCGTGGGGTTGCACGCCAACGCGGCCTTGAAATTATCGAAATTTCCCACACCCACCCCGCCACGTTTGAAAGCCTGGTGGCCAGCTATCGCCAGGCGTTTGAGCGCAACCCGCGGATCAAGCTGATGGCCCTCACTCACGTTACCCATCGCACCGGCCTGGTCATGCCTGTGGAAGCGATTGTTGCGGCGGCAAAAGAGCATGGGGTGGATGTGATTCTCGATGGTGCCCATGCCCTGGGGCAGATCGAACTGGACCTGCCGGCACTGGGCGTGGCCTTTGCCGGTTTCAACCTGCACAAGTGGATTGGTGCGCCACTGACCCTGGGCCTGATGTATATCGACCCACAGCGCCTGGGGGACATCGACCCCGATATGGGCAACGAGCGCTACCCCGAGCCGGATGTGCGCAACCGCGCCGTGTATGGCACGGTCAACATCCCGGCCTGGCTGACCCTGACCAAGGTGCTGCAGGAACACCATGAGATGGGCGGCGCCAGAGGCAAGGGGGCCCGGCTCAACTACCTGCGTAACCTGTGGGTCAGCGAGGCGCGCAAGATCGAGGGCATTGAAGTGCTGGTCAGTGATGATCCGCGGCTGTACTGCGCAATCACCTCACTGCGCTTTACCCATGTGCAGGATCAGCAGCCGATGGCCGAACGCCTGCTCAAGGATTACAACCTGTTTACCGTGGCGCGCAATGGCTCGGCGTGCGGCAGTTGTATACGCATTACCGTGGGGTTTGCCACTACGCTGGAAGACATCAACCAGCTGGTGCGGGCGTTGCGCGAGCTTTCGCAAGCTCATGCATAACCCTTGTGGGAGCGGGCTTGCTCGCGATGCTAACGACGCGGTTTTTCATATAGACCGCAGCGATATCATCGCGAGCAAGCCCGCTCCCACAGTTGGTGTGTAGTGTTCAGGCAAAAAAAAGGTGCGCCGACCAAGCGCACCAAAAACCGTAGAACACCCAACAAGTTCGTCGCTAAAACATCAATCCAGCAAGGCCAGCGCCTCGGCGGTGCATTCCTGGATCCGGGCCCAATCGCCGTTCTTGATCCATTCACTGTCCAGCATCCAGCTGCCGCCTACGCACATCACGTTTTTCAACGCCATGTAGTTGCGGATATTGGCCGGGCCAACACCGCCGGTCGGGCAGAATTTCACTTCGCCGAAAGGTCCGCCCAGCGCCTTGATAGCCGCCACGCCACCGCTGACTTCAGCCGGGAACAGTTTGAAACGGCGGTAACCCAAGCCATAGCCTTCCATGATCCCGGAAGCATTGCTGATGCCCGGCAGCAGCGGGATATCGCTGGCCACGCTGGCTTCGAGCAAGTCACGGGTAATGCCCGGCGTAACAATAAATTGCGAACCGGCTTCTTCGGCGGCCGCCAGCATGTGGCGATCGAGCACGGTGCCGGCACCGGTGACCAGTTCAGGTCGCTGATCACGCAACACACGGATCGCCTCAAGGCCGAACTCGGAACGCAGGGTGACTTCCAGCGCCGTCAGACCACCAGCTGCCAGCGCATCGGCCAGCGGCAGGATGTCCTGCTTACGGGCGATGGTAATCACCGGCAGGATGCGTGCCTGGGCACACAGTTGGTCGATCAGGGCGACTTTATCCGCCATCGATACGTTCGCAGTTTTTATTGTCATGGCAGCTGATCCTTGGCTCATGGGCACCAGTAAATCTCTAACGTAGGTTGCAGAAAGGCACGAATCGGCAAGGCGGCAACATCAGTGCCCCCCAGCGCTTCGTTGAGGGTGTTCAATTTGGATTGCCCCTGGATCGACAGCACCTTGTGTTTCGCACTGGCCAGCAGGCTGCGGCTCATGCTCAGGCGCTGGTGCGGCACGGTGGGTGCCAGCATCGCCCAGCAACGGCGCGAGTTGTCCAGTTGCAAGGCTTCGCTCAGGTTCGGGCTGTTGGGGAACAGCGACGCGGTATGCCCGTCATCGCCCATGCCCAGGATCAGTACATCGATCGGCGGCAACTCGGCCAGCCCCTGATCCGCTTCCAGCGCCGCCCTTTCAACCGTGGCGGCAGCGTTATACAAACCGACAAAGCGCGCTTTGGCAGCCGAGCCCTGCAGCAGATGCTTCTTCAGCAGGCCGGCATTGCTGTCGGCATGTTCCACCGGCACCCAGCGCTCATCCGCCAGGCTGACAACCACTTTCGACCAGTCGAGCGGCTGCTTGACCAGGCTTTCAAAAAACGCCACCGGGCTGCGACCGCCGGACACCACCAGGGTGGCAACGCCCTGCTCGGCGATAGCCTGGTTCAATTGCGCGGCAACGCTGCTTGCAAGCCCCTCGGCCATCGAGGCCGGGTTCTTGAAGGTGTGCGCGTTGACCCCTTGCGGCAGTTTCAAATCAGATATCGCCATACCAAGACCTCCCGTCCCGCGTAATCAGTGCAATGGAACTCATCGGTCCCCAGGAACCCGCCGCGTACGGCTTGGGCGCATCGCCAGACTTTTTCCAGCCGGCGATCAACTGGTCGCACCATTTCCATGCCGCTTCAATTTCATCTTTGCGTACAAACAGGTTCTGGTTGCCGCGCATGACTTCAAGCAACAAACGCTCGTAGGCATCCGGAATCCGTGTGCTGCGATAAGTGTCGGAAAAATTCAGTTGCAACGGGCCACTGCGCAGTTGCATGCCTTTGTCCAGGCCCTGGTCCTTGGTCATCACCCGCAAAGAAATACCTTCGTCCGGCTGCAGGCGAATGATCAGCTTGTTGCCGATCTGCAGGCGCTGCTCCGGAGCGAAGATGTAGTGCGACGGTTCCTTGAAGTGGATGACGATTTGCGACAGTTTTTGCGGCATGCGTTTGCCAGTGCGCAGGTAGAACGGCACACCTGCCCAGCGCCAGTTGCGGATATCGGCGCGCAGCGCGACAAAGGTCTCGGTGTCGCTCTGGGTGTTGGAGTTTTCTTCCTCCAGGTAACCCGGCACCGACTGGCCTTCGCTGTAACCGGCGATGTACTGGCCGCGCACCACCTGGGTAGTCAGGCCTTCGGCACTGATCGGGGCCAGGGCCTTGAGCACTTTGACCTTCTCGTCGCGAATGCTGTCAGCCGACAGGTCAGCCGGCGGGTCCATCGCAATCAGGCACAGCAGCTGCAACAGGTGGTTCTGAATCATGTCGCGCAGTTGGCCGGCCTTGTCGAAGTAGCCCCAGCGGCCCTCGATGCCGACTTTCTCGGCCACGGTGATTTCAACGTGGGAGATGTAGCGCTGGTTCCACTGGGTCTCGAACAGGCTGTTGGCAAAACGCAGCGCGATCAGGTTTTGTACGGTTTCCTTGCCCAGGTAGTGGTCGATCCGGTAGGTGCGGTTCTCGGGGAAGAACTGCGCCACGGAATCGTTGACCTTGCGCGAGGACTCCAGATCCGAGCCGATGGGTTTTTCCAGCACCACGCGGGTGTTTTCAGCCAGACCGACGGCGGACAGGTTCTCGCATATGGCGCCGTACACTGCCGCCGGTGTGGCGAAATAAGCGATCAGGCGCTGCTCGGTGCCGGCCAGTTCAGCCAGGGCGAGGTAATCTTCAGTCTTGAAAAAATCCACATGCAGATAGCTCAAGCGAGCCAGGAAGCGCTTCAGTGCCTCGACTTCGATGTCCTTTTCGCCCAGGTACTGGCGCAGCTGGCTGTCAATATGTGCCAGGTGCGAAGAGGCGTCGCCCGGCTCGCGAGCCAGTGCGAGAATGCGCGTATCGGCATGCAGCAGGCCGGCACGGTCCAGTTGGTACAAGGCAGGAAACAGCTTGCGCAAGGCCAGATCGCCAAGGGCGCCGAACAAGGCAAAGGTGCACGGTTCAACCGTAATCGAAGGCATGATGTTGGTTCTTTTATCAAGTTAAGCTACAAATACCTTTTTTCAAGGTATCACTCAAGGAAAAATGTAGTAATAAACACAACATTTTCTGAAAATACAGATTCCTGCTAGTGGTCGTCCCGGGCCACCAGTAGGATAGGCCACCTCTCAGAACCGCTTTAGCCCGGTTCTTGCATCGCTGACCCAAGGATCATAAATGGACCGCGTGCGAAATTTACTCGAACAGATCAAGGGCCGCCTCGAAGACCTGAACAAGGCCGAGCGCAAAGTGGCCGAAATCATTTTGCAGAACCCGCAGCAGGCGACCCGGTTCAGCATCGCTGCGCTGGCGCAGGCGGCATCGGTCAGCGAGCCGACGGTCAACCGTTTCTGCCGTTCATTTGGCGTCAGCGGCTACCCCGAATTAAAGCTGCAACTGGCACAAAGCCTGGCCAGCGGCGCAGCTTACGTGAGCCGTGCCGTCGAGGCTGACGATAATCCGGCTGCCTACACACAAAAAATCTTCGGCAGCGCCATCGCCTCCCTGGACAGTGCCTGCCAGGCACTGGACCCCAACCTTATCAGCCGCGCTGTCGACTTGCTGATCCAGGCCCGGCAGATCCACTTTTTTGGCCTGGGCGCATCCGCTCCAGTGGCACTGGATGCGCAACACAAGTTCTTCCGCTTCAACCTGGCCGTCACCGCCCATGCCGACGTGCTGATGCAGCGCATGATCGCCTCGGTGGCACATACCGGTGAGTTGTTCGTAATTATTTCCTACACCGGTCGCACCCGTGAACTGGTGGAAGTGGCGCGCATTGCCCGCGCCAACGGTGCCTCGGTGCTGGGTCTGACCGCGGAAAATTCGCCACTGGCCAAGGCCAGTACCCTGAGCCTGAATATCCCGTTGCCTGAAGACACCGACATTTATATGCCCATGACTTCGCGCATCATTCAGCTGACCGTACTGGATGTACTGGCCACCGGCATGACCCTGCGTCGTGGCGTGGACTTCCAGCCGCACCTGCGCAAAATCAAGGAAAGCCTCAACGCCAGCCGCTACCCGGTCGGTGATGAGTTCAACTGACAGTATTTGCCCCGCCCCCTTGTAGCCGCATTCGTCTGCCCGACAATCGGCTACGCCCTCTTCTGCCCCTGTCGTAGGCGCCATGCCCAGCTTTATAAGAAAGCAGGCTAATTGGCGCGTTCTGCCTTCTTCTTTACTGTCAGATCTGACAGGTTACAAGTGTTGTAATCAGCCCTATCGTGAACTCCTCGGGGCCATTTTGCAGCAGGGTCAAACGAGACGGTAACGTCCTGGGCACTTGCCCGGCGTTCGGTTTACAGCGTCTGCCTGCCTGATAAAAAAGCAGGCAACCCACGCTCCGATTGCCGGGCAAACAACTGCCAACATCCGTTCATGGCTCCCGGCCACTCCTGCACCCCTTCCGTTGCGTCCCGTTCCTCAAGCAATTCTCGCCCTGCAGGAGTTCATCATCATGGCTCAAGAACCGCTCAGCATTTCTGCACCCTCACTGCCCAAAGGCGGCGGGGCGATTCAAAGCCTCGGCAAAGGCTGGGCAGCGGTTGGCATGACCGGGGCTGCCTCGGTGGCCATCCCCTTGCCCATAACCGCCGGGCGCGGTTATGCCCCGGCCCTGAGCCTGAGTTACAGCAGCGCCGGCGGGCGCACCGAGTTCGGCCAGGGCTGGTCAATCAACCGCCCCTGCATCAGTCGGCAAACCAGCAAGGGCACCCCCCAGTACGAACCCGACAGCAATGGCAAAATGGCCGAGCCGGTTTACCTGTCCCCCTCCGGCGATGTGCTGCTACCGGTGCGCAATGCCAGCGGCCAGCCCGCAACGCGTACTGCCTCGGCTTTTCGCGGCCGGCCGTTGACCGGCAACTATGCCGTCACCGCTTACCGACCACGGGTGGAAGGCGAATTCAGCACCCTCGAGCATTATGTTGGCGCAACCGGTTCGTTCTGGCTGATTCAGCTCGCCGATGGCTCCGCCCATGTGTATGGCCACAATGAAAACGCGCGTCTGCAACATCGCCAGGGTGCCTCGACCTGGGTGGCCGAGTGGTTTCTTGAAGAGTCCGTCGCCGCCAATGGCGAGCATGTGTTGTACGAATACCTATCTGAAAACGATAAATCCCTGAACACTCTGACAGGCCCGACCGCCGTTGCCTGGCAAGGGCGTGACAGCAGTACCCATCGTTACCTGCAACGCGCGCGTTACGGCAACCTGACGGGCGATCGGGTGCCTTATGTACTGCAACAAACGGTAGTGCCCGAATGGTTGTTCGATCTGGTGTTTGATTATGGCGAGGCCGACACCCGACTGACGACCACGCCCCTTTACCCTCGCACCCCGGGTAGCGAGTGGCCGCTTCGCGCCGACCCGACCAGCAATTACCGCTACGGGTTCGAAGAGCGCACGCTGCGCCTGTGCCATCAGGTACTGATGTTTCACTGGTGCGCTGATGGCCCGGGCAACAGCGGCCCGGTCTTGCTGCAAGACGAGCCCGTGCTGGTTCAGCGCCTGCAACTGGAATACAACCAGCAGCCGGCAGCCTCCTTGCTGACGGCTGCCCATGTGATTGGATATGCCGGGGCGGATGCGCAATTTAACCCGCCCCTGGAGTTTGCCTACAGCACATTTACCCTCACTGGCGAGTCCGCAAGTTTCTCGCCGTTTTTTGCCGCGCAGTCCACCCGGCAGGATCCGGGTATTGATGCCGGGCTTTATCAACTGGTGGATCTGTACGGTGACGGCCTGGCCGGGATCCTCTATTGCCTGCAAAACGCCTGGTATTACCGGCGCCCCATCCGCGACCCAGTGCCGGGCCAGCATCAAGACGCCGTGACGTATGCGCCCCGCGAGCGGCTCGAACATATCCCCGTGGCTAACCTGGGCTCATCCACGATCCAGGCGCTTACAGATATCACTGGCGACGGCCAGCTCGACTGGTTGCTGGCCCAGCCTGCACTTGCGGGGTTTTTCACCCTGGACAGCCATCGGCAATGGCGGCACTTCACACCTTTCGCGGCCTTCCCCAGCGAGTTTTTCAGCCCGCAGTCGCAACTGGCCAGCCTGATGGGCAGCGGCCTGTCCGATCTGGCGATGATCGGCACGCGTAGCGTGCGCCTGTATGCCAATCAGCAAAGCCGCGGGTTCGACAGCCCGCTGCAGGTGGCTCGCCAGCCAGGTGAAACATCCCTGCCGGTGGTCAGCGACGAACGCTACGATCTGGTGGCGTTCAGTGATCTGCTGGGCTCGGGGCAACAGCACCTGGTACGCATCTGCGCGCAAGGTGTGAGCTGCTGGCCCAACCTGGGAGGCGGACGATTCGGTGAGCCGGTCAACTTTGGCAAACTCGAGTTTGCCGGCGAATTCAACCCGGCCCATATCCGCCTTGCCGACCTGGATGGTTCCGGCGCGGCCGATATCCTGTACTGGCAAAGCGGTTCGGTGCAGGTCTTTATGAACCTCAGCGGGCACGGCTTCGCGCCGCCTGTCACCCTCGCCTTGCCTGCCGGGCTGCGCTACGACTCGCTGACCAGCATCAGCGTGGCCGACCTGCAGGGGTTGGGCTGCTCCAGCCTGGTGGTGACCAGCCACACACACTTGCCGGCACTTGCCCCCGACCATTGGCGCTGCGATTTTGTGGCTGGCCACAAACCGTATCTGCTGTGTGCCACCGACAACAACATGGGCACCTCGGGCGAAGTTGTTTATCGCTCCTCGGCCCAGGAATGGCTGGACGAGAAAGCCCAACTGCCAGACCCGTCCCAGGCAAACGCCGAAATGCCTTTTCCAATCCATGTCGTGAGTGAGCAGCACCAACTGGACCAGATCACCGGCAACCATCTGGCGCAGTTCTTCAGCTACCGGCACGCCTACTACGATGGCGCGGAGCGGGAATTTCGCGGCTTCGGCCTGTTGCTGCAAACTGATACCGAGACATCCTCCGCCAGCGCCGAAGGCCAGGGGTTTACTGCGCCGGTACTGAGCAAGACCTGGTTCCATACGGGCAAGGCCCTGCACATGCCAGCAGACGATGGCTGGGACGGTGATGAACGGCTGGCCCCGCTGGGCGACACCCTGTGTACCCAACGCATTGATGGCACCGAGCAACTCCACACGGACTGGGACGCCTCGACCCTGCATGACGCGGCCCGCACATTGAGCGGTTCGGTATTGCGTTCCGAGACCCTCGGCGCAGACGGCAACCCCGTGCCTTACAGCGTGACCCAAAACCGCTATGGCGTACGCCTGCTGCAGGCCCGCAGCGACATCGACCGCTACTGCATCATGCTGCCTGTGGCCTTCGAGCAGCGCAGCCTGAACTACGAGCGCCAGGCCGATGACCCGCTGTGCCAGCACCAGATCAATCTGGCCATCGATGACTATGGCAGCGTCACACACAGCGTATCCGTTGCCTGTGCGCGTCGGGCCGACATCCTCCCGCCCTACCCCGATGATGTCGAGCACGCCCACTTGCGGCGCTGGTGGCAAGATGCCCGAGATGATGCCCAACAGTGCTTCTACCTGAGTGAATCACAGGTGCGGTTGCTGCATGTCAGGCAGACCGACTACCTGCGCCTCGGTCTGCCCTACCGCAGCCAACAGACCGCCTACGTTATCCCGTCAATTGAGCAGATCGGCTACGAAGCCTTTATTGGCCCGCAATCGCCACTGGGCACAACGCCTTTGAATGGCCAGCGCATCCTCGCGGGCCAGAGCCGCGTGCAGTACCAGGGTTGCGCGGACGGAACAGTCAACTTTGATGCGTTGCCTGAATACAGTGAACAGGCCGAGCTGGACGCCACAGCCCTGCAAGCCTATGTGGTGAAAGATGATCAGGGCGCAGAAACCAACCTGCTGGGTGCCACCCCGGAGCAGGTCAACGCCCGGCTCGCAGCGGCGGGCTATACAGACGTCGGCCAATGGCGCCCGGCGAGCAATACCGTCGATACCGGCATCAACCTGTGGGCGTCACGCACGGGTTATTCAACCTTCGCCGGCGTCGAACACTTCAACCTGCTGCTCGAACAAAAGCCGGTGGTGTGGGTCACCCCTTCCCGAGTCAGTTATGACAACCTGTGGTTGCTGCCTGATCGATTCACGGCGCCTGACAGCGGCATCACTGACGTGATCTATACCTACAGCACGCTGCAGGCCAAATGGATTCGCGACCCCAACCAAAATGTCAGCGAAGCCCGTTATGACGCGATGGGCCGCGTGGTGCTGACCACTTTCTGGGGCACGGAATGGGATGAAGCAAGCCAGGCCGCCATCGATGTGGGCTTTGCCAACATGGCCAGCCATACATGGGTACCTGCCAGCGCACACCATGCCATCGCCGACAGCACGGTCATGGGCGATATGGCCGCGGCCATGTTCTACGAGCCCTGCAGCTGGATGGGCCAGGCGGCGCAGACCCTGCTGCCCAATGGCGTGGAGCTGGGCGTGCTGATGCCCGGCGGCTATTTGCGCGCCAGTGCGCGAGCGCGCCTGGCCAAGGGTGAGTACCCGCCAGATCAGTTGCCTGCGCCGACCTGCCAGGCCCTGCTGGCCTTGCCTCGTGAACCGGCCTGGTCGGCAGTGCTGCAGGCTGACCGTTACCCGGGCGACCTGCAACGGCAAGTACGGATGCAGATCAGCGCCGCGGATGGCTTTGGCCGCGCCTTGCAAAGCAAACAAAAAGTCGAGGCGGGCCTGGCTTACGCCGTCGACGACGAAGGTAACCTGCAAACCCTCGCAGGCGAGCCGCAACAGGTGCAGGCCAACGAGCGCTGGCGCGTCAGCGAACGGGTGGAATACAACAACAAAGGCTTGGCGGTTCGCGTCTATCGGCCTTACTTCGCCAACCATCATCGTTACATCAACGATGAGTCCTTCCGCCTGTTCGGCTACTGCGACCAGCAGTTCTACGACCCCCTGGGCCGCCCTACCCAGACCATCACCGCCAGTGGCTACTGGCGCCGCCAGACCTACCTGACCTGGTACAGCATCGCCGAGGATGAAAACGATCTGTATCAGGAAATGCTGGACAGCTTAAGAGCGGCAACGGTCGTGCAGGCACAGGGCGACCAGCTTGAGCCGATGCAAGCCCTGACGGGTGTCACTGTGCAGGTTGAATACCCGGGCATGCTACCGACCGACAGAATCACCCTGAACTGGACAGGCGCGGAAGGAGCAGGCACCCCGGCCCTGGCGGAAAAACCGGGCAACTTGAGCGGAGGGGTATTGTTTGACATACCGAAGAACGCGGTAGGGGCCAACCTGGGCAGAACCGTTGAAGTGAGCTACAGGGTGAGCCGTGCTGGCGGACTTCTCCAATCGGAGGTGCTGAACCTGAACATCGCCACGCTTCCCATGGCGCAGATCAGCAATAAAATCTCTGTGGAAAAGGAAACTGGCGGAATACTGGATATTGCGCTGGCCCCCAACGGGGTCAATGTCGATATCCTCACCTGGCCTTTTATCGCTATCGGCCAGAAAGTCTGGCTGAGCCTGGAAGGTCAGAAAGCCGATGGTTCACCGCACATATTGACGTTATGGACTGCCACTCCAGTGAATGGTACCGAGGTCAATCGAGGTTACTTGCGCAAAGTCGCCGGCGCCGCCTATCTGCAGCAACTGGCTGACGGCTGCACCCTCGAGGTGACGTTCAAGGTGGCCTTCACGGGCAGCGATCCCACACAGGCGCTGGCCTTCCCGGTCAAAACCCTGGGGATCCTGAACAGTGCCAACCCTCCACTTTAACGGTGAGTGTCGTCAAGGCGTGCCGCAAAAAGGGCGGTTCTATATTTAAAGCGATATTTACAGCTGCGTGTACACGTTTTTCAGCCCTGATTACACAAGTGATCAGGGCTGAAAAAACAGCTCAATTTTGCATTGAGCAATTACACCTTGAGCCAGTAGCGCCTCAAGCCTCCACCAACCCCGCCCGCGCCTGCAAGCTCAAATGCGCCTGCTCACCCGGGGCAAGGGCCTGGTTATGGGTGCCGCCGCTGGTGGACTCCACGCACACAAAACCCATCACTTCGTTCCAGCTCACGCCCAGCAACGGCCGCTTGCCAGGATGCCAGACCACTGTACTGCCCTGATCACCCGTGTCGATGCTCAAGGCCCGTTGCCAGGCATGATCATTGAGCTGCATTTCCCCCTCATGCTGGAATACCCGCTGACACCCCCCCGCCACCCGCAATTCACCCTTCTGCTGGCAGACCTCACGGTTCAACTGGTCGTAGCCGTGTACCCCGTCCAGGCCAGACAGCGCTACCTCGGCAACATCACCAATACGCCAATACGCGCGCAGCGCCTGGCTCACCTGGCAGGGTTCGTCGTCCTGGTGTTCAGTACTCAGGCGCAACTCCATTTCTTCGCCCAGGCGCGCATGCAAATCCACCTGCCAATCGCACAACTGCAAGCGCCAGTGCAGGCTCACACCTTCTTCGTCACTGCTGCTGTCGAGCAGTTTCCAGTCGATCAAGCGCGCCCAGCCGTGGGATGGCCATGCGTTCTCACTGGGGTGGCGACCGTACCAGGGCCAGAAGATCGGTACTCCACCGCGGATCGCACCCACCTGCGGCCACTTGGCAGCGCACCACAGCCAGGGTTTCTGCCCGGTTGGCTTGAAGTGCAGCAACTGTGCGCCCTGACGGCTGAACACCGCCTGGCAATGTGGATGGTCGATCACCAGCACGTCGCGCTGCTGAAAGCGCTCCCACTGGAAGATCGGCTGCTCACGCCTGGATTTGAAAAAACGGTGAAGCGGATGCTCATGCATGTGCCGCAGTCCTGAAATTCATGCGCCGAGGTGTGCAGCCCCGAAAAAAAGCGGATAGCCAAGGCTATCCGCTGGGAAAACAAGGAGCTTAGCGCATTTAGAACGTCGACTGAATTTTCAGTCCGGCCACCAATGCGTTGTCTACCTGGTCCACACCACCCGGGTGAGTGATGTACTGCAGGTTTGGACGCACCGTCAGCCAGTTGGTCACATGGAAGCCGTAGTTGAGTTCGTAGTTGTACTCGGTGTTGCGCAGCGGCGTGTACAGCGGGTCACTGTAGTCGGTGGCGCCAATGGAAGCGTTAATCAGCTCGGCGCTTTTCTTCACGTCGTCGTTAACGTGGATACGGGCGGCGCCAATGCCGATGTCATCCTTGGGCCGGGCATCGAACGGGCCCTTGTACACGAACATCAGCGACTGGTAATTGTCGACGATATTGGTGGCCTTGTCGTGGAAGGTGGCGTTGGCCGCGATATGCAGACCGCGCGCAGCGTCACCGTTGTGGCTGGTGAGCTGCTGTTGCACGACAAACCAGTAACCGTGCTTGCTGTCGCGTACGCGGTAGTCTTCACCATCAGTGGTGATATTGACCTTCACGTCATCGGCAGGCGCAGTGCTCTTGTAGTAACCGACACGGTATTCGCCCGGCAGGTCGTTGACCTTGGGCGACCACACCAGTTCAACCGGCAATACGGTGCCCTTGGTGCCACTGCCGCTGAGCTTGAAGCCGTTGCCGTGCTCCAGTTGCGACGGGTTCTGGTTGTAGGCACCGATTTGCGCGTACAGCTCAGGGGTAATGTTGTACTTGATCCGCAGTGCCGCCTGGCTGACCGGCCAGTTGTACCAGAGGTTGGTGGCCCAGTTGCCCACTTGCGAGCCACAGAACGCCAGGTTCTGGAATTCGCACGGGAAGGTGTTGAAGTCTTCGCCTTCGCCGAAATAACCGGCCTTGACGTCCAGCTTGCCATCGAGGAACTGGTGCTGAATCCACAATTGGGTCAGGCGCACCATATGGCCACGACCATAGACTTCCTGCGAGGAGCTCAGGGTGCCGGCACGCGGATCACCGACACGGTCATTGGAGATGTTCTGACCATTACGGTTGGTCAGCTGGATCTTGGCCTGGGTGTTGTCCCAGCCCCACAGCTTTTGCAGGTCCAGGGCTACGCCCAGGCCAAACTGGTCGCTGTAGCGCGCGGTCTTGTCGTCGTTGTAGCCGCCATGCAGGTTGGCACCCACTTCACCGACATAATCGGCCTTGATGTCGATACCCTGCTCGATCAGCTTGGTGCGCTCACCGCCCCAGTCGCCGGTCATCCATTTCGAATCGGCACTGAACGCTTCGTCAGCGTAGACACTGCTTGCACCCAGGCTCAGCGCCACAATGGCCGACAGCTGGCAAGCCAGACGGGTACGGGTCATTCTGTTAGTCATCCCTTAAATCCTCGTTGTTTTCTTATTGGCTTTGTTTAACGCGGCACCACTCAAGGAGGCCCGGTAACAGGCTCCCTGTTGACTTAACGACCCTTGAATTGCGCCACGTTATCAGCCCGGCCTTGAGCCTGGGGCGAGCTCATCGCCCCCAGACGCTCACCCGTATTCGCATCAAACAGTAGCACTTTGGCAGGATCGAACTGCAAATTGAGGCTCTGGCCGACCGCAGGTGCATCGTCTGGGGCCAGGCGGCAGCACACCTTGATGCCATTGAGGCTGACAAAAACCAGAGTGTCCGGGCCGGTTGGCTCTACAACCTGCACTTCGGCGCGAATCACCGGCAGGCCATTGGCCTCGGCTGGGGCCAGCACAATCTGCTCGGCGCGGATGCCCACGATCACATCGCGGTCCTCCAGCCCTGCGTCCTGCATGCCCAGCGGCAGCTCGCAACGCGCCTGGCCGCTGTCGAGCAGGGCCAGCAAACGGCCGTCGCGGCGTTGCAAGCGCAGAGGGATAAAGTTCATCGGCGGCGAGCCAATAAAGCTGGCGACAAACAGGTTGGCCGGGTCGTTGTAGATCTGCTTCGGGGTGCCGAACTGTTGAATGATGCCGTCCTTCATCACCGCCACCTTGTCGCCCAGGGTCATGGCTTCGATCTGGTCGTGGGTCACATAGACGGTGGTGGTTTTCAGGCGCTGGTGCATCAGTTTCATTTCGGTACGCATCTCGACCCGCAGCTTGGCGTCGAGGTTGGACAACGGCTCGTCAAACAGATAAATCTTCGGCCGCCGCGCCAGCGCCCGGCCCATGGCCACCCGCTGCTGCTGACCACCGGACAACTGGCCGGGCTTGCGGCCCAGCAGGTGTTCGATCTGCAGCAGCTTGGACACCCGCGCCACCTCTTCATCAATGGCTGCAGCGCTCATCTTGCGGATCTTCAGGCCGAAGGCGATGTTGTCGCGCACGCTCATGGTCGGGTACAGCGCATAAGACTGAAACACCATGGCGATATCACGGTCCTTGGGGCTCATGCCACTGATGTCGGCGTCGTCCACCAGGATCGCCCCGCCACTGATGGTCTCAAGCCCGGCAATGCAGTTCATCAGGGTCGATTTGCCGCAGCCCGAAGGCCCGACCAGAATCAGGAACTCGCCGTCATCGATTTTAAGCTCGATGTTTTTCAGCGTGTCGGGCAAACCCTTGCCGTAGGATTTATTTACGTTGCGTAATTCGAGAGTCGCCATGCCTTACCCCTTGACCGCGCCGGACGTCAGCCCGCGCAGAAAATACTTGCCCGCAAAGATGTAGACCAGCAGCGTCGGCAGCCCCGCGATCATGGCCGCAGCCATGTCCACGTTGTATTCCTTGGCGCCGGTGCTGGTATTGACCAGGTTGTTGAGCGCCACCGTAATCGGCTGCGCATCGCCACTGGCAAACACCACACCAAACAGAAAGTCGTTCCAGATTTGAGTGAACTGCCAGATCAGGCAGACCATGACGATGGGCACCGACATCGGCAGCAGGATGCGCCCGAAAATCGTGAAAAAGCCTGCACCGTCCAACCGCGCAGCCTTGACCAGCGCATCCGGGATGCTGACGTAGTAGTTGCGGAAAAACAGCGTGGTAAAGGCCAGGCCATAGACCACGTGCACCAGCACCAGGCCGGTGGTGGTATTGGCCAGGCCCAGTTTGCCGATGGTGAATGAGGCCGGCAGCAACACGGTTTGAAACGGCAGGAAGCAACCGAACAGCAACAGGCCGAAAAACAGCTGCGAGCCGCGAAAACGCCACATCGACAAGACATAACCGTTCATGGCGCCGATAAAGGTCGAGATCAGTACCGCTGGCACGGTGATTTTCACCGAGTTCCAGAAATAACCGCCCACCGTGTCCCAGGCCTTGATCCAGCCGATACCGTCGATCACTTGCGGCCAGCTCAGCAGGTTGCCGGTGCGGATGTCTTCGGGGCTTTTGAAGCTGGTAAGCAGCATCACCACCAGTGGCACCAGGTACACCGCCGCCGCCAGGATCAGGGTGGCGTAGATCGCCACACGGCTGAAGGTAAAACGCTGAGTATTAATCATGGCGCTTGTTCCTCAGCTCGGAGTACAGATACGGCACGAGGATGGCCAGGATCGCCCCCAGCATCATGATCGCACTGGCAGAACCCACACCCATTTGCCCACGGCTGAAGGTGAACGAATACATGAACATCGCGGGCAAGTCCGAGGAGTAACCCGGGCCACCGGCGGTCATCGCCGACACCAGGTCGAAACTCTTGATGGCAATGTGCGCGAGGATCATGAAGGCGCTGAAAAACACTGGGCGCAGGCTCGGCAAGACAATACGCAGGTAGATGGTCGGCAAACTTGCGCCGTCGACCTGGGCGGCACGAATGATCGACTGATCGACCCCGCGCAACCCGGCCAGGAACATCGCCATGACAAACCCGGAGGCCTGCCATACCGCCGCGATCACCAGGCAGTACACCACCCGGTCCTGATCCAGCAGCCAGTCAAAGCGAAAACCTTCCCAGCCCCAGTCACGGAGCATCTTGTCCAGGCCCAGCCCCGGGTTGAGCAGCCATTTCCAGGCTGTACCGGTAACGATCATCGACAGCGCCATCGGGTACAGATAAATGGTGCGGATAAAGCCTTCCTTGCGGATCCGCTGGTCGAGGAGTATCGCCAGGAACACGCCGATCACCAGGCTGATGACGATAAACATGCCGCCAAACACCGCCAGGTTCTTGCTGGCAACCCACCAGCGGTCGTTGGCCATCAACCGTGCATATTGCTGCAGGCCGACCCACTGGTAGCTGGGCATAAAGCTGGAGTTGGTGAACGAGAGCAAAAACGTCCAAAAAATGTAGCCATAAAAGCCGACCAACACGATCAGCATGCTCGGTGCCAAAACCAGCTTGGGCAACCAGCGCTGCAGCGCATCAAAGGGCGAGGCCTTGCTGAACACAGCCACGGAACTCATCGAAATACTCCCGGCAGGGTATGCCGGCATCTGCCAATGCAGATGCCGCACAACCAGGGACAAGGGGGGAGCCACGCGCAAGGCGTGGCGGGTCAGCTCAACGAATTACTGTGCCGACTTGATGGCCGAGTAGAGCTTTTTCCCGGCCGTGGCCGGATCAGCATTCTTGTCGCTCATAAAGTTGCTCACCGTGTCGAAAATCGCGCCCTGCACTGCCAGCGAGGTGGCCATGTTATGCGCCATGCTCGGCAACTGGCCGTGGGTTTTGCCGGCTTCGGCGAAGTCTTTGGCGGAGGCCTGGGCACAGCTGTCGAACTTGCTCATGTCCAGGTCACTGCGAACCGGGATCGAGCCCTTGTTCTGGTTGAACACGTACTGGAATTCAGGCTCAAGCGCGACTTTGGCCACGTCGTTCTGCGCGGCGATATTGCCCGGCGTGTTGTTTTTCGCCGAGAGCTTGAACATTGCCAGCGAATCGATGTTGTAGGTGAAGCTGCCCTGGGTGCCCGGGAACGGCACGCACTCGAAATCAGTGCCGGCCTTTTTGCCCGCCGCCGCCCATTCGCTTTTCGCCCAGTCGCCCATGATCTGCATACCGGCCTTGCCGTTGATCACCTTGGCCGCTTCCAGGTTCCAGTCCTGGCCAGTGCCATCAGGGTCCATATAGCCCTGAAGCTTTTTCAGGTTACTGAACACTTCAGCCATCTGCGGGCCGGTAAGGGTTTTTTCATCAAGGTCGACGAAGGCTTTTTTGTAGCCTTCAGGGCCCATGACGCTCAGCACCAGGTCTTCAAACACCGTGCTGTCCTGCCAGGGCTGGCCACCGTGGGCCAGGGGGATAAAGCCGGCGGCCTTGAGCTTGTCGCCCGCAGCAAAAAGTTCGTCAAGGGTGGCAGGAGCCTTGTCGATACCGGCCTTTTTGAACACTTCAGGGTTGATCCACAACCAGTTCACCCGGTGGATGTTCACCGGCACCGCCACATAGTGGCCGTTATATTTCATGGTGTCGGATACGGTCTTGGACAGCATCGCGTCCCAGTTATTGGCCTTGGACACCTCATCGAGGTTGGTCAACAAACCCAGTGCGCCCCACTCCTGCAAGTCGGGGCCCTTGATCTGTGCCGCTGACGGCGGGTTGCCCGATACGGCGCGGGTCTTGAGCACGGTCATGGCCGCAGCACCGCCACCGCCGGCTACAGCGCTGTCCTGCCAGGTGTAACCGTCTTTTTCGATCAGTTTTTTCAGTACATCAACCGCTTTGGCTTCACCACCGGATGTCCACCAATGCACCACTTCAACCGTGCCTTTGGAGTCGGCAGGGGCGGCAGCATAAGCACCCAGGGGGAACAGTGTGGCAAGCGAAATGACAACGGCGAGGCGATTGAATGAATTCATGTCGAGACCTTTCTTGTTGTTATAGCTGTGCAAGTCTTTTGCTTGCGCTGCCAAAGAGTTTATCCATCAGGGGCGGCCCGCGCGTAACGAACAGACGGGCAAATGTCACAAGCTGGTGACATAGCGGCTCGGCGAGCCCCTGGTTCCAAAAATACTTCGACTGAGTCCAGATGTGCATTCTCAAAACCCCTGAAGCGGTGCCTACAACCTGGCAAAGCAATTTCCGCGTTGCATGTAGGACGCATCCCGAAGTCGTTTTCCCACGTTGAACCTGAAAATAACTTCAGCGAGTCTGCAACACGTCGCCACAATTCAAGAACGGATGCAGGTCCCCATCAGGAGATGAGACTCATGCCAAAACATCAGGCTGCGCCCCGCAACCACTGCTTTATTTGCCTGCTCAAACACCACGACGGTTGCCCCTACGCCTGGAAACTGGATATTCAGCGCTCAGGCAAAGTGCATATCCACCTGTTCAACTTCGCCGACTACGGCGGCGAGGCCGCAGCCCTGGAAGCGGCCGAAAGCCTGCGTAACCAACTGGTGCTGAAAATGCCCCAGGTGTTCAGCTACGAAAGCCGCCAGCGCCTGATGCCCCACAACACCAGCGGCCACCCGGGGGTCTACCGGGTGCAGTCCAACCATATTGACTACTGGCGCGCGACCACCCGGATTCACGGCTACAACCTGAGCAAGAGCTTTCGTGTAGATCGTTATGGCGAGGAGCAGGCCAAACAGCTGGCGCTGCAAGAGCGTGAGCGACAACTGAGCCTGTGCAACGAGCCCTATGACGTGGCGATGAAAAAGCTGCAACAGCACTTCAGCCAGACCAGCAGGCGCGTGCGCGAAAACCGGATCAATGCCGCCATGAACACACCCCGCCCGGCCAAACCGGCGATTGAAAAGTGCTCAAGCCCCCATCAGGAGCCCCTGCTGCCCATCAGCCCCGAGCAGGCCAGCCTGTCGATCAATCGCCATTTCGCGGCAAGTGCAAAGTAACCCGCAACCCGCCGGCGCGCAGGTTTTGCAAACTGACTTCGCCGCCGTGGCTATGGGCAATGCTGCGGGCAATCCCCAGCCCCAGGCCGTAACCCTGTTGTTGTCCGGCCAGGCGAAAGTGCGGTTCAAAGACCTGCTCCAGACGTTGCTCGGGCACCCCTGGCCCCTCATCGTCAACGGTGAGCACAAACGCCTGCTCATTGTCATCGATCCGCAAGTGGGCGTTTTTGCCGTACTTGAGCGCGTTGTCGATCAGGTTGCCCATGCAGCGCCGCAGCGCCAGAGGTTTGCCGGGATAAGGGCGCAAGGCTCGCCCTTGTAGCGTCACGCGACCATTCCCCTGGGGGCGCAAATAAGGTTCGATCAAACAATCGAGCAGGTGATTCAAGTCCACAGGCTCGATATTTTCGTGAATATCGGTGTCTTTCACGCATTGCAGCGCGCCCTTGACCAGCATTTCCAGCTCATCCAGATCACGGCCGAACTTGTATTGCAGTTGCTCGTCTTCCAGCAGCTCGACGCGCAGGCGCAGGCGGGTGATGGGCGTGCGCAGGTCATGGGAAATGGCGCTGAACAACTGGCTGCGCTCCGTCAGGTAGCGGCTGATGCGGGCACGCATGGTGTTAAGGGCACGCCCCACCTCAACCACTTCGCTGCCCCCGCCCACCTCGACCGGCTTGACCTCGTCCTCGCCCAGCGACATATCCCGGGCAGCCCGGGCCAGACGCTTGAGCGGGCGGCTTTGCCAGTGCACCAGCAGGCCGATGAACAGCAGTAAAAAAACACTGCTGAGCACAATAAACCACACCTGCAGCGCGGGCAGCCCTTCTTCTTCAAGGCTGGTATAGGGCTGGGGCAGCAGGGAGGCGATATACAACCACTCTCCGGGCACCATCTGGATTTGCGTCACCAGTACCGGCGGGTTGACCGGCTCCAGGGTCAAGGCAAAGTGCGCCCAGGAACGGGGCAGCTCGTCGAGCTTGAGGCCGGCATTGAAAATCCGCAGGTCCTGGGGGCTGACAAATCTTACCGACATATCGACATTGGGCCCCACGGCCTCGCGCAACACCTGATCCACCGCATCCAGCACCGCTTGCTTGCGCTGGGTGATCGGCAACACCTGCATGTCCAGCGGCTTGTCATTGAGGCTGACAACAAACCGCGTACCGCCCATGCTGCGCAGCTGGTCCAACACCAGCGGGCGATAGGCCAGCGGCAAGGAACGCAAATAGGTCACGGTGGCGTTCATCGAGTGCGCCATGCTACGCGCACTGTTGACCAGGCCTTCGAGCTGGGTGGTGCGCAACTGCGACAGCCAGATGGCACTCGACAGGGTTTGCGCCAGCAAAATGGCCAGCAAGGTGAGCAATAACATGCGCCCCAGCAGTGAGCGTGGCATATGCCATTGGCGCAGGGGTTTAAAGCTCATTGGCGGTCGAGACCTGGGCCGCCAGCTGATAACCGCTGCCGCGAATGGTGCGGATCAGCCGAGGAGGCTTGTCGGTGTCGCGCAGGCGCTGGCGCAAGCGGCTGACCGCCATGTCGACGATGCGATCGAGGGGCATCAGCTCACGCCCACGGGTGGCATTGCCGATGGTATCGCGATCGAGAATCTGCTGGGGGTTGTCCAGAAACAGCTTGAGCAGGGCGAAATCGGCCCCCGACAGGATCACCTCTTCGCCATCGGTGTGGAACAGCCGGTGGGTGACGGTATTGAGCCGCCACTCTTCAAAAGCCAGCACTTCGTTGCCCGAGGCCGGAGCGGCAAATTGCGCCCTGCGCAATAACGCCTTGATCCGCGCCAGCAATTCACGCGGGCTGAAGGGCTTGCCCAGGTAATCGTCGGCGCCCAGCTCCAGGCCGATGATGCGGTCGGCTTCGTCGGAACTGGCGGTCAGCATGATAATCGGGACCTGGGCAAAGCGCGGATGCTGGCGCACCCAGCGGCACAGGCTGAAACCGTCTTCATCGGGCAACATGACATCGAGGATCAGCAGATCGCTCGCCGCGCTGTCCAGTGCTTCGCGAAAACCGCCACCATCGCCCACAGTGCGCACCTGAAAACCGGCGCGGGTGAGATAGATATCAAGAAGCTCTCGAATTTCCTGGTCATCATCGACCAGCAAAATGGATTTGCCGGGTGTGCTCACAGTGGTGTTCCTTATTGTTATAACCCCTGTGGGAGCGGGCTTGCTCGCGATGGAACCGCAGAGGCTTACCTGACAGACCGCAGCGTCTGAATCGCGGGCAAGCCCGCTCCCACAGTAAAAGCGCTGCTATCAGCCAAACGCCTGCTGCAACGCCACCCCTGCGCCGATCAGGCCAGGGTAAGGTGCCGTCACCAGCCACACCGGAATACCCTTGAGGTAGTCACTCATGCAGCCCTTGTCGGCAAAACTGCGGGCAAAACCACTGGCCAGGAAGATATCGGCAAACCGTGGAATCACACCACCGACGATATACACCCCGCCACGCCCGCCAATGGTCAGCACATTGTTGCCCGCCACACGCCCCAGCCAGCAACTGAAATGCTCCAGAACCTGCAGCGCCACAGGATCACCCGCCAAAGCAGCAGCGGTAATGGCGCGGTCACTGTCCAGTACCGGCGTATGGCCATCCACCGCACAAATCGCCCGATAGACCCGCGGCAGGCCGCTGCCGCTCAAAATGCTCTCGGCACTGACATGGCCGATCTCATTGTAGATGTGCTGCCACAACTGCACTTCACGCGGGTTGCTCATGGGCAGGTCAACGTGCCCGCCCTCCCCCGGCAAGGCCATAAACTGGCCCTCGCCGAGGTTGAGCAAGGTGCCCACCCCCAGCCCGGTGCCCGGCCCGATCACGACCGCCGGACGCGTCGGGTCGACAATGCCCGGGCAAACCTGGCGTACGTCTTCGGGCTGCAGGCGGGTCATGCCCAGGGCCATCGCACTAAAGTCGTTGATCAGCAGCAGATTGTCGATGTGCAGCGCCTGGCAAAAGCCCGAACGGCTCAAGCGCCAATGGTTGTTGGTAAAGCGGAACTCATCGCCACTCACCGGGCCGGCAACCGACAGGCACACCGAGCCTACAGAGCCCGGGGCCAGTTGCAGCGTGTCCAGGTACAGCTTGATGGCATCTTCCGGGCAGGCGAAGTCTGCCGTGGGCAACACACTGACCGAATGCAGCTGGTCGTTTTCCCACAACGCAAAACGTGCGTTGGTACCGCCAATATCACCGACCAGAGCGAGCTTCATTTGAGGTTTTCCAGGGACGAGGTAAAGGTGCTCGCGCCCTGCTCGGCCGAACTGAAGGCCTGACGCATAAACGCAAACAACTCACGCCCGGTGCCGACGGCATTATCCAGCGTGCCGACAGCCGGGGTGCGTGCGGCAAATTCTGCCTCATCCACCAGCAGTTGCAACGTACCTTTTACCCCGTCCACGCGAATCATGTCGCCGTCCTGAACCCGCGCCAGCGCGCCGCCAATCGAAGCCTCGGGGCTGACATGAATGGCTGCCGGGATCTTGCCCGACGCGCCTGACATCCGCCCGTCGGTAATCAGTGCCACTTTGAAGCCGCGGTCCTGCAACACACCCAGAAACGGCGTCATCTTGTGCAGCTCGGGCATGCCGTTAGAACGCGGCCCCTGAAAACGCATCACGGCCACAAAGTCGTGCTCCAGCTCGCCGGCCTTGAACGCATCGGCCAGTTGCTGCTGGTCCTGGAACACCCGCGCCGGGGCTTCGACGATCTGATGCTCCGGCGCGACCGCCGAAACCTTCATCACGCCACGGCCCAGGTTGCCTTCCATGACTCGCAGGCCACCCTCGCCAGAGAACGCACGGGCTACCGGGCGCAGGATCGACTCGTCGAGGCTTTCAATCGGGCCTTCGCGCCAGACCAGTTCGCCATCCACCAGGAACGGTTCGCGGGTGTAGCGGCTCAGGCCATAGCCCGCCACCGTGTTGACGTTTTCGTGGAGCAGACCGGCTTCCAGCAGTTCGCGAATCAGGAACGCCATGCCGCCAGCGGCCTGGAAGTGGTTGATATCGGCCTTGCCGTTCGGGTACACGTGGGACAGGGTCGGCACCACCTCGGACAAGTCGGCCATGTCCTGCCAGGTCAGCTGGATACCCGCCGACATGGCAATCGCCGGCATGTGCAGGGTGTGGTTGGTCGAGCCGCCGGTGGCGTGCAATGCCACGATGGAGTTGACCAGCGAACGCTCGTCCACGATCTCGCCCAGCGGCATGAAATCGCCGTTTTGCTTGGTCAGACGGGTAACCTGATGGGCGGCTTCGCGCGTCAGCGCATCACGCAACGGTGTGTAAGGATTAACGAAAGAGGCGCCCGGCAAATGCAGGCCCATGACTTCCATCAGCAACTGGTTGGTGTTGGCGGTGCCGTAGAACGTGCAGGTGCCGGGGCTGTGGTAGGACTTCATCTCCGATTCCAGCAGCTCTTCGCGGCTGGCCTTGCCTTCGGCGTAGCGCTGACGCACGTCGGCTTTTTCCTTGTTGGAAATGCCCGACGGCATCGGCCCGCCCGGCACAAAGATGGTCGGCAAGTGACCAAAACGCAGTGCGCCCATCAGCAGGCCCGGCACGATCTTGTCGCAAATACCCAGCATCAGCGCTGCATCGAACATGTTGTGGGAAAGCGCCACGGCCGTGGACAAGGCAATCACTTCACGGCTCAGCAAGCTCAGTTCCATGCCCGGCTCACCCTGGGTCACGCCGTCACACATGGCTGGCGTGCCACCTGCAAACTGACCCACGGAGCCAATTTCACGCAGGGCTTTTTTGATTTGTTCTGGAAAGTGCTCGTACGGCTGATGCGCCGAGAGCATGTCGTTATATGACGAAACAATTGCCACGTTGGCCGCGTTCATCATCCGCAGGCTGTTTTTATCTTCAGTGCCACACCCTGCCACGCCGTGGGCGAAGTTCGCGCATTGCAGCTTGCCGCGTTGCGGGCCGTCGCCGGCAGCGCCACGAATAAGCGCCAGATACGCCTCGCGGGTGGCACGACTGCGGGCAATAAGACGCTCGGTGACTTCAAGAACGCGGGGATGCATGTGTTGAACTCCAGGCTAACGGATGTGGCGACCTGTGCGTGTCCTATGCTGACCGAAGGGCTCCGGGGAGCGACTTCAATCATTCGGACCCGTTGATTCAGGTCACTCGTTGTAGATAAAACAAAATATTGCCACTTAAATGGCTTGTTTTCTATTTTTATGCGAATAATCTTGTAATTCCAACAACAAATCGATGGCAGGCGCTTTCCATGACTCTACGAATCGCAATCAATGGTTTTGGCCGTATCGGCCGTAACGTCCTGCGCGCACTGTATACCCAAGGCTACCGTCAGGACCTGCAGATCGTCGCCATCAACGATCTGGGTGACAGTACGATCAATGCCCATCTGCTCAAATACGACACGGTTCATGGCACGTTCGACGCCAATGTCGAACACGATCAGGAAAGCCTGACCGTCAATGGTGACCGCATCAGCGTGACCGCCATTCGCAATCCGGCCGAACTTCCGTGGGCGGCACTGAACATCGATGTGGTGTTTGAATGCACAGGTTTGTTCACTGAACGCAGCAAGGCACAAGCGCATATTACCGCTGGCGCCCGTAAGGTGATTATCTCCGCTCCCGGCAAAAATGCCGATGCGACGGTGGTCTACGGTGTCAACCACGACATTCTGCGCCAATCCCATCAAATTATTTCCAATGCTTCCTGCACCACCAACTGCCTGGCACCGGTGGCGCAAATCCTGCACCGCGAGTTCGGCATTGAAAACGGCCTGATGACCACCATCCATGCCTACACCAATGACCAGAACCTGACCGACGTCTACCACTCGGATCCGTACCGCGCACGTTCGGCCACCCAGAACATGATCCCGAGCAAAACCGGCGCCGCCGAAGCCGTGGGCCTGGTATTGCCCGAACTCGCCGGCAAGCTCACCGGCATGGCCGTGCGGGTACCGGTGATCAACGTGTCGCTGGTCGACCTGACCATTGAACTCAAGCGCGAAACCACCGCAGCTGAAGTCAACGCGCTGTTCAAGGAAGCCGGCCAGCACTCCAAAGTACTGGGTTACAACACCCTGCCGCTGGTATCGAGCGACTTCAACCACAACCCGCTGTCGTCGATTTTCGATGCCAATCACACCAAAGTCAGTGGCAAGCTGCTTAAAGTGCTGGCTTGGTACGACAACGAGTGGGGCTTCTCCAACCGCATGCTTGATAACTGCCTGGCGCTGCACAACGCGGAGTGACGCGATGATCGGTATCAGCTTCACCACGGCCACCCTGGCGGCGCGCAAGCGCATCGCCCTGGTGGCCCATGATCACTGCAAGGGCTTTTTGCTGGACTGGGCCGAGCGCCATAAAGCGCAGCTCAGCCAGCATGACCTGTGCGCCACCGGCACCACCGGGCTGCTGCTGGGCCAGCGCCTGGGGTTGCCGATCGAAAGCATGATCAGCGGCCCCCTGGGCGGCGATCAGCAAGTGGGGGCGCGGATCGCCGAGCAGCGGGTCGACATGCTGGTGTTCTTCTGGGATCCGTTTGAGCCCCAGCCCCACGACCCGGACATCAAGGCATTGCTGCGGGTTGCGGCAGTGTGGAACATCCCCGTGGCGTGCAATGAATGCAGCGCCGACTACCTGCTCAGCAGCCCTTTGATGAGCCAGCCCCACGAACACCGCATCCCGGACTACAGCGCGTACCTCAAGGGCCGTGCCTGAATCTGGCATCTATTGTGTAGCAGCTGCCGAAGGCTGCGTCCGGCTGCGATGCAGTCGTGGAATCATGTTATGCGGTGGTTCAGACATACCGTGCATTCAGGATTTACGGTCGCTTCGCAACCGAACGCAGCCTTCGGCAGCTGCTACAAGATAATCACAGCTTTGCAAAACATTACTTGACCAATAGCACAGATGATAAGCATTATCATTCGCTCAAAATCGGTCGGGTAGCACTGTGAGCCAGTCCCACTTCAATCAAGTCTTCCTTACCCAACGGGTATCCCTGCTGCGCACGCTGGAGCGGATGGTCAACAACCACAGCACCGCCGAAGACCTGCTGCAGGAGACTTACCTGCGCGTAACCCGGGCCTTGAGCGAGCGTACCGTCGAGCACCTTGAGCCCTTTGTGTTCCAGACCGCACGCAATCTGGCACTGGACCACCTGCGCGCCCGGCGCATCCAGTCACGCACCGTGGTCGAAGATGTGCCCAGCGAGGTTATCGAAGGCGTTGCCTCCCCCCTCAGCACCCCCGAAGAAGCCCATCAAGCCGCGCAATTGCTGGAGCGCCTGAGTGTGAGCCTGAGCCAGTTAAGCGCCCGTCAACAACGGATTTTCATCCTCAGCCGCCTGCACGGCTGCAGTTATCAAGAGATTGCCGAAGAGCTTGACGTTTCCTTGAGCACGGTTCAAAAGGAACTCAAACTGATCATGGCAATCTGCATCGGGGTAGCCGACAGACTCAATCGCCCTTAACCTTGACCGGCGATGCCTGTAAGAACGCTCTGAAACTGCCAAGGAACATCCGTGACGGACACTCACAAATCTGCCGTGCCAGAACTGGCGCACGACGTGCTGCAGGACAGCGCCATGGATCAGGCTCTGGACTGGCTGATTACCCTTGAGTGTGCGAGCGACGAACAAAAGCGCGCCTTCGAAACCTGGCTCAATGCCGACCCTGCCCATGCCCAGGCCTTTGCCAAGGCCAACGCGATCTGGAACGGCGAACCGCTTTTGGCCGCCGCGCAAAACCTGCAAATCCGCCGCACGCCCAGCCTGCTGCGGCGCATCGGGCGGCACTGGAAGCACCTGGCAACCGCCGCAGTGGTGATTATCAGCGTCGGCAGCTACAGCAATGTCCCGTTACGCCTGCAAGCCGATCACCTGACCGTGGTGGGCGAGCGTCAGCGCCTGCAACTTGAAGACGGCTCCAAAGTGCTGCTTAACACCAACTCGGCGTTTTCCAGCAAGGTGGTCAATGCCCAGAGCAGCGCGCGCCTGTATCAGGGCGAAGCGTACTTCGAGATCCCCGCCGATCTGGAGTTCCCGCTGGTACTCGACGCCGGCCCCGTGCGCGTCAGCGTGCGCGACACCGCCTTTGCGGTGAGCTACCTCAACGGCGAGGCGCAGGTGCGGGTGCAACGCGGCGATGTCGATTTACGGGTCAATAGTGCCGGCGCACAAATGCGCCTCTCGGCCGGTAACAGCGTGCGCATTGGCCCCAACGGCTTCAGCAAGACCGCCCGGCTCAACCCCCAGACCGACCTGGCCTGGGTACAGGGGCGCCTGGTGTTTGAAAACTGCCCGATGGGCAAGGTGCTGGACGAAGTGCGGCGCTACTACCCCGGCTGGATCGTCAACAACAACGACAAACTCGCCAACGTGGCAGTCACCGGCAACTACCGGCTGGATCAGCCGCTGGATATCGTCCGTTCACTGGCCCACATCACCTCAAGTAGCCTTTCAGAATTTCCGGCTTTGGTAATTCTTAATTAAAAGTAGGTTTTTTTACTCGATAGCCTAAGGTCATACGTCTCGTTGTAGTCAATGCAACTGATTCGCATTTTGAGTCAGCTTCGCAACTATAAAAGATTCGTTCACCACGGAGCGCTATCAATGCCCACTCGTTTCAACAGCCGGACCTCATCCAACGCCCGCAAGGGCGGTTTGCAGCAGTGCACGTTGTCGTTGTTGACCGCCGCCATGCTTCTGGCCGGTGTACAGGCGGCTCCAGTCCTGGCGGCGACCGATGAGCAGCCGGCGACGCGCTCCGTGGGCAATTACAAGTTTGCGATCTCCCAGCAGCCACTGGCCTCTGCCCTGAATGACTTCAGCGCTGTCACCGGCTGGCAGGTCGGCCTGCCGGCAGAGCTGGCGCAGAATGTGTCCTCGCCCGGTGTACGCGGCTCGCTTACCCCGGAAAAAGCCCTGGACCGCCTGTTGATCGGCACCAACCTGGGCTACCGCAAACTGGCCAGCAACAATATCGTGCTGGAAAAGCGCAGCAGCTCCACCGGCACCCTGGCCCTGCAACAAGTGACCATCAGCGCCACCCGCCAGGAGCAGGACGTTAACTCGGTGCCCAGCACCATTACCGTCCATGACCGCCAGGATATGGACCGCGATAACGTCAACACCATCAAGGACCTGGTGCGCTATGAGCCGGGTGTCTCGGTAGGCGGCGCCGGCCAGCGTGGCGGCATCAGCAACTACAACATCCGCGGCATCGACGGCGACCGGATCCTGACCCAGGTGGACGGCGTCGAGATCCCCAACTCGTTCTTCAACGGCCCGTACGCCAAGACCCAGCGCAACTACGTCGACCCGGAAATCATCAAGCGCGTCGAAATCCTGCGTGGCCCGGCGTCCGTGCTGTACGGCAGCAATGCCATCGGCGGCGCCGTCAGCTACTTCACCCTCGACCCCAATGACATCATCAAGCCGGGCCAGGACGTCGGCGCCCGCCTCAAGGCCGGCTACAGCTCGGCCGATCGCAGCTGGCTGAAATCCGGTACCGTGGCCGGCCGCTCCGGCGACTTCGACGGCCTGCTGCACCTGAGCCAGCGCGACGGCCATGAAACCGAGTCCTACGGCGATCACGGCGGCACCGGCCTGTCCCGCACCGCGGCCAACCCGGAAGACACGAAAACCACCAACGTACTGGCCAAGCTGGGCTGGAACTACAACGATGACGACCGTCTGGGCTTCACTTACGAGAAGTACAAGGACCGCCTCGACATCAATGAAAAAAGCGCGGTCGGTGGCCCGTTCAACAATGGCCAGCCGCTGGGCATGTACCTGTCGCGCAACGGCAAGGACACCATCAGCCGCGAGCGTTTCGGCCTGGAAAACAGCATGGCGCTGGACACCGCCGTGGCTGACCACTTCAAGTGGAGCCTGAACTACCAGATCGCCAAGACTGACCAGAACACCCTGGAAGACTACTTCCCCTTCAGCCGTCATGTGATGCGTTCGCGCAACACTACCTACGAAGAAAAAACGTGGGTCCTGGATGCCCAGGCAGACAAGGCTTTCCATATTGCTGACACCGATCACCTGCTGACCTACGGTGCCACTATCAAGCACCAGAAAGTCACCGGTTCGCGCAGCGGCTCGGGCACCTGCCTGGCCGTCGGCAGTGGTTGCACCGCCGTAGGCGCCGACAGCCCGAAAGACTATCTGGTCAAGTCCAGCGACTTCCCGGACCCGACCATCAACACCTACAGCCTGTTCGCCCAGGACCAGATCAGCTGGAACAACTGGACCTTTATGCCGGGCCTGCGCTACGACTACACCAAGCTGACGCCGCATATCACCCAGGAATTCCTCAACACCGTCAACAGCGACCAGAAAGGCACCGTCAGCGATGACGACAAAACCTGGCATCGCCTGTCGCCAAAACTGGGCATCACTTACGCGTTCAACGACAACTACACCTGGTACGGCCAGTACGCCGAGGGTTTCCGCACCCCGACCGCCAAGGCGCTGTATGGCCGCTTTGACAACCTGCAGGCGGGCTACTCGGTAGAGCCGAACCCGGACCTGGAACCGGAAAAAAGCAAAAGCTACGAGACCGGCCTGCGCGGCAACTTTGACGCTGGCTCCTTCGACGTGGCGGTGTTCTATAACAAATACCGCGACTTCATCAATGAAGATGCCATCACCCCCGGTTACGACGATCTCAAGTTCCAGGCCAACAACATCAAGCACGCCACCATCAAGGGTGCCGAGGTCAAGGGCCGCTTGAACCTGGACGCTTTCGGCGCGCCACAGGGCCTCTACACCCGTGGTTCGGTGGCTTATGCCCACGGCCGCAACGAAGACACCGGCCAGCCGATCAACAGCGTCAACCCGCTGACCGCCGTCATGGGCCTGGGCTACGAGCAGCAGAACTACGGCGCACTGGTGAGCTGGACCCTGGTCAAGAGCAAGGATCAGGTTGACGACACCAGCTACTTCGCCCCCGATGGCACCAGCAAGCAGTTCAAGTCGCCGGGCTATGGCGTCGTCGACCTGACCGGCTTCTATAAAGTCACCAAGGACGTCACCGTCAACGCCGGCCTGTACAACCTGACCGACAAGAAATACTGGAACTGGGATGACGTGCGCGGCTACGACAGCGTGGGTGAAGCCGGCGTGCTGAACCCGGCCAATATGGAGCGCTTGACGGCTCCGGGCCGCAACTTCTCGATCAACCTGGTATGGGATATCTGATCGACCCATCTCATTGCGCAGGCTTTTGCTCTGCGCAGTGAGGATTTTTTACTGTGATGCGTCTTCCTGATCGTCTAGTTACAAAGCGCATCTCATTCTCAAGGATATTTTCATGACCACTGCTGATTCCGCATCACGCCCGGCCTTGCGTTCCCAACGTCTGAACCAGATCACCAACGAGCCGCATCAAAAGCTCGACGCACTGGTCAAGGCACACAAGCCATTTGATGACGTGGCCAGCTTCGCCCGCTTTGTCGTGGCCCAGTACCTGTTCCAGTCGGAACTCAAGGCGCTGTACACCGACCCGGCCCTGAAACAAATCGTCCCTGACCTGCCAGAGCGCTGCCGCGCCGAGCAAGCCAAGGCCGACCTGGCTGACCTCAACACCGAAGTGCCTGCCCCGGTTGCCGGTGCAGTCAACGCGCCAAGCAAGGCCGAAGCCCTGGGCTGGATCTTCGTATCCGAGGGTTCCAAGCTGGGCGCTGCGTTCCTGATCAAGCGTGCCGTGGGCCTGGGCCTGAGCGACACCTTCGGTGCCCGTCACCTGGGCGAGCCTGCCGGTGGCCGTGCCGAAGGCTGGAAAAGCTTTATCCGCACCCTCGACGGCCTGGAACTGACTGCCGAAGAAGAAGCCGACCTCGACAAAGGTGCAGTAGCGGCCTTTGAGCGTTTTACCGTATTACTGGAACACGCCTACGCTGCTCAGCCAGAACTGGCTTAAGCTGACAGGCCCGGCCAGCGCACGCTGGTCGGGTGTCCTTTTATGCGTCCTGAGCTTATGACCCGCCAAACCCGATCTTCGTCGAAAATCGCCCGAATCCTGTTCGGCTTGCTGGCTTATGTGAGCCTGGGCATTGGCCTGATCGCCATCGTGATTCCCGGCCTGCCCACTACCGAATTCATTCTGCTCGCCGCCTGGGCTGCGACCAAAAGCTCCCCGCGCCTGAGTGCCTGGTTGGAGAACCACCGCCTGTTCGGGCCGATCCTGAGCAACTGGCGCAACGGCAAGATCATCAAGCGCAACGCCAAGATCAGCGCCACCGTGAGCATGCTGCTGTGTGCCGGGTTGATGCTGTATGTGCTGGATCACAACTGGCCAGTGTTCCTGGCGATTGCCGGCATGAGCATGGGTAACCTGTGGATCTGGTCGCGGCCAGAGCGCTTGCCAAGCCCTTCGTAGCAGCTGACGAGCCTGCGAGGCTGCGTCCGGCGGCGAAGCCATCGTAAAACCAGAATACCGCTTTAACCTGACACGACGAAGTTGCCTGATTTACGACGGCTTCGCCGCCGAACGCAGCCTCGCTCCGCTCGTCAGCTGCTACGAAAGACACATCACAAGGATATTGCCCCGCTATACAGCGCATACGCCGCCGCCACTGCCGTGATCACCACCATCGCGAAAATCACCTTCTCCCACGGCTTGAACAGCACTTGACCCTGCTCGCGCTTGGCCTTGGCAAAGAAGAAAACCCCCGGGGCATACAGCAACGCCGAGAGCAGCAAGTACTTGGGCCCCGCCGCATACAGCAGCCACATCGCATAGATCAGTGCCACAGCGCCCACCAGCAGGTCCTTGACCCGCCGCCTGCCAGCCCGCTCGTAGGTCTCGCCCCTCACGCACAGCAACACCGCATAGGCGGCCGACCACAGGTACGGCACCAGGATCATCGATGACGCCAGGTAGATCAGGCTGGTGTAGGTGCCCGCAGACACCAGGGTGATCACCAGAAAAATCTGGATCATCGAGTTGGTCAGCCACAGGGCATTGACCGGCACATGGTTAGCGTTTTCCTTTTTCAGGAACGCCGGCATGGTGTTGTCCCGCGCCGTGGCATAGAGGATCTCGGCACACAGCAGTGCCCACGACAGCAGCGCCCCCAACAGCGAGATCGCCAGGCCGATACTGATCAGGATCGCGCCCCACTCCCCCACCACATGCTTGAGTACCCCGGCCATCGACGGGTTCTGCAGATTGGCCAGCTCAGGCTGACTCATGATCCCCAGGGACAGCACGTTCACCAGCACCAGCAGGGCCAGTACGCCAAGAAAGCCGATAACCGTAGCCTTGCCCACATCCGAGCGCTTTTCTGCACGCCCTGAATACACGCTGGCCCCTTCAATGCCGATAAATACGAAGACCGTGACCAGCATCATGTTGCGCACCTGGTCCATCACGCTGCCCAGGCTCGGCGTTTGTGTACCCCAGAAATCCCGGGTGAAAATATCCGCCTTGAAGGCCACCGCCGTGAGCACGATAAACATCACGATAGGGACGATTTTGGCCACGGTGGTCAACTGGTTGATAAACGCCGCTTCCTTGATCCCGCGCAGCACCAGGAAATGCACGCCCCACAGCAGCAACGATGCGCAACCGATGGCCATTGGCGTGTTGCCCTGGCCAAACACCGGAAAAAAATAGCCCAGGGTGCTGAAGAGCAGTACGAAGTAGCCGACGTTGCCCATCCAGGCACTGATCCAGTACCCCCAGGCAGACGAGAAGCCCATGTAGTCACCAAAGCCCGCCTTGGCGTAGGCATACACCCCCGAGTCGAGTTCCGGCTTGCGATTGGCCAAGGTCTGGAACACAAAGGCCAGCGCCAGCATGCCCACTGCGGTGATTGCCCAACCTATCAACACGGCACCGCCGGCAGCATGCTCGGCGATATTTTGTGGCAACGAAAAAATCCCGCCGCCAATCATCGAACCCACAACCAACGCGATCAGGGCGTTGAGCCTAAGCTTTTGCGTCTGTTGCGACATCGTCACCTCGCCGAACTGCCAAGTTAAAACTCATGAATATCAGGCTACAGATGTTCACTGACTAAATATATGCACGCCCCACACGTTTAATAGATCGACGCAATAAGCCTGCGCTCCCTGATAAGCATTTTGCCTATTGAAACCTAAAAAACCGTTCATATATAGGTGACGATTTAATTTCATGGAGGGGTTCATGAAACTTGAAGATGACATTTGCAAATCTGGAAATACTGGCTAGCTTCAATCCCCACGACACCGTGGGTAACGAACGTATTAATACCTGAAAACATCTCTGGAGTAAGGCTTTCAGGAAGCGTCATAAAAATGCGTGATCGCGACCTTCCCCGCTCTATCAACAATGGAATGTAGTAATGCCCTGATCTATGTCAAATGGCTTAAATATCAATGGACTTAACTTTGAAGCCTCACTTCTCCTAGATTGGAGTCACTACAAATGTCTGATACTCCTGGAAAACTGCGACTGGGTGCGTTGGTTGCTCTGGTAGTCGGCTCAATGATTGGCGGCGGTATTTTTTCGCTGCCACAAAACATGGCCGCCAGCGCTGATGTCGGTGCAATCCTGATCGGTTGGGCAATTACCGCAGTCGGTATGTTGACCCTCGCTTTTGTGTTCCAGACCCTCGCCAATCGCAAACCTGACCTGGACGGCGGCGTGTATGCCTACGCCAAGGCCGGGTTCGGCGATTACATGGGTTTCTCGTCTGCCTGGGGGTATTGGATCAGTGCCTGGCTGGGTAACGTCGGCTACTTCGTACTGCTCTTCAGCACCCTGGGTTACTTCTTCCCGATCTTCGGCGAAGGCAACACCCCGGCGGCCATCATCGGCGCCTCGATCCTGCTCTGGGCCGTGCATTTCCTGGTACTGCGCGGGATCAAGGAAGCAGCGTTCATCAACCTGGTAACCACCGTTGCCAAGGTCGTGCCGCTGGTGCTGTTTATCCTGATTGCCCTCTTCGCGTTCAAACTGGACATCTTCACCAGTGACATCTGGGGCGTGAAAAACCCGGATCTGGGCAGCGTGATGGACCAGGTGCGCAACATGATGCTGGTCACCGTATGGGTGTTCATCGGTATCGAAGGCGCAAGCATCTTCTCTTCCCGTGCCGAAAAACGTTCGGACGTGGGTCGGGCCACCGTGATCGGCTTTATCACCGTGCTGCTGTTGCTGGTACTGGTGAACGTGCTGTCGCTGGGCATCATGACTCAGCCTGAACTGGCAAAACTGCAAAACCCTTCGATGGCGGCCGTGCTTGAGCATGTGGTCGGTCACTGGGGTGCGGTACTGATCAGCGTCGGCTTGATCATCTCGCTGCTGGGTGCCCTGCTGTCCTGGGTACTGCTGTGCGCAGAGATCATGTTCTCGGCGGCCAAGGACCACACCATGCCGGCCTTCCTGAAAAAGGAAAACGCCAACCATGTACCGGTCAACGCCCTGTGGCTGACCAACGCGATGGTGCAACTGTTCCTGATCATCACCCTGTTCTCGGCCAGTACTTATCTGTCGCTGATCTACCTGGCGACCTCGATGATCCTGGTGCCTTACCTCTGGTCTGCAGCCTACGGCTTCCTGCTGGCGGTACGCGCCGAGACTTACGAGAACGCCCTGGCAGAGCGCAAGAAAGACCTGATCATCGGCGGTATCGCGCTGATCTACGCCATCTGGCTGATCTATGCCGGCGGCCTCAAGTACCTGCTGCTCTCGGCCCTGCTGTACGCACCTGGCGCGATTCTGTTCGCCAAGGCCAAGCGTGAAAGTGGCCAACCTGTATTCACCAACATCGAGAAAGTGATTTTTGCCGCAGTCGTGATCGGCGCCCTGGTGGCTGCCTATGGTCTCTACGACGGCTTCCTGACCCTGTAACAACCTGTTTGTGTACTTTGGAGGATGACTGTAATGACCACGGAAAAAGTGAAATACGGCGTGCATTCCGAAGCCGGTAAGCTGCATAAGGTTATGGTGTGTTCCCCAGGCCTGGCTCACCAGCGCCTGACCCCAAGCAACTGCGATGAGCTGCTGTTCGATGACGTGCTGTGGGTCAACCAGGCCAAGCGTGACCACTTCGACTTCGTCACCAAAATGCGCGACCGCGGCATCGATGTGCTGGAAATGCACAACCTGCTGACCGATATCGTTGCCATTCCAGAAGCCCTGGACTGGATCCTAGACCACAAAGTGACCCCCAATCAGGTGGGTGTGGGCCTGGTCAACGAAGTCAAATCCTGGCTCAAAAGCCTTGAACCGCGCCAAATTGCCGAGTACCTGATCGGCGGCGTGTCGGCAGACGACCTGCCGGACAGCTTTGGTGGCAAGACCATCCAGATGTTCCGTGACTTCCTCGGTCACACCAGCTTTATCCTGCCACCGCTGCCCAACACCCAGTTCACCCGTGACACCACTTGCTGGATCTACGGTGGCGTGACACTGAACCCGATGTACTGGCCGGCGCGTCGTCAGGAAACCCTGCTGACCACCGCGATTTACAAGTTCCACCCCGAGTTCACCAACGCCGACTTCCAGATCTGGTACGGCGACCCGACGGTGGACCACGGCAACGCCAGTCTTGAAGGTGGCGACGTAATGCCAATCGGCAACGGCGTGGTCCTGATCGGCATGGGCGAACGGACTTCGCGCCAGGCCATCGGCCAATTGGCACAAAACCTGTTCAAAAACGGCGCCGTAGAACGGGTGATCGTGGCCGGTATGCCCAAGTCCCGCGCGGCGATGCACCTGGACACCGTGTTCAGCTTCTGCGACCGCGACCTGGTGACCATCTTCCCGGAAGTCGTGAACCAGATCGTTGCGTTCTCGGTATACCCGGACGACAAGAAACAGGGCGGCGTGGACGTACGACGCGAGGAAGGCCACTTCCTCGACGTGGTAGCCAAGGCCCTGGGCGTGAAAAAACTGCGTGTCGTCGAAACTGGCGGCAACTCGTTCGCGGCAGAACGCGAGCAGTGGGATGACGGTAACAACGTGGTGGCTCTGGAGCCTGGCGTCGTGATCGGTTACGACCGCAACACCTACACCAACACCCTGCTGCGCAAGGCTGGCGTTGAAGTCATCACCATCAGCGCCTCCGAACTGGGCCGCGGCCGTGGCGGCGGTCACTGCATGACCTGCCCGATCATCCGCGATCCAGTCGACTATTAATAAACCCATTTGATTGCTTGCCCTGGCCCCTAAAAGGGGCAGGGCAAGCCGGTTAACCCGAAACCAAGGAGATCACCATGGCTTTTAACATGAAAAACCGCAGCCTTCTGAGCCTGGTGCACCACACACCACGTGAGTTGCACTTCCTGCTCGATCTGTCCCGCGATCTCAAGCGCGCCAAGTACACCGGTACTGAAGAGCCGCACTTGAAAGGCAAAAACATTGCGCTGATTTTCGAAAAAACTTCGACCCGTACCCGTTGTGCATTCGAAGTGGCCGCCCACGACCAGGGTGCGCACGTCACCTATATCGACCCTGTGTCTTCGCAAATCGGCCACAAAGAAAGTATGAAAGACACCGCCCGCGTTCTGGGCCGCATGTTTGATGCCATCGAATACCGCGGCTTTGAACAAGCCGTTGTCGAAGAGCTGGCCAAGTACGCCGGTGTTCCGGTATTCAACGGCCTGACCGCTGAGTTCCACCCGACCCAAATGATCGCCGACGTGCTGACCATGCGCGAACACAGCGACAAGCCGCTGCACGACATCAGCTACGCCTACCTGGGCGATGCCCGCAACAACATGGGTAACTCGTTGCTGCTGATCGGCGCCAAACTGGGCATGGACGTGCGTATTGCCGCACCAAAAAGCCTGTGGCCAGAAGAGTCGTTCGTTAAGCAGTGCCAGGAATTCGCCAAGGAAAGCGGTGCCAAAATCACCCTGACCGAAGACCCTAAAGCTGCGGTCAAAGGGGTGGACTTTATCCACACCGACGTTTGGGTATCGATGGGCGAGCCGGTTGAAGCCTGGAACGACCGCATCAAGCTGCTGCTGCCATACCAGGTCAACAGCGACATGATCAAAGCGGCAGAAAACCCACGCGTGAAGTTCATGCACTGTCTGCCTGCGTTCCACAACTGTGAAACCAAAGTCGGCAAAGACGTGGCCGAGCACCATCCAAACCTGAAAAACGGCATCGAAGTGACCGAGGAAGTGTTCGAGTCCCCAGTCAACATCGCCTTTGAGCAAGCTGAAAACCGCATGCACACCATCAAGGCGATTCTGGTCGCGGCACTGGCTGATATCTAAGCCTGGCCACGGTAGTCATGTGAACCCATGACTACCGTGGGAGCGGGCTTGCTCGCGATGCAAACACCTCGATCCGTCTGATGCACCGAGGCGATGCCATCGCGGGCAAGCCCGCTCCCACCCACGCGGCTCCCACACTTTTAAAAGGACATCTTCTATGCGTATCGTCGTTGCACTGGGCGGTAACGCCCTCTTGCGTCGCGGCCAGCCCATGACCGCCGAGAACCAGCGCGAAAACATCCAGACCGCTACCGCCCAAATCGCCCGCATTGCCCACGGCAACGAACTGGTCGTGGCCCACGGTAATGGCCCGCAAGTCGGCCTGCTGTCCCTGCAAGCCGCCGCCTACACGGCCGTCGCCCCTTACCCGCTGGACGTGCTCGGTGCTGAAACCGAAGGCATGATCGGCTACATGATCGAACAGGAACTGGGCAACCTGCTGCCACAGGAAGCCGCGTTTGCCACCTTGCTGACCCAGGTTGAAGTCGACCCCAAGGACCCGGCTTTCCAGAAGCCGACCAAGCCGATCGGCCCGGTCTACACCGAAAGCGAAGCCAAGAGCCTGGCCGCCGAAAAAGGCTGGAGCATTGCTCCGGACGGCGACAAGTTCCGCCGCGTGGTGCCTAGCCCGAAACCCAAGCGCATCTTCGAAATTCGCCCGATCAAATGGCTGCTGGAAAAAGGCACCATCGTGATCTGCGCGGGCGGTGGCGGCATCCCCACCATGTACGGCGAAGACGGCAAGCTGCGCGGCATTGAAGCGGTGATCGACAAGGACCTGGCGTCCTCGCTGCTGGCCCAGCAGCTGGACAGCGACCTGCTGGTGATCGCCACTGACGTGAATGCGGCGTTTATCGACTGGGGCAAGCCAACCCAGAAAGGCATCTCCCACGCCCACCCCGACGAGCTGGAAAAACTCGGCTTTGCCTCGGGCTCGATGGGCCCTAAAGTTGAAGCTGCTTGCGAGTTTGCGCGTAAAACCGGCAAGACCGCAGTGATCGGCGCACTGGCGGATATCGAAGCAATCGTTCAAGGTAAGGCCGGTACTCGGGTCAGCACCGAAAAACCGGGTATCACCTACTTCTGAACCCCGGGGCAGGCCTCGGGGCCTGCCCTTTTCCCATTGCACCAAGGAGTACCCTATGGCCTCGTTCGAACCCGGTCACCTGCATATCCATCGCGAACCGCTGCAACCGAGCGACTTTGGGTATGACATCAAGATCGATTACCAGGTCGTTCAGGATCCCAAGGAAGGCAAGTCGATGCAGTTCGACATGCACGGTCAGATCAACCAGAAGGAGTTCAAGGAGTCCTTCACGCTGCCCAAGGACATGGCCTACAACTTTGCCCATGATGCATTCCAGATTGCCGTGAAACATGGCATTCCCAAAACCGCTGACATCCGCTCGATGCACGGTTACTACGACAAGATGTTCGCCGACGTAATGGCCCAGCTCAACCACAAGCCGGGCGACCCGATCAAGCTCGACCATCTGGACTGATTCAGCCACTGGCTGATGGCTGCACTTTTGTGGGAGCGGGCTTGCCCGCGATGCAAACACCTCGATTGATCTGATGCACCGGGGTGATGCCATCGCGAGCAAGCCCGCTCCCACGGAATTTCACCTATCCCCCCCACCAAGGCATACTGGCCATCCCTGCTGGCCATAAATGTTTGCCGTTCCCATGCGTATCCATGTCAGTTTTATCGACCGTGTTGGCATCACCCAGGAAGTCCTGGCATTGCTGGGCGGACGTAACCTCAATCTGGATGCGGTGGAAATGGTCCCGCCCAACGTCTATATCGACGCACCCACCCTCAGCCCGCAAGTACTCGACGAGCTGCGCGAGGCGCTGTTCGGCGTCCACGGCGTGCAAGCGGTAACGGTGGTCGACATCCTCCCCGGCCAGCGCCGCCACCTGCAGCTGGACGCCCTGCTCGCCGCCATGACCGACCCGGTACTGGCGCTCGACAGCGAGGGCCATGTGCTGCTGGCCAACCCGGCGCTGGTGGCGCTGTACGGCCACGAGCCGACCGGCGAAAGTATCGGCCAGTTGTTCAGCGACCCCGGCCTGCTCGACGTGCTGCTGGAAAACGGCTTTCGCCTGCCTCTGCGCGAAGTGACCCTCAACGGCCACCCGCTGATGCTCGATGCCACGCCGATCACCGATGCCGGCGCCCTGCTCACCCTGTACCAGCCAAGCCGCATCGGCGAGCGCCTGGCAGCGCTGCACCACGATCACGCAGAAGGCTTTGACGCCCTGCTGGGTGACTCCCCTGCCATTCGCACCCTAAAAGCCCGTGCGCAGCGCGTGGCGGCGCTTGATGCGCCCTTGCTGATCCAGGGCGAGACCGGCACCGGCAAAGAGTTGGTGGCCCGCGCCTGCCATGCCATCAGCGACCGCTTTGGCGCACCCTTCCTGGCCCTCAACTGCGCGGCACTCCCGGAAAACCTGGCCGAAAGCGAACTGTTCGGCTATGCCCCCGGCGCCTTTACCGGCGCGCAACGCGGCGGCAAGCCGGGGTTGATGGAACTGGCCAACAACGGCACGGTGTTTCTCGACGAAATCGCTGAGATGTCACCCTACCTGCAAGCCAAGCTGCTGCGCTTTCTCAATGACGGCAGCTTTCGCCGGGTGGGCGGCGAGCGTGAGGTCAAGGTCAATGTGCGCATCCTCAGCGCCACGCACCGCAATCTCGAAAAAATGGTCAACGAAGGCACCTTTCGCGAAGACCTGTTCTACCGCCTCAACGTGCTCAATATCGAAGTGCCGCCCTTGCGCGAGCGCGGCCAGGATATTTTGCTGCTGGCCCGCGCCTTTATGCAGCAGGCCTGCACCCAGATCCAGCGCCCGGCTTGCCGCCTGGCCCCAGGCACTTACCCGGCGCTGCTGGGCAACCGCTGGCCCGGCAACGTGCGCCAGTTGCAGAACGTGATCTTTCGCGCCGCCGCCATCTGCGAGGGTTCGCTGGTGGATATTGGCGACCTGGATATCGCCGGCACCTCGGTGGCCCGGCAAAACGACGGCGAGGTCGAGACCCTGGAACACGCCGTCGAAACCTTCGAAAAGGCCCTGCTGGAGAAGCTCTACGTCAGCTACCCCTCCACCCGCCAATTGGCCAGCCGCCTGCAGACTTCCCACACGGCCATCGCCCATCGCCTGCGCAAATACGGTATTCCGGGCAAAGCCTGACGGACACAAAACCTTGTAGCCGCTGCCGAAGGCTGAGTTCGAGCGCGAAGCGGTCGTAAAACCGGGATCTGCGGTGCATATGAAACACCGCGATTGCTGATTTTACGACTGCTGCGCAGCCGAACGCAGCCTTCGGCAGCTGCTACGGAATTTGTGCTCCCGTTCATTGGCAGCCGCAAACCTTGTATCGAATTCACTCCACCGGAACGAATTCGATACACACCCTCTCCAGCCATGCTGCGCAAGGCTTTGATCCTCTTGGATTTTTTCATGCCGCAAAGACTGTAGCGATTTCGCTACACAGCCCTTTGCCAGAGCGTTCCGAATACACCTTAAGCCATTGATAAATAAAGATATTTATAAACTGGCAACCATCTTGCAATGAACTCCGGCATAAGCTCGATCTGCACGAGCATTTACCTGTGACCACCAGACATGTCTGGCCCTGAGGAGTTTCCATGAGCGAATTGCGTTTTACTGAAGACCACGAATGGCTGCGCACCGAAGCCGACGGCAGCGTAACCGTGGGGATTACCGCGTTTGCGCAAAACGCTCTGGGTGATGTGGTGTTTGTGCAACTGCCCGAGCTGCAGGCCTACGACAAGGGCGCAGAAGCCGCTACTGTCGAATCGGTCAAGGCTGCCAGCGGCGTCTACATGCCCCTGGACGGTGAAGTGCTCGAAGTGAACCCGGCGCTCGACAGCAGCCCGGAGCTGGTCAACGAAGACCCGTTGGGTCAAGGCTGGTTCTTCCGCTTCAAGCCCGCCGATGCCAACGCTGTAGGCCAATTGCTCGATCAGGACGCCTACGACCGCCTGATCAAAGCCCAAGACGACAACTGAGAAGCCCGCCATGACCATCAATCTCAGCACTGCCAATGAATTTATCGCGCGCCACATCGGCCCGCGCCAAGCCGATGAGCAGGCGATGCTCGCCACTCTGGGCTTTGATTCCCTGGAAGGCCTCAGCGCCAGCGTGATCCCGGACAGCATCAAGGGCACCAGCGTGCTCAACCTGCCCGCCGGGCAAAGCGAAGCCGACGCCCTGGCTTCGATCAAGGCCATCGCAGCCAAAAACCAGCTGTGCAAAACCTATATCGGCCAGGGCTACTACAACTGCCACACGCCTTCGCCGATCCTGCGCAACCTCCTGGAAAACCCTGCCTGGTACACCGCCTACACGCCCTACCAGCCGGAAATTTCCCAGGGCCGTCTCGAAGCGCTGCTCAACTTCCAGACCCTGATCAGCGACCTCAGCGGCCTGCCGATCGCCAACGCCTCGCTGCTCGACGAAGCCACCGCCGCTGCCGAAGCCATGACCTTCTGCAAACGCCTGAGCAAGAACAAAACCAGCCACCGCTTTTTCGCCTCCAGCCACTGTCACCCGCAAACCCTGGACGTGCTGCGCACCCGTGCCGAGCCACTGGGCATTGAAGTAGTGGTTGCCGACGAGCGCGAAGTGAGCGACGTATCGGTCTTCTTCGGCGCCCTGCTGCAATACCCGGCGAGCAACGGTGACGTGTTCGACTATCGCGAACTGGTTGAGCGCTTCCATGCCGCCAACGCCCTGGTGGCCGTAGCCGCCGACCTGCTGGCCCTGACCCTGCTGACCCCGCCGGGCGAGTTCGGCGCAGACGTGGCCATCGGCAGCGCCCAGCGTTTTGGCGTGCCACTGGGCTTCGGTGGCCCGCACGCGGCCTACTTCGCCACCCGCGACGCGTTCAAGCGCGACATGCCGGGCCGCTTGGTCGGTGTGTCGGTTGACCGTCACGGCAAGCCGGCACTGCGCCTGGCCATGCAAACCCGCGAGCAACACATCCGCCGCGAGAAGGCCACGAGCAACATCTGTACCGCCCAAGTGCTGCTGGCCAACATCGCCAGCATGTACGCCGTGTACCACGGCCCCAAAGGCCTGAGCCAAATCGCCCGACGCATTCACCAGCTGACCGCGATCCTGGCCCGGGGCCTGAGCGATCTGGGGCTGAAGGTCGAGCAAGAGCAGTTCTTCGACACCCTGACCCTCAACACCGGTGACAACACCGCCGCCCTGCACACCAAGGCGCACGCTCAGCGGATCAACCTGCGTATCGTCGACAACCAGCGCCTGGGCCTGTCGCTGGATGAAACCAGCAGCCAGTCCGACGTCACCGCACTGTGGGCGTTGCTCGCCGCAGACGGTCAGACCCTGCCGGACTTCGACGCACTGGCCGCCAGCGTAACGGGCACCCTGCCCGCCGCCCTGCTGCGCCAGTCGCCGATCCTCAGCCACCCGGTGTTCAACCGCTATCACTCCGAAACCGAGCTGATGCGCTACCTGCGCAAGCTGGCCGACAAGGACCTGGCGCTGGACCGCACCATGATCCCGCTGGGCTCGTGCACCATGAAGCTCAACGCTGCCAGCGAAATGATCCCGGTCACCTGGGCCGAATTCGGCAACCTGCACCCGTTCGCGCCTGCCGAGCAGAGCCAGGGCTACCAGCAACTGACCACCGAACTGGAAGCCATGCTGTGTGCGGCCACCGGTTACGACGCCATTTCCCTGCAACCGAACGCCGGTTCCCAGGGCGAGTACGCCGGCTTGCTGGCCATTCGTGCCTATCACCATAGCCGTGGCGAAGAGCGCCGCGACATCTGCCTGATCCCGTCCTCGGCCCACGGCACCAACCCGGCCACCGCCAACATGGCCGGCATGCGGGTGGTGGTCACTGCCTGTGACGCTCGCGGCAACGTCGATATTGAAGACCTGCGCGCCAAGGCCATCGAGCACCGCGACCACCTTGCCGCATTGATGATCACTTACCCGTCGACCCACGGCGTGTTCGAAGAAGGCATCCGCGAAATCTGCGGCATCATTCATGACAACGGCGGCCAGGTGTACATCGACGGCGCCAACATGAACGCGATGGTGGGCCTGTGCGCACCGGGCAAGTTCGGCGGCGACGTGTCCCACCTCAACCTGCACAAGACCTTCTGCATCCCCCACGGCGGTGGCGGCCCGGGCGTCGGCCCGATTGGCGTCAAGTCGCACCTCACGCCGTTCCTGCCGGGTCATGCGGCAATGGAGCGCAAGGAAGGCGCGGTGTGCGCAGCGCCGTTCGGCAGCGCCAGCATCCTGCCGATCACCTGGATGTACATCCGCATGATGGGCGGCGAAGGCCTCAAGCGCGCCTCGCAGCTGGCCATCCTCAACGCCAACTACATCGCCCGCCGTCTTGAAGAGCACTACCCGGTGCTGTACTCGGGCAGCAATGGCCTGGTGGCCCACGAATGCATCCTCGACCTGCGCCCGCTCAAGGAAACCAGTGGCATCAGCGTCGATGACGTGGCCAAGCGCCTGATCGACTTTGGCTTCCACGCCCCGACCATGTCGTTCCCGGTGGCAGGCACGCTGATGATCGAGCCGACCGAAAGCGAGTCCAAGGAGGAACTGGACCGCTTCTGTGACGCCATGATCTGCATTCGTGAAGAGATCCGCGAAGTTGAGAGCGGCGGCCTGGACAAGGAAGACAACCCGCTGAAAAACGCCCCGCACACCGCTGCCGAGATGGTGGGCGAATGGACCCACCCGTACAGCCGCGAGCAGGCGGTGTACCCGGTAGCGTCCTTGATCGAAGGCAAGTACTGGCCACCGGTCGGTCGCGTCGACAACGTATTTGGCGACCGCAACCTGGTGTGCGCGTGCCCGTCGATCGAAAGCTATCAGGAGGCGTAAGCAGCCGGGTCATGGAGATCTGATGTGGGAGCGGGCTTGCTCGCGATACAGGCAATGCGGTTTTGCAGCCACAGCGCAGTGATGCTATCGCAGGCAAGCCAGCTCCCACAGAGATCGAAGTTGCATTACACAATAAGAAACCGGAGAACCCCATGTCTTTAAGCGTGTTCGACCTGTTCAAGATTGGCATCGGCCCCTCCAGTTCCCACACCGTCGGCCCCATGCGTGCTGCTGCGCGTTTTGCCGAAGGTCTGCGCCGTGATGAGCTGCTGCAAGCCACAGCCTGCGTAAAAGTTGAACTCTATGGCTCCCTCGGCGCCACCGGCAAAGGCCACGGCAGCGACAAGGCCGTTTTGCTGGGGCTTGAAGGCGAGCACCCGGACACCGTCAACACCGAAACCGTGGCCGAGCGACTGGCCGCGATTCGCAGCAGCGGGCGCCTGAATCTGCTGGGCGAACACCCCATCGATTTCATCGAAAAATCGCACTTGGCGATGATTCGCAAACCCCTGCCCTACCACCCCAACGGCATGATTTTCCGTGCTCTGGATGCCGCCGGCATTCAGATCCGCAGCCGCGAGTACTACTCGATCGGCGGCGGCTTTGTGGTGGATGAAGGCGCGGCAGGCGCCGACCGCATCGTCGAAGACAGCACCGTGCTGAAGTACCCGTTCAAAACCGCCAAGGACCTGTTGCGCCAATGCGTCACCCATCACCTGTCGATCAGCGAAGTGATGATGGCCAACGAAAGCGCCTGGCGCCCCGAAGCCCAAACCCGCAGCGGCCTGCTGAAAATCTGGCAGGTGATGCAGGACTGCGTGAGTGCGGGCTGTCGCAATGAAGGCATTTTGCCCGGAGGCCTGAAGGTCAAGCGTCGCGCCCCGGCGCTGCACCGCCAGCTCTGTTCCAACCCCGAAGCAGCGTTGCGCGATGCGCTGTCGGTACTGGACTGGGTCAATCTGTATGCGCTGGCGGTGAATGAAGAAAACGCCAACGGCGGACGCGTGGTCACGGCACCGACCAATGGTGCGGCCGGGATCATTCCTGCCGTGCTGCATTACTACATGCGCTTTATCGGCGGCGCCAATGAGGACGGCGTGGTGCGGTTTCTGCTCACTGCCGCCGCCATCGGCATTCTGTACAAGGAAAACGCCTCGATCTCCGGTGCCGAAGTCGGCTGCCAGGGTGAGGTCGGCGTGGCCTGTTCGATGGCCGCCGGCGCGTTGTGCGAGGTGCTGGGCGGCAGCGTTCAGCAGGTCGAAAACGCTGCCGAGATCGGCATGGAGCACAACCTCGGCCTGACCTGCGACCCGATTGGCGGCCTGGTGCAAGTGCCCTGCATCGAGCGCAACGCAATGGGCTCGGTCAAGGCCATCAACGCCGTGCGCATGGCCCTGCGTGGCGACGGCCAGCACTTTGTCTCACTGGACAAGGTGATCCGCACCATGCGCCAGACCGGCGCCGACATGAAAAGCAAATACAAGGAGACCGCCCGCGGCGGTCTCGCTGTCAACATTATTGAGTGCTGATTTTCAAGGAGTCTCGAATGTCCACCGAACAACTGCTTAAAACCCCGCTGCACGCACTGCACCTTGAACTGGGCGCGCGCATGGTGCCGTTTGCCGGCTATGACATGCCCGTGCAGTACCCGCTGGGGGTGATGAAAGAGCACCAGCACACCCGTGAACAAGCCGGCCTGTTCGATGTATCGCACATGGGCCAGATCCGCCTGACCGGCGCCGACGCGGCCAAGGCCCTGGAAGCGCTGGTGCCGGTGGATATCATCGACCTGCCGGTGGGCATGCAGCGCTATGCCATGTTCACCAATGAGCAGGGCGGCATCCTCGATGACCTGATGGTCGCCAATCTGGGCAATGACGAGCTGTTCCTGGTGGTCAACGCCGCCTGCAAGGACCAGGACCTGGCCCACCTGCGCAAGCACCTGGGTGCCCACTGCCAGATCCAGCCGCTGTTTGAACAACGCGCCCTGCTCGCCCTGCAAGGCCCGGCAGCGGTCAACGTGCTGCAACGCCTGGCACCGCAAGTGGCCAACATGACCTTTATGCAGTTTGCCCCGGTGACCCTGCTGGGCGCGGACTGCTATGTCAGCCGCTCGGGCTACACCGGTGAAGACGGCTTTGAGATTTCAGTACCCGCCGAGCGCGCCGAAGAACTGGCCCGCCGCCTGCTGGCCGAGCCCGAAGTGCAGGCCATCGGCCTCGGCGCACGGGACTCGCTGCGTCTGGAAGCCGGTCTGTGCCTCTACGGCCACGACATGAACGACACCACCACGCCAATCGAAGCCAGCCTGCTCTGGGCCATCTCCAAGGCCCGTCGTGCTGACGGCCCGCGGGCGGGTGGTTTTCCGGGTGCCGAAAACATCTTTGCCCAACAGCAAAACGGCGTGGCGCGCAAACGCGTCGGCCTGTTGCCCCAGGAGCGCACCCCGGTGCGTGAAGGCGCAGAGATTGTCGATGCCGAAGGCACAGTGATCGGCACAGTGTGCAGCGGCGGCTTTGGTCCGACCCTGGGCGCGCCTTTGGCGATGGGTTATGTGGATCTGGCATTCACCCCTGTGGACACTGAAGTGTGGGCGATCGTGCGGGGCAAGCGCGTACCAATGAAAGTGTCGAAGATGCCATTTGTCGCACAACGTTATTACAGAGGCTAACTTCAACTGTGCAGTTGCATGTTCACGGTGCAGGCGGCCATGCAACTGCCACATAACAGGGCAAACTTTCGATAGTGAAAACTGTCTTTAATACGCGAAAATAATTGAACACTTCTATAACGTCAGGTTCTTTGCCACTGCCTTAAGCGCATTAAAAAATCGCCTGCGCACGTCGTATTTAAGGGGCTTGTTTTTTTAATTGCAGTTTCGTAGAGTTTGCCCACTGTGTTTGCATGGGTCGCTGGAATCGTGACCTGGGCAGTAGCTCTAAGTTTGCTACACCCGTTCTGCGTCTCTTACTTTCCTGCAACCCAGCACCAGTACTCTTTCCTGTGAGAGAGACTGTCATTAATTGTTAGCGTCAAGGAATTAAGAAATGTCACAACGTCAGAGCGGTACGGTCAAGTGGTTCAACGACGAGAAGGGGTTTGGTTTCATCACCCCTGAAAGCGGTCCGGACCTGTTTGTGCACTTCCGTGCCATCCAGGGCAACGGCTTCAAAAGCCTGAAGGAAGGCCAGAAAGTGACCTTCATCTCGGTTCAGGGCCAAAAAGGCCTGCAGGCTGACGAAGTTCAAGCAGAAGCTTAAATCTCGTACACAAAAAGCCTCTGATGGTGACATCAGAGGCTTTTTTATGTGCTTTATTCCGTAAGATGGCGGTTTTCCTTGACGAGACCCTGCCATGTCGAAACAACCGCTTAGCCCGCAAGGCGACTTTCCCGCCGTTGGCCTGGGGCGCCGCCTGGCAGCCATGTTTTATGACTTTCTGCTGTGTACCGCCCTGCTGATCGTCACCACCTTTATCTACAAGCTGATCATGATGAGCTTTATTGGCGAGGCAAAAATGCGCGAGCTGTCAGAAGCAGGCGCACTGGATGGTGACCCGCTGTTGTCGACCATCCTGTTTTTTGTGCTGTTCGGCTTCTTTGCCAAATTCTGGACCCATTCCGGGCAAACCCTGGGCATGCAGGTGTGGGGGGTTCGCGTGCAGAACGCCGACGGTACGGCCATCAGCCTGTGGCAGGCCCTGCTACGGTTTATCGTGTCCATCGGCTCGTGGTTGTGCCTGGGGCTGGGCTTTATCTGGTCGATCTTCGACAAGCAAAACCGCACCTGGCATGACATGTATTCCAACACGCAGTTGGTGCGCATCCCCAAACAGAAGAAATAAAAAAAACCCGTATCTCACGATACGGGTTTTTTATTGCCCTTGTGGGAGCGGGCTTGCCCGCGATGGCATCGGCGCGGTTCAACTGAAAAACCGCGCTGCCTGCATCGCGAGCGAACCCCTCCCACCCGGGTGTGCGGCTTACTCCGCCAGCTTGAAGGTTATGAAGCTGGCACGCCCCTGGCGCAGAACCCGCATCGACACCGAACGGTTCTTCGGCAATGCCTTGGCGATTTCAGTGAACTCCTTGCCATTGCTGATGGCCTGGTTGTTCAGGTGAGTAATCACGTCACCAGGCTGCAGGCCGATCAGGGCCGCAGGGCCGTCCTGTACATCAGTGATGATCACGCCACCCTTGATGTCGTTGGCTTTCTTCTGCTCTTCGCTCAGGTCTGCCACAGACACGCCCAGGCGGTTGCTGCTTTGCTCAGCGCCGTTACCCGAAGCAATGTCTTTCGCGTCATCAGGGATGGCGCCAACGGTCAGGTCGAGGTTTTTGCGCTTGCCGTCACGAATCACTTCAAGGGTCGCCTTGCTGCCGGCCTTGAGTGCGCCCACCAGATGGGGCAAATCCGCCGACATGACGATCGGCTGACCATTCATGCTCAGGATCACATCGCCCACTTGCAGGCCGCCTTTGGCCGCCGGGCCGTTATCCAGTACCTGGGCCACCAGGGCACCGGCAGGTTTTTCCAGGCCGAAGGATTCGGCCAGGTCCTTGTTGACCTCCTGGATCACCACGCCCAACCAGCCACGGCTAACCTTGCCACCGGCCTTGAGCTGGTTGGCCACGTCCATCGCCACATCGATAGGGATCGCGAAGGAAACGCCCATAAAGCCGCCCGAGCGGGTGTAGATCTGCGAGTTGATCCCCACCACTTCACCCGCCAGGTTGAACAGCGGCCCACCCGAGTTGCCCGGGTTGATCGGCACGTCAGTCTGGATAAACGGCACATAGCTTTCATTGGGCAGGCTGCGGCCCATGGCGCTGATGATGCCCTGGGTCACGGTGTGGTCAAAGCCAAATGGCGAACCGATGGCAACTACCCACTGGCCGGCCTTGAGATCCTGGGACTTGCCCAGTTTCAGCACGGGCAGGTTCTTGCCTTCGATTTTCAGCAAAGCCACGTCGGAGCGCGGGTCGGTGCCCACCAGCTTGGCTTTCATCTCGCTGCGATCAGACAGGCGCACGATGATTTCATCGGCATCTGCAACTACATGGTTGTTGGTCAGGATGTAACCATCGGGAGAGATGATGAAACCCGAGCCCAGGGACTGCGCCTCGCGCTGACGGCCACCTTTGCCGGCGGGTGGCATGCTGCGTTCAAAGAACTCGCGCAGCCCCGGCGGCAGGCCTTCGAGGTCGGGCATCTGGCCCATGCTGGAGACCCGTCGTTCTGGCAATTTTTGCGTGGTACTGATGTTCACCACGGCCGGTGAGGCTTGTTCGACCAACTGGGTGAAGTCAGGTAACTGCGCTTCAGCCATGACCGGCACTGCCTGCCCGAGCATCAGCACGGCTGCAAAAATGGGTAGATAAGATTTCAATCGAGGCATCGACATACAGCTCCCGTTAATAACAGCTGAGTTAAGCGACAGGCACCAAAAAACAAGTCCAAAGCATAGACCGTTTTTCAGGCCCCGGAAAACAAACAAGGCCAGAGCCCTTGAGGGCCCTGACCTTTATAAAAAGACAAAAAAATGGCAAATCGAAAATTGTCACCCGCCATGTCGGTGCAACCCTATGGTTTGGCCTGAGCGTCGTCTTTGCCCACACGCATCGAAAGTGCAATGCGCTCTGCAGTCCCCATCGGGATTTCACCCACCACAGTGGCCATCATGTCGCCCTGAGGTGTACTCAAGTGTCGCGTAACGGCGGCGGTTGGCCCCAACTGGACACGCGCATCAGGCACCGCAGCACCCTGCAACGGCTCGATAAACACGGAGAAGCGCGTCAGCCCGTCGTCATACAGCAGGCTGGTGACTTCGGCCTTGGTGCGCGGGTCACGGTGTACCGTGCTGCTGACTTGCTCGAAGCCGGAAGGCAACCAGTCGGAATGCCAGGCCTGGGTCGCACTGCCCTGTTCAGCCTCGGCGTCAGCCCGAGCAACAGGTCGGCACTGCCCGGCAGGGCTGAGCTGGCTGTCATCAGGTGGCGTGGTGGCCAGGGTGGTGAACTGATAGCGTTCAAGCAACTGCCCCTTGTCATTGAGCAACAAGGACTTGAGAGGCAAACCGGTTTCCCGGTCCAGATACAGTTCAAACCCGTAGCGATGCTGGTCACGCGGGGCCAGCGAGATAACCGCGACCGGGCGCCCGGCAACCCTTGAGTTGCCTTCCATTGCCACGGCATACAGGTCATTGAGCTTCTGCACATCGAACTGCCGCGCCGCGACAGCGGAGACATCGCCCAGGCCCGAGGCCAGCTTGCCAGTGACGCATTCCGTGCGTCCGTCTGCTCGAATCACCTCTTGCGCCGGGCCATCGAGTTGCATCAACCGCTCACGAACCTTGCCGTCCTGCACCCGGTGCCAGATGCTGTGGGTAGAAAAACTACCGTTGCGTTCGTAAACAAAGGTGCCTTGATAGCTGTGCTGTTGCTCGGCCTGCCCAAGACGTTTGAGCCAGTCCTGGGCTTCATCGGCGTGGGCAGGTACAACAAACCAGCCACTGAGCAGAAGAGGTAGCAAGGGTAGGACGCGCATGATGGTCCTTAACGGTTATCCAGGCTCGCAGCACGAGCATAAGGCAGTGGGCTTTCAGCCCCTTTCAATGCGGCTTGCTGTGCATGCTGGCGCAGGTAGCCTGGCAAGCGCTGATCCTGCCAGCCCGGCTGACCTTGCAGGACACCGTTGGCCATAGGGCCAGTGGCCTGGTCGGCGCTTTCGCTGTAGTTGGCCAGTACTGCCGGGCCCTTGGCCATCGGCGCACTCAGGCTTTGTGCCGGGTTTTGCTGGGCCAGCTGGTTACCGACGATGTCATCCTGGTTGTACAGGCGTACACCTGCCAGAACAGCAACAGTCACCGAAGCGGCTACGGCCAGACGACCGATGCTGCGCCACGGCCCACGGGCCACCTTGGCCGGGGTTTGCTCTTCGGCCAGCGCGGCCGAAACGGCAGATGCGATGTCCAGGCGCGGAATCAACAGGTCCTTGTGCATCACAGCACGCGCCACCTGATATCGGGACCAGGTGTCACGGGTTTGTGTGTCGTCAAAGGCATTCAATACCCGACGCAGTTCCAGTTCGTCCGCTTCGTTATCCATCACTGCGGACAGCGATTCCTGCAGGGCTTCACGACTCATGGCGGTTCCTCTCTTGGCTGTCGCCGCTGTCTCAGTTTTCCTGCAACAACGGCTGCAGGGCTTTATCTATGGCTTCCCGGGCGCGGAAAATCCGGGAGCGCACGGTACCCACCGGACATTGCATGACGCTCGCGATGTCCTCATAACTCAGACCATCAAATTCACGTAAAGTTAACGCCGTACGCAAATCTTCTGGCAGTAGCTGAATAGTGCGGTGAACCGTGCCCTCGATCTCGTCGCGGAGCAAAGCGCGCTCCGGCGACTCAAGATCCTTGAGACCATGATCACCATCGTAGAACTCGGCATCTTCCGAGCTCACATCACTGTCAGGCGGACGTCGACCGCGTGACACCAGGTAATTTTTCGCCGTATTGATGGCGATGCGATACAGCCATGTGTAGAAGGCGCTGTCTCCGCGAAAATTACCGAGCGCCCGGTAAGCCTTGATAAAGGCCTCTTGGGCAACGTCCTGGGCTTCATGGGTGTCGTGCACGAATCGCACGATCAACCCGAGAATTTTGTGTTGATATTTCAACACCAGCAGATCGAACGCGCGCTTGTCGCCACGCTGTACGCGCTCGACCAGCTGCTGATCCTCTTCCTGGGCTAGCATGAATACTCCTCATAAGACCGGGAGGAAGATTGCTTTGCTAACTGATCAGGCTTGCAAACATAGACTCGGGCTTTTCGCAAAAGTTCTCTCCCCCCTGGCAAGTTTCCTGCGCGCTCGGATTTGGCACGCACGAAAACGCAGCTCGGGCCTGGCCGGCTGCGTCAATAATCTTGTCGTCAAATTCAGCTGTCGAGTCGAAAAAACAAACCCCGCATCAATCTGGACGCCGTTCCCCTGCATCAAGGGCAGCCCACTATGGAACCCCTGGCTATACGAAAAGTTCAAAACCTTCGTACGAAACTGCCCAAGATACACCACGAAATCGTACCAGAACTCGAGTCATTCCTGAGTCCTGCCATCACTCGCAGATTAATTTGCAAATCGACATGCAGACCCATCGAGTCTGAGGCACACTTTGCGCCCGCTGTAATTTAACAATGCCATAAAGGCCCGGCCATTGTGCCGATCCCCCCCTCTATATACTAGAGGGCGCTTTTTTGCGGATGTCAGAAGAATGAGCCAACATTTTCAACATGATGTGCTGGTGATTGGCAGCGGCGCTGCCGGTTTGAGCCTTGCGCTCACGTTACCCAGCCATATGCGTATTGCAGTGCTTAGCAAGGGCGATCTGGCCAATGGTTCAACGTTCTGGGCCCAGGGCGGCGTCGCCGCTGTCCTGGATGACACCGACACGGTGCAGTCCCATGTCGATGACACCCTCAATGCAGGTGGCGGGCTGTGCCATGAAGACGCAGTACGCTTTACCGTCGAGCATAGCCGTGAAGCCATCCAGTGGCTGATCGACCAGGGCGTCCCCTTCACCCGCGATGACAGCATCGACACCGAGCAGCAGGGCTTTGAATTTCACCTCACCCGTGAAGGCGGGCACAGCCACCGACGCATCATCCATGCGGCCGACGCCACGGGCGCGGCGATTTTCAAGACATTGCTCGAACAGGCCCGCCAGCGCCCCAATATCGAACTGCTCGAACAGCGCGTCGCTGTCGACCTGATTACCGAGCGCCGCCTGGGCCTGGAAGGTGATCGCTGCCTGGGGGCCTATGTGCTGGATCGTGCCACGGGCGAGGTCGACACCTTTGGCTCACGCTTCACCATTCTGGCCACCGGGGGGGCGGCCAAGGTGTACCTCTACACCAGCAACCCGGACGGTGCCTGCGGTGACGGCATTGCAATGGCCTGGCGCTCGGGTTGCCGGGTGGCCAACCTGGAATTCAACCAGTTCCACCCCACTTGCCTGTACCACCCACTGGCCAAGAGCTTTCTGATCACCGAAGCCCTGCGGGGCGAAGGGGCGCACCTCAAGCTACCCAACGGCGAGCGCTTCATGCACCGCTTCGACCCGCGCAACGAACTGGCACCGCGAGATATCGTGGCCCGGGCCATCGACCATGAAATGAAGCGCCTGGGTATCGATTGTGTGTACCTGGATATCAGCCATGAGTCCGATACGTTCATCAAGGCCCACTTCCCGACGGTTTATGAGCGCTGCCTGGCGTTCGGCATCGACATCACCCAACAGGCCATCCCGGTAGTCCCTGCGGCGCATTACACCTGCGGTGGAGTCATGGTCGACGAACATGGCCACACCGATGTGCCGGGCCTGTACGCCATCGGCGAAACCAGCTTTACCGGCCTGCATGGTGCCAACCGCATGGCCAGCAACTCGCTGCTCGAGTGTTTTGTCTACGCCAAGTCGGCAGCGGCCGACATCCTCGCCCAGTCGCCAGAAATCGCCGCCCCCGTGGCACTGCCCAGCTGGGATGCCAGCCAGGTGACCGACTCCGATGAAGACGTGATCATCGCCCACAACTGGGATGAACTGCGGCGTTTCATGTGGGACTACGTCGGCATCGTGCGCACCAACAAGCGCCTGCAACGAGCCGAGCACCGGGTGCGCCTGCTGCTGGACGAAATTGATGAGTTCTACAGCAACTACAAAGTGAGCAGAGACCTGATTGAATTGAGGAACCTTGCTCAAGTAGCCGAACTGATGATCAGGTCTGCCATGGAACGTAAGGAATCTCGGGGTCTGCACTACACACTGGACTATCCAGATATGTTGCCAGAGGCGAAGGATACGATCCTTACACCGACCAGATGAGGCACGTTAGGAGACCTTAGCGTAGCACCATAAGGCACCGTTTTGTAACAGCTTTGGCTCACTTTTGTCCCAATGCTGGGGTCCTTATCGCGTGCCCGCAAGGGTCCTTATGGTGCGCCTGAGCGAGGGCGCGAGGGCCTATGGGGGTACTTGCTCCCGGAGTGCATTAAAGGTGGTCACTCACATTTTTCTGCCAAATTCTAAAAGGCCCTCTTAGGGCGTTCCTGTGTGAAATCTGAATAACCTGTAAGCCAATGGCCCACGAGATTTCACACAGGAACGCCCTACATGGCTGTCATTACATCGCTCAGCAAATCATGGGTAAGCTCTATGAGCCCCTCAGGGACAGCCACCCCGCTGACGATGGCAATCATGGAGACTACCTTCCAGAAGCTGGGAGACTTAACGATAGCCTTGAGGACAGCCAACCGAACATCTTTCGCATGGTAATGAGGGTCCTCCTTGACTCCACCTAAAATGAAACGAAATAACGTATTACTAAAAGATCCCAAGACTCCTCAAAGGGAGCCTCAGGGGGATACATCATTTAGTCAGCCAGGGTCACACGAGTGACCATAGGGAAATCGACCAGCTCTACTTGGAGCTTCTCTTTAGGGTCAGCAGGGTTTGCCAGCTTGAGCTGTACCTTGGCCTGTGTCACCACATCAGCCACACCAATGACCTCTACGTCCCACGCCATAGCGTTAGGGTTACGGGTCGCATGGATCTGCCACACAGCACCGTTGGAGTCCTTACGGAAGCTCAGTGACGCCATGCCCTTAGGCAACATGAAGATGCCCAAGTCCTCGCCAGAGTAGAACTGAGAGCCACAGCCCAAGAGGTCCTCTACGTCTGACAGTCCAGCACGCTGAGCAGCACGCTCAAGACCAGCTACTTCTTTAGCAGGGATCAGCAACACGAAGTCAGACAGTGAGGTGCCAACTGCTTGGTTGATGTTCATGGTCAGACCATCAATGATGTCCTCAGCGCGTTCGCGTGGGTTCTTAGAGAGACCTGTAAGGGCCTTGATCTCAGTGGACGAAGAGGTGGTCAGGATCTTGGCAATGGTCGCACCACAGGACATCTCGAAGTCCTTCAAGAGCTTCTCAGCGGTCTGCGTCAAACCATTGAGGGTGAAGCCCGACATGATGTGATGATCCAAGAAGGTCTGACGAAAAGAAAACAGAGCGGCCTGAGGGGTGGCCTCACAGAACAGGAAGTCACCAGCGACGGCCTCGCCTTTAGTGAAGGTCGAATCATCATAGATGGACTTACGCGGGTCGAACTCAACGCTTCGATCTTGCATCAGAACGATCTGTTGGGTGGTCGGCTCGGTGCCCTTAGGGCGGAACTCACAGGGAATCGCTTCTTCAGCGCCTTCTTCCCAGTCTCCACCGTTGAAGTATTCATCGAGACCATCTGTCAGGGCCTTCACATAGGCCGCTGCATCAGTGCCTGCGCCACCTTTGATGGTGGTCTCTGTGTTGAACTGAATGGTCCCACCCTGTTCGGTGATAGCGGTGGACCACGTTGTAGGCTTAACGTATTCGTATGGTTTCATGTTTGATAATCTCCTGAATTGAATTCTGTTTAGGGAAGCCCTGAGAGGTCTCAAAGGCTCCTTGTGGCCGACTGTTAGTTACGGCGAGCTGCACGAATGGCGTTGCCGTGTTCACGGATAGCCGCTGCTTGCTTCTCTTTGGTCTCACGAGCACGAGCTACCTCAAGACGTGTCGGAGCCTTGTAGGATGCAAAGCGGTCCGCATGGAACTGGGCATCACGTTGTCGAGCAGCTTCACGCAGACCAGCCGCATGGATCTCTTGGCGGGCAACTGAGGTTTGATCAGGGAATGCTGAGGTGCTTAGACCAGCCTCCATGAACTGCTTGATGATCGAAGTGATAGCTCCGTAGTTCTTCCCCACAGCAGCCAGCAGGCCTGCCAACATCACTCCTTCGGCATATGCCTTAGTCACAGTTTGGCCTTGAATAGTCAGGGTCTTATCGGTATGTACGATGTCGAGTTTCATATTGGGTTCTCCTTTGAGAGACCCTTAAGTCAAACCTTGCCGCCATGATCGCGTGACCAATGGGGAAAGGAGACCCGCACGGGATCAACAAGGTTTGCTTAAAGGTATTGGATTGAAGGTGGTTTCACAGTCCTGTGGGCGTTAACTTGGCGGGGACTGTAGGAATGCCTCTGGGCTGAATGGCGGACAGCAAAGAGGTTCCAGGGTTGGTGCATAGATTGCCCACTACTGACGCTTAGGGCGCCTCGTGGGACTTTGAGGAGACCATGGGTGACTGATTCCCGTGGCCTTAGTGAGGGTTTTTACGACACCAATGTTTACTGGCCCAAAGGGACCTCAGCAAGCATCCTTGTAGGCCACGACGATTGGCTGATTAGACATCGGGATCTGTAGGTCACAGCGGATCAGAGTCTTGAGTGGCAGACCAGCCTCAAGGGCTTCTTTGAGAGCGCCCGTGAAGGACGTACCCATAGTGCGATCGGTGTATGCATAGACCACATCCATGTCATAGATGGTGCCCAACTCAGGACAACGAGAGCGGCCCGGGGCGGTAGCCTTTGTGAGTGCTGTGCGTAGCTCAATGAGGCGGGAGCGGCGTGGCTTAATGAAGAACTGATTGATGATGCTCAAATCAGCTTCAGTTGGAATGGTCTTGCCGTAGTTCAATTGGGCAGTCATAGGGATCTCCTTGAATTAATGAATGGCCTTTGTGGTCAAGCCTTCGGTGTTGTCACCTGTGATAGCGATCGTATAGCCATGCTCATCGACTACAGCCTTAGGGCGGCTCGCAGTGTTGACCGCTGTGTTGATCTCACCTGCATTCGCTGAGAGCCATTCTGTGAGGCCCTTGGAGGTGACCTTGAAGAGGTGCCCACCGTTGGCCTTGACGACCAGATTGGAAGGCTTGAGCACAGTCACGTAGCCTTTCTTAACGTAGCTTGGGTTGATCTCAGTGTGCCCGTGGAGGGTCTTACGGGCTTTCTTCAAGCGGACCATAAGGGCCAAGAACTTGTCGGGGTGCTCAATGGCAGCGAGACGACATGCTTCACGCCAGCTATAGCCAACTGAGCGACCCTTACGGACGTGCTCATCGTAGGCCGGGGCCATTGCATCGACTCGTGTTTGTAGGTCAATGAGGGTCTCAGTGATGGCCTGAGAGGAGAACGCTGGGTTAGCTGCTTGCTCCAATTCGATCCATCGACCAATGACTGTGTAACGCAATGCAGTGTCGTAGCCGGTGATGAGCGTGAAGACCAGATGCTTATTGAGGACCAGCATTCGATATTGCTTACCTCGGATCTCAAAGGTTCCTTCAGTTGCGTCCTTATTTTCAATTTGACAGCTCAAATCTGAGCCGTGAGATTTGTTGACCAGTTCAATAGCCCGATCTGCATCCCGAAGTACGTTCTTGTGCTGCTTGCCTGTCATTGCGGCAATCTCAACGGTGGTCATGGTGATCGTGTTCAAGGTGGTCATGGTGTTCTCCTTATGTGCTCAAGGTTCTCTCTTAGAGGTCCTCTTTGAAGAGGGTGATATTCATCACAATCCCTCTCTCAATGAGACTGGTCGATAAGTGGTCGATGCTCCTCCTCAGAGGTCTTAAAGTTTTCTTTTATATATTCCGTCGTTAAGCCTGAGAGCCCCGGAATAGAGCCTCCGCGCTCACTTCAGCCTCAACTTCAGCCTTCAACTTCGGGTGTCGATCCACGTAGGAAGCGATGCCATGGGCAGCATGTCGGGCGGCCTTCGCCACACGCTGGGCAGTCCTCAAGCTGATCTCCTGCGTCTTGCAGACCTCCGCTGTGATGTCCTCAGCGAACAAGGCCCCGATCACTGCCCCAGTCTTCACGTTGATCTTGCCGTTGCTAATGCCAGCACTGGTGATGATCGACCCTTTGATGATGTCGTCCACCCAGGGCAGTAAGTAAGGAACTGCGAGGAGGTGCATATAGGCAGCTACTGGATTCTTGAAGGCGGCCTTAGGGCGACCACGACCACGCACAGGCTCCTCAGAGATGACTGCTTGAGCATCAGGCGTAACGACTGGGCTTGTCTTCAAGTGGTCCTCAGCGAGGCTCTCACAGGCTTGACGCTCGGTGGCCCACGCCTTGAACTGGTCATCTTTGGACTTGGGGAGAACCATCGTGTGGCTCTTTAGGATCTGCCCGGTGATTGGGTCAACGTGAAGGATGATGCCGGTGATGTGGTCAACGTGTCGGTGATGTGGTCCGGGTTGGGTGAGCAAGGTCATGGTGTCCTCCTAAGGTCAGTTGGTGTGCTGTAGCCTTAGTGAGGGTATTTAACGCCACCCGTATTCATTGACCCAAAGGGCTCCTTAACGAACCGATGTTTCCGGTTTGTTCACACATCTCGGTCTATCATTTGCTGATAGACGTGCTCTACGCCACTGGTGCAGGCTAAACGAATGGAAGCTATGCAAAATTTGCACACCTCACCGTTGGAGCAGGCTCATGGGCGACCGCGAGAGTCTTTAGGGAGACTCATGGCTTCCAATGCCATTAGACTTTCCAAAGAGAAACCTCGCAGGCCCTTAGGAACATAAGCACAAGAATCCTGTACCTTAAGTCCTATGGGTATTTCCCCTATAGGTGCTTTCAGGCATGAGCACCGTTGTGACTCGCAATGAGTAGCCATTGGGCTCCTTAGGAAGGCTTACATCCTTGAGAGATGGAAGACCTAAAAGCTCATCCGCCTTGGATGACCTGCAAATTTTGCATGTCTATCATTTGTGAGCACACCTCGCCGGGGATTGCCGCTGCTTTAGGGTCTACATATTTTATATAGACCGGGCGGGTCCCGATCGGACTCACTTCAAGGCCACCTTTAAGGCATCAGCCATACGCCCCACTTCCACAGCACTCCCCGCACCATAGAGGTCATAACTAATCGACCCCGAAGAGTGCCCCAAGATCGACTCAGCGGTCCCCACAGGCACCTCAGCGGCCTTCAAGGCTCCAGCCAATGAGTGTCGCAACGAGTGGAATGTTTGGGTCCGATCAGTTTTCAACTTCAAGACATCCCGAAGGGCCCCATTGAGCACACCAGAGAATTGCCCAGCCCCCAGCGTGAACAGCCGAGTGTCGGACTTTTCGACAAACTCGAGGAACGCCTTTAGGTCAAACCCATAGGCCCCATCGGTCAACGGTACGACCCGAAGTGAATGCTTAGTCTTAGCCGTTTTGCCGTCATTCCTATTAATGTCGATGACACACACACCTCCAACCTGCTTAACGTCAGCCTTGGTCAACTGCCTGAGCTCCTCGATACGGGTCCCAGTGATGGCCCCAAGGGACAACGCCCAGCGCTGCCACGCATCGGCCTGGAGTGTCTTGGTGTGATCCATCAGAGCCTGTACTTGATCCTGAGAGAGCGCCTCACGCGAGCTGTCAGCGTCCTTAGAGAGCTTCAGGCCCTTGTCAAAACTCTTGTCGAGATAGCCGTTATGAACAGCCCAATCCATGACAGTTGATAGCCGGGTCAGCAGTTTGTTAACAGTGGAACCTTTGCGGTCCTCAAGGAGTTTTGCCTTGAGTCCCACCATGTCAGCCCGAGTGTGCTCTTTAAGATCGAGACCTCCCAGAACAGCGCTGATAGCAGCACAAGACGACTTAACATCTCTCATAGTGCTGGCCTGTACGTTGTCCTTTTGCTCCGCCATATAGAGCCCTGAGAGATGTTCGAATGTCAGAGCCTTAGAAGCGTTTACAGATAGGGACAGATAAGGGGCTACAGGCGTGCCCCAAGGGACACCTCTAAGTTCCTCAACGATCCCAACCAGCTTGCCCGGCCTCCCCTTCAAACGCTCCTGAGCGGCCTCAAGGATGTCCTCGGCTTTGCTCGCGGCCCTTTGTTGATCAATGGTCATTGGCCCCTTAGCTGATGCCTCACGAAGCGACAGACGTAGTTCGTCATAGATCATCTCGTAGGCCACCAGTGAGTCATCACCATGAGCCATGGTCAGGCACTCCTCAGCGATGTCTGCCAATCGTTCTCTGAGCTCATCCCATGTTGCCTCTGGGTTATCCAAGTGAAAAGCAGCGAGCGTCTTGAGGATGTCCTTGGAGATGGTCATAGCAGTGGCCTTGTCTGTGGTTCTGAGCGATAGCGTATAGAAACCCTTAGCGGTTCCTTGAGGGCGAAGGCGAAGGTAATAGCGACCAGACCGGCGATAGTGGTACGGCTTGGCGAGGGCAGTTTGTAACAGGTTTGTCCCAGTTAGGGAGTGGTGGTTGATGGTCATCGGCTGAAACCCCTGTATCCATTGGGTTTAGCCTCATATGGACGAGTTCTACAGCAACTACAAAGTCAGCCGCGACCTGATCGAGCTGCGCAACCTGGCGCAAGTGGCCGAGCTGATGATCCGCAGCGCCATGACACGCAAGGAGTCACGCGGCCTGCATTACACCCTCGACTACCCGCACATGCTGCCCGAGGCCCTGGACACTATTCTGGTGCCAGCCACCTACGCCGGCTGAACTTCAGGCGCACGCGCAAGCGCCGGTGCTGATCCGGCGCCAGCGCGGCGCCCGGGATGCAAACCGCCCGCACCCGCCGCTCACCCGCCAGGCGATAGCGCACCAGCACCAACAGGGGCAGCGCCAGGCTGTCGCGGCGCAGCTGCACCGCCTGCCAGCCCTTGTCACGGTTCCACAACTGCCAGCCATCGGCATCATGGCGCAACCGGGTCATGGCACCGGGGTGGGTCAGGCGAACATGCCGTGGCAACACCCAGGCCCCGTGCGCCAGGCACAACAGGGCGCCGAGCAGGCATGCCCAGGCAGGAATTGAAAGAAGGCAAATAGCGATCAGCGCCAGCAACTGGGCTGCAAGATACGCCGCCAGCAATTGCCCGCAGGCATGCCAGCGGCATTCAAAATGATTACTTGGGCTGGACACGATCCAGAATCATGCGAACCATGCGCTGCAGCTCAGGGTCCTGGGACTCGCTGCGCTCCATAAACCAGCCGAACATGTCCTGGTCTTCGCACTCCAGCAGCTTGCGATAGCATTCGCGGTCCACGTCATTGAGGGTGGCGTACACCTCCTTGACGAAAGGCACCAGCAACACGTCAAGTTCAAGCATGCCGCGACGGCTGTGCCAGTACAGACGATTGAGTTCAACATCTTCGACCATGGAGCGCTCCTCAAATAGAACGCAAGTATACAGGCCGATCCGCCATAGAACAGTCGGCTTTGGTCGGGCTCGTCTATCCTTTGTGAACTACCCATTTGCAGGGCGCACCTCTATGATGTGTTCCAGACTTATTCAACTGCGATGAACCATGGCCGACTCTGCTTTTTTCTGCACCCTGAACCACGAAGGCATTCTTGCTGTGATCGGCAACGACGCCAGCAAGTTTCTGCAGGGGCAGTTGACCTGCAACCTCAACTACTTGAGCGAAACCCGCTCAAGCCTTGGCGCCCGCTGCACGCAAAAAGGCCGCATGCAGTCGAGCTTTCGCATCGTTCTGCAAGATAACGGCTGCCTGCTGGCAATGGCCCGCGAGCTGGTTGAACCGCAGCTGGCGGACCTGAAAAAGTACGCCGTGTTCTCCAAGTCCAAGCTGACCGATGACAGTGCCAACTGGGTACGCTTTGGCCTGGTCAATGCTGACTCGGTGCTGCAAAGCCTTGGCCTGCACCTGCCGGCCGAAACCGACAGCGTTGCCCGCGCTGGCGAACTGATCGCCGTTCGCGCTTCAGAAGGCCGCGCAGAACTGTGGGCCCCTGTCGAACAGACCGAAAGCCTGGTTCAGCACCTCAAGGCACAGCTGCCCGAGGCTGAGCTTAACCAATGGCTGCTGGGCCAGGTTCGCGCCGGCATTGGCCAGGTCATGGCGCAGACCCGCGAGCTGTTCATTCCGCAAATGATCAACCTGCAGGCCGTAGGCGGTGTCAGCTTCAAAAAAGGCTGCTACACCGGTCAGGAAATCGTTGCGCGCATGCAATACCTGGGCAAGCTCAAACGCCACCTCTACCGTTTGTCCCTTGCGGCCGGTCATGCTGCGCCCGCCCCCGGCACGCCGCTGTTTACCCCGTCCCACACCAGTTCCGTGGGCGAAGTGGTACTGGCCGCGAACGCCGAAAACGGTGTTGAGCTGCTCGCCGTGCTGACCAGCGATGCTGCGCAAGCCGGGGATATTCACTTGGGTGACCTGCAAGGCCCTGGCCTTTCACTGCTTGAGCTGCCGTATCAACTGGACCGCGATCGCGAAATCCAGCGTTGATTGCCACACATTGAAATGCAGTACCTAGAGAAATGAGCATGCTGGCGCACAGAGTCCAAATGGACTTGCTTAAGGCCATTGATAGAGATGACCTGGTTCTACCCACACTCCCTGAAGTCGCGTTAAACATTCGCAAGGCCGCGGAAAACCCTGAAATCAGCGTCAGCAACTTGAGCAAGGTCATCGGTCGTGACACCGCGCTGTCGGCGCGGTTGATCAAAGTGGTCAACAGCCCGATGTTGCGCGCCACCCGTGAGGTGACTGACCTGCACACGGCCATCACCCGCCTGGGGGTCAACTACAGCAGCAACCTGGCGATCGGGCTGGTGATGGAGCAAATCTTCCATGCCCGCTCCGAAGTGGTCGAGCAAAAAATGCGCGATGTATGGCGCCAGAGCCTGGAAGTGGCCGGCATCTGCTACACCCTGTGCCGCCGTCATACCTTGCTCAAGCCCGACCAGGCGGCGCTGGGTGGCCTGGTGCATCAGATCGGCGTCCTGCCTATCCTGACTTACGCCGAAGAGCACAACGAACTGCTGTCCGACCCGATTTCGCTTAACCATGTCATCGACAGCATTCACCCGCTGATTGGCGACAAACTGCTGGCAGGTTGGGAGTTTCCGGAAATGCTGTTAAAGATTCCCGGGCAATATCAGGACTTTTCCCGACAAACCAAAGCCATCGACTACATCGACCTGGTACAAATCGCGACCGTGTTTATGGGGCAGGACATCGAGGCACTGAGCACCCTGCCCGCCTTCATGAAGCTGAAGGTGGAAGCTGATGACCTGAAGCTGCAGGAGCAACTGCAGGAAGCGCGCTGGATGTTTATCTGACCCCCTGAAGTCAGCGCTTGGCAGGGATCTGTGGGAGCCTGTGGGAGCGGGCTTGCTCGCGATGCTGGATACGCGGTCTGTCAGTGACACCGAATCGACTCAATCGCGGGCAAGCCCGCTCCCACAAGGGGGGGGGCTTGGGCCTAGGCACTCGCCCATTCATGTCGCCTGGCTAGCGCCCATTGGCCGGCACAAAACTCACCCGCACGTTCAACCCGCCCTGCGCACCATCATGCAAACTGATATGGGCCAGGTGGGCTCGACAGATATCGCCCACAATCGCCAGCCCCAACCCCGAGCCGGCCACTTGCTGATTACGCCGATAAAAGCGTTCAAATACCCGTTCGCGATCCTCATGGGGAATGCCCGGGCCATCATCCTCGACTTCCAGTACGGCTGGCGTTGCCACGCGTAAAATCACATTGCCACCCACTGGGGTGTGGGCCATCGCATTGTCCACCAGGTTGCTCAGCAGTTCATGCAGCAGCGTCGGTTCACCGTATAGCCACACCGGCTGGTCGGCCTCAAGCGCCAGGGCAAACCCGCGGGCATGGGCCAGCGGCGCCATCGCCATGCCCAGCTCGCGGGCCAATTGACTCAGGTCGAGCAATTGCGCACCGCCTTCGGCAATGGCCCGGGCACCGTTTTCGATGCGCGCCAGCGACAGCAACTGATTGGCAAGATGGGTCAGCCGGTCAGTGCCTTGGGCCGCTTGCTCAAGGGTATTGCGCAAGGTCTGCGGGTCCTTCGCCCGCAACCCCAGTTCAAGCTGGGCCTTGAGTACGGCCAGAGGCGTGCGCAACTCATGGGCGGCGTCCGCAATAAACTGCGCCTGACGGGCGAACTGCCCGCGCAAGCGCTCGGTAAAATGATTGAGTGCCTGTACCAGTGGCCGCAGCTCGCGCTGCACCGACACCAGCGGCAATGGCCGCAGGTCATCCATCTCGCGCTCCTCCACGGCATTGCGCAGACGCTCCAGCGGGCGCAGTGCCGCACTGACGGCAAACCACACCACCAGCAACGCCCCCAGCCCCAGCATGCCAAGGCGCAGCAAGGTGTCCGCCATCAGGCTACGGGCCATTGCCACCCGCGCCTCGTCGGTCTCGGCTACACGGATTTCCGCCATGCCGTTCATGCCGGGTTCGCTCACAGCCTTGAGCAAGCTCACCACACGCACGTTCTGGCCCAGATAGGTGCCGTTATAGAACCGCGCCAACGCCGGATAATCATCGGTGCGCGGCGTGCCTGCAGGCGGCGCAGGCAGGTTTTCATAACCGGAAATCAGCCGCTGGTGGATATCGTTGACCTGATAGTAAATACGCCCGGCGCTGTCGTAGGCAAAGGTATCAAGGGCAACGTAGGGCACATCCGCACTCAGGCTGCCATCACGCTGCGACAGCCCGGCGGCAATGGTGCGCGCCGATGCCAGCAGGGTACGGTCATACGCCGTATCGGCCGCCTCGCGACCATTGAAATAAGCACTCAGGCTGCTCGCCAGCATCAACACCACCAGCAACAGCGTCAGGTGCCACAACAGGCTCCAGCGCAAGCTGTCGAGCTTAAACATCGCGGCCTTCCAGCAAATACCCCAGGCCCCTGAACGTCACGATCGCCACCGCCTGGCCGTCGAGTTTTTTGCGCAGGCGGTGAATGTAAATCTCGATGGCATCCGGGCTGGCTTCCTCGTCCAGGCCAAACACCTGGGCCGCCAGCTGCTCCTTGCTCATGACCCGGCCAGGCCGTGCAATCAGGGCCTCAAGCACCGCCTGCTCGCGGGACGTCAGGACCAGCAGCTCATCACCCAGGGTGAAGCGCCGGGTTCCGAGGTCGTAGACCAGGGCGCCGCATTGCTGCAGCCGTTCGCCCCCCAACACGCTGCGACGCAGCAGCGCCTTGACCCGCGCTTCCAGCTCCGTCAGTTCGAAGGGCTTGGCCAGATAATCATCGGCCCCCAGATTTAGCCCGTGTACCCGGTCCTTGACGTCGCTGCGCGCGGTCAACATCAACACCGGCAAGGTTTTGCCACGTGCTCGCAAACGCGCCAGCACTTCAAAACCATCCATGCGCGGCAACCCCACATCCAGAATCGCCACGGCATATTCTTCGCTGCTCAAGGCCAGGTCGGCGGCCACTCCATCGTGCAATACATCCACGGTCAGGCCTGTGCCTTTCAGGGCTTGGGCAACACTCTCGGCCAGCTGCAACTGGTCTTCGACCAAAAGCACACGCATCAGGTTTACCTCTTTTTTTGTTCAGGCCGCAGCCTTTTTGTGCGCGGAGTGTACAGACGACAACGAGGCTGTGAAGGGCAAAAACAGTGAATGTCTATTGAAAGGTTAGCGAAAGGTTGGCCGGTTAGCATCGCGAGACTGACAGCAAACCCTGTCACCGTCATGCCCTGCATAACGGCCCGAAAAACGCCTCGATGCGTTTTCGTCAATAAGAACAATAACGGAGCACCGCCATGCTGAACCATCAGCCCAAGGCCCTTGGCCCCTGTGTTTTCCCCCTATTCGTGACATGACGCGCGGCATCGCCGCATGACGTTCTGCGCCCACGATTTCAAGCCACACCACCTGCCCTATAAAAACAAAAGCTCCTGAGGAGACGACATGAAACTTCCCCTGCGCACCCTGGCCCTGGCGGCCAGCTGCATGCTGTTCACAGGTCAACTGCTGGCCGAACCCAAGCGTCCTGAATGCATCGCCCCGGCCTCCCCCGGCGGTGGCTTTGACCTGACCTGCAAACTGGCGCAAAGCGCACTGGTCAATGAAAAACTGCTGAGCAAGCCGATGCGTGTGACCTACATGCCCGGCGGCGTCGGTGCGGTTGCCTACAACGCGGTAGTGGCCCAGCGCCCAGCGGATGCTGGCACCCTGGTAGCCTGGTCCAGCGGTTCATTGCTCAACCTTGCGCAGGGCAAATTTGGTCGGTTCGATGAAGGCGCCGTACGCTGGCTGGCAGCCGTCGGCACCAGCTACGGAGCCATTGCGGTGAAGAAAGACTCGCCCTACAAGAACCTCGACGACCTGGTTCAAGCCCTTAAGAAAGACCCGAGCAAAGTGGTGATCGGTTCAGGCGGCACCGTGGGCAGCCAGGACTGGATGCAAACCGCCCTGATCGCCAAGGCGGCCGGGATCAACCCTCGCGACCTGCGTTATGTGGCACTGGAAGGCGGCGGCGAGATCGCTACTGCATTGCTGGGTGAGCATATTCAGGTAGGCAGCACGGATATTTCCGACTCCATGCCCCATATCCAGAGCGGCGACATGCGCCTGCTCGCCGTATTCGCCAACGAGCGCCTCGATGAGCCGGAAATGAAGGACATCCCGACGGCCAAGGAGCAGGGCTACGACATTGTCTGGCCGGTGGTACGCGGTTTCTACCTGGGGCCAAAAGTCAGCGATGCTGAATACGCCTGGTGGAAAGACGCTTTTGACAAGCTGCTGGCCTCCGAAGACTTCGCCACATTGCGCGACCAGCGCGAATTGTTCCCCTTCGCCATGACCGGCCCGGAGCTGGACACCTATGTGAAGAAGCAGGTGGCTGACTACAAAGTCCTGGCCCAGGAATTCGGCCTGATCCAGTAACCGCCGCCGACCACTGGCTGCGCCCTTGCACATGGGGCACAGCCCAGGAGTGAACCATGCTTGCACAACGCATTTTTGCCTCGGCCCTGCTGCTTGTTTGCGCCGGTTTGGCGGCGATGGCCTGGCCTTATCAGGCAGCCTTCTCCTACGAGCCCGTGGGGCCTCGCGCCTTCCCTTTGCTGATGCTGGCGCTGATGGGGTTGGGGCTGGTCTATATGATCGTTCGCCCTTCACCCGTCGTACACAGCGAAGATGACCCCAAACTGGACCGTGAAACCCTGACCAAGATCGGTCTGTGTATCGTGCTGTTGCTGATCTTTGCCGGCACCTTCGAACCTCTCGGTTTTATCCTCAGCAGCATCCTGGTCGGCATCCCGCTGGCGCGTCTGTATGGCGGGCGCTGGCTGCCCAGCAGCGTGATCATCAGCCTGGTGAGCGTTGGCCTTTATCTGCTGTTCGATAAAGCGATGGACGTTCCACTGCCGCTTGGCCTGCTCGAAGTTCTGGAGAACTGATATGGATACGTTTGGCTATTTGGGCCAGGGCTTCGGCGTCGCGCTCAGCCCGTACAACCTGGTCACGGCCCTGTGCGGCACGTTGATCGGCACCGTGGTCGGCCTGCTGCCGGGGCTTGGCCCCATCAACGGGGTCGCCCTGCTGATCCCCATTGCCTTTGCCCTGGGCTTGCCGCCGGAATCGGCGCTGATCCTGCTGGCTGCGGTGTACCTGGGCTGTGAATACGGCGGGCGCATCAGCTCGATCCTGCTGAACATCCCGGGCGAAGCATCGACCGTGATGACCACCCTCGACGGCTACCCGATGGCGCGTAAAGGCCTGGCGGGCGTAGCGCTGTCGTTGTCGGCCTGGAGTTCGTTTATCGGCGCCTTTATTGCCACCTGCGGCATGGTGCTGTTTGCTCCGCTGCTGGCCAAATGGGCGATAGCCTTCGGCCCCGCGGAATACTTCGTACTGATGGTGTTTGCCATTGTCTGCCTCGGTGGCATGGCCGGGGACCGCCCGCTCAAGACCTTTATCGCTGCGCTTATCGGCCTGTTTCTGGCCTGCGTGGGGATTGATGCCAACAGCGGCGTCTACCGTTTCACCGGGGACAATATCCACCTGACTGACGGCATTCAGTTTGTGGTGCTGGTACTGGGCCTGTTCTCCATCAGCGAAATCCTGCTGCTGCTGGAAAAAACCCATCGCGGCCAGGAAGCGGTAAAAGCCACCGGGCGCATGATGTTCAATTTCAAGGAAGCGTCTGCGGTATTCGTGGTCAATATCCGCTGCGGCTTGCTCGGCTTCATCATGGGCGTACTGCCGGGCGCAGGTGCCACCCTGGCCAGTGCCGTGTCCTATATGACGGAAAAACGCCTGGCGGGGGCTTCAGGGAAATTCGGCGAAGGTGACATGCGCGGCCTGGCAGCTCCCGAAACCGCCATCGGTGCTTCGGCCTGCGGTGCCCTGGTGCCGATGCTGACCCTGGGCGTACCGGGTTCGGGCACCACGGCGGTGATGATCGGCGCGCTGTCGCTGTACAACATCACCCCTGGCCCGCTGCTGTTTCAACAGCAACCGGATATCGTCTGGGGCCTGATTGCATCCTTGTTTATCGCCAACGTCATGCTGGTGATTCTCAATATTCCGATGATCCGCATCTTTACCCGGATTCTGTCGGTACCTAACTGGGCGCTGGTGCCAGCAATCGCCATCATCACGGCAATTGGTGTCTATGCCGTACACGCCACCACCTTTGACCTGTTCCTGATGATCGGTATCGGCATTTTCGGCTACATCCTGCGCAAGCTCGACTTCCCGCTGTCTCCGGTTCTGCTGGGGTTCATTCTGGGCGGGCTGATGGAGCAAAACCTGCGGCGTGCCCTGTCGATCTCCAACGGCGCGCTGGAAATCCTGTGGGCCAGCCCGATTACCATGGGCGTCTGGGTGCTGACGGCAATAATGCTGCTGTTGCCGGTCATGCGTATCTGGCGCAAACGCAGCGCCCAACGCCGCGCCCTGGCCGATGCTTGATTCCCATTTCAAGCACTGGTGGGGAACGCCACTGGTCGGTCTGGCTGGCGGCTACCTCGCCAGCCTGATCGGCTGGCCGTTGCCGTGGATGGTTGGCTCGTTGCTGGCGATCATCCTGGTGCGTTGCCTGACCCCCTGGCAATTGGCCGAGATTCCCGGGGGGCGCAAATGCGGGCAGTGGATTGTGGGCATCGGTATTGGCCTGCATTTCACTCCGGTGGTGTTGGAACAGGTGCTGGCGCATTTCTGGCTGATCCTGGCAGGTGCCTTGCTCACCAGTGTGTCGAGCGTGATCGGTGTATGGCTGATGCGCCGCAGCGGTGAAGACCGCGCCACTGCGTTTTTCTCCAGCATGCCCGGCGGCTCGGGAGAAATGGTCAACCTCGGCGCACGCAATGGTGCCGTGCTGAGCCGTGTCGCGGCGGGCCAGAGCCTGCGGGTACTGACCGTTGTGCTGTGCGTTCCGGCAGCCTTCAAGTATCTGCTGGGCGAAGGCACACCCGCCTTGCACCCCGCTGCCATTAATCCTTACTGGCTCGCCTTGCTGTTTCCGGCAGGTGCGTTGCTGGCCTGGATCTGGCAACGCTTGCGCCAGCCCAACCCGTGGTTGTTCGGGCCGCTGCTGGTCAGCGCCAGCGTGAGTATTGTGTGGGATTTACATATCGGCCTGCCGGACGGCAGCAGCCAGGCGGGGCAATGGCTGATTGGCAGTGGCCTGGGTTGCCACTTCAATCGGGCCTTCTTTCGGCGGGCGCCGTCTTTTATTGGCAAAACCCTGCTGGGCACAGCCCTGACCATGTTGATCGCCAGCCTGTGCGCACTGGGCCTGAGCGCCCTTACCCAACTCGACCTGCGCTCCATGACCCTGGGCATGATGCCGGGCGGCATTGCCGAAATGAGCCTCACCGCAGAAACATTGCAACTGTCAGTGCCCTTGGTCACGGCCCTGCAAGTGATGCGCCTGATCTTCGTGCTGTTTTTGGCTGAGCCGCTGTTTCGCTATTGGGCGCGCCAGGATCAAGCCGACCCTGGCTGACCGGCGCTGGCACCCCGGTATTCTCGCCGGGTGTGCCTTGCACCGCTGGGCATTGGCTTAAACCGGCGGTAATTTCCAGTCGATCGCCGCCAGGCCGTTTTGCTCAAGAAACTTGTTGGTTCGACTGAAATGGCCGTTACCAATAAAGCCTCGATAAGCCGATAGCGGCGAAGGGTGAACCGAGGTCAGCACCAGGTGCTTGGTCGCATCGATCAGCTTTTGCTTGCTCTGCGCATGGGCACCCCACAGCAGGAACACCAGCTTGGGCTGCTGCTCGCTGACCACCTGGATAATCCGGTCGGTAAAATGCTCCCAGCCTTTTTTGGCATGGGAAGCGGCATTGGCACGCTCTACCGTCATCGTCGTGTTGAGCAGCAAAACGCCTTGTTCGGCCCAATGCTGCAGGCAACCGTGGGGAGCAATATCGATGTTCAGGTCACGCTTGAGTTCTTTATAGATATTGACCAGCGAAGGCGGTGTCGGGATACCGGGCTGCACTGAAAAACACAGGCCATGAGCCTGGCCGGGGCCGTGATAAGGGTCCTGCCCCAAAATCACCACCTTGATCTTGTCCAGCGGTGTCAGGTTCAGGGCATTGAAAATAAGCGGGCCAGGGGGGTAGATCTCTTTCCCCGCTGCATGCTCCTGGCGCAGGAACTCGCGCAGTTCGGCCATGTAAGGTTTATCGAACTCCTCACGCAATGCCTGCTTCCAGACAGGTTCAAGTTTTATACGGTCATCCGACGTCATGGCTACATCCTGAAAAACAATGGGGCGGACACTAGAAAAGGCCGCCCCGGTTGTCAACATCCCTATCGGCCCCACCAGCCATTACCGTGGCCGGGGCCAGTGCCGGGCCGATGCTCGGAGTGATGGTCACGATCCCGGTCATGGCCTCTCGGCGGCTGATAGTAACGCGGCCCCTGATAGTAGCCTCGAGGCCCCTCATAAAAACGTGGGGGCGGGGCATAGTAGTCACGCGGGTACACATAATACGGGTGATAACCACCATAGTAATAAGGCGCCGGGGCTGTGTAGATCTCGGAGCGGTAATAGCCAGAGCCGCCCGAGTAATAAGGTACGCAAGCAAACAGTGAAAAGCAGATGCCAATAATGCAAAGCAGGCGACGGTACATGGCGGCCTCCTGGACCGCGAGAGGGCACACCCAGCGACGCTGGGAGGCGGCGAACAGCAACGCTGCCCGACACCTTTTAAGACCATAAAAATGGCATTAAGTGCCGCTTGTAAAGAGCGCCTGCAGTGGATCAACAGAGGGGCCAACCGCCCCTTGCCTGCCCCCTCCCGTAGAGGCTGCGATAGCGATCTTTGGCAGCGAGCCTTCGCGAGCAGGCTCGCTGCCACTGTTGAGGTTTTTCTGCAATAGCCATACCAGTACAGTCTTAATCAACAATGGAGAAAGCACAGTTGCTTGCAATGGCAGCATTACATTCGTAAACAACCAGCCCAAGGCCACTTTCAACCGGACGCCAGTTTTCAGTGTTGGCAAACCGCATTGAGCGCTCACTGGCAGCGCTTTGACGATAGTGGAGGTTAACCCTGGAGCGGTCGCGGGCTTTATATTCACAATATCCGATCCGCCCAACAGCACCTGGCTGATTGTCTTGCGGGTAAAAAACCGCGCCCTCAAACGTTTCCAGCTGCGAAGGCACTGCGGCGCTGGATACCGCGACCCATTCGTTCCCGGCCCGGCTGCTTGGAGCCGTGTAAACACCGGCCCGCAGCGTCACATCCCCGGCCTCCGGGCAACTTTCAGTGCCACTGGCCAACGCGACTGCCGAATAAAACAGCGCACACACAAAAACATAAACAACTTTCATATACAGCAACCCCTGCACAAGATGTTTTAAAAATATTGAACAAGGCAGTTATCAACTGCCCGGCAAATTAATATTAATCAATCACCCTCTTTTAACAATGCAGTTATTCGTAGCTAATTTCCGATAATTATGCGCGATATTTATTAATATCTATGAGCCACCAACTTTCGCACAGCCCGCCTATAAAAAACCGATCTTGCAGTATTAAATTACACACTCACCCTTGAGGGTTTACCATAGTGACACTGAATACCTGCCGGACACCCCGACATGACCACCTCCGACATTTGCCCCGCCTGCGGCGCCCGCAACGACTGCTCGATGGCAAACCCTGAGACCGTGGCGCAGCCCTGCTGGTGCTACGGCGTGAGCATTGACCCCGAGGTCCTGCGCGCCCTGCCCCTTGAACAGCGCGACCTGACCTGCCTTTGCCCTCGTTGTGCCCGGGTGCAGAGCCAATTGCCGCCAGCACCGGCGGCCTCCCTCACGTAAGATGCACCCCTGAATTTCTAGTGATGGATCGTTATGCGTGTAGACCGCTTTCTCAGTAACTTGCCCCAGTTCAACCGCCAACAAGTGCGGTTGCTCCTGATAGAGAAGCGTATCCAGGTAGACGGGCAGGTGATCGCCGACCCGCGCCACGAAATCCGCGCATTCAGCCATATCGAACTCGACGGGCAAGTGCTGCAGGCAGGCAAGCCGGCCCGCTATTTCATGCTGCACAAGCCGCCGGGTTGTGTAAGCGCCACCCGGGACCCGCAACACCCCACCGTCCTCGACCTGCTCGATGAGCCCGACAAGGACGAGCTGCATATTGCCGGCAGGCTGGATTTCAATACCAGCGGGCTGATGCTGATCACCAATGATGGCCATTGGTCGCGCCATGTCACCCAGCCGCAGACCAAGATGCCCAAGGTGTATTACGTCGAAACCGAGCAGGCAATTACCGCGGATTACGTCAGCAAATTCGCCGAGGGCGTCTATTTCGCTTTCGAAGACCTGACCACCCAACCCGCCGAACTGCAGCTGCTAGGCCCCTGCTGCGCCCGCCTGAGCATCGTTGAGGGGCGCTACCATCAGGTCAAACGCATGTTTGGCCATTTCAACAACAAGGTGGTGCGCCTGCACCGCGAGAGCATCGGCCCCCTGCTGCTCGACAGCCAGCTGGCTCCCGGCGAATACCGGCCGCTGAGCGAGCAGGAAATGCAGCAGTTCTAGCCCCCCAGGCTCTGCCTGTAACAATCGCCCTGCACCATCAGTCAGACCGACGCTCGATTCACTGGAGTCTGACGCCATGCTCAAGCCCGAAATTGCCGTGCTCGACATTCAAGGCCAGTACCGTATTCATACCGAGCTGTACCGTTGTGACAACGCCGAGCACACCATCATTCTGGTCAATGGCTCGATGGCCACGACGGCATCCTTCGCCCACACCCTGAAAAACCTGCACCCGTATTTGAACGTGGTGCTCTACGACCAACCTTACGCGGGCAAATCAAAACCTCATAACCCTCATCAGAAAATGCTGACAAGGGAACTGGAAGCCCATGTGCTGCTGGAGCTGATTGAGCACTTTGATGCCCAGTATCTGCTGTCATTTTCATGTGGCGGTACGGCCGCGCTGACCGCACTGGCAGCAACGCCAAGGCGTATTGAAAAAGCCGTGATCAGTTCGTTTTCCCCTTTGATCAACGCTGCCATGCGCGATTATCTGGAGCGTGGCCGGCATTGCCTGGCCGCCCGCAACCGCACTCAGGTCGGCCACCTGGTCAACGACACGCTGGGCAAGCATTTGCCTTCGCTGTTCAAGCGTTTCAACTTCAGGCACGTCAGCAGCCTGGCCGAGCATGAATACGCGCAAATGCACTTTCATATCGAGCACGTCCTGAGCAGCGACCCGCCGTGCTTTCTCAGGGCCACCCAAGGTATCGAGATACCGGTGCTGTTTATCAATGGCCAATGGGACGAATACACCGTGGCCAGCGACGCCCGGCACTTTGCAGGAGCGATTGCCAACAGCCAGTTTGTCAGCCTGGAGAACACCGGGCATTTTCTCGACATGGAACACAAAACCGCCAGCCATATCAGTAAAAACGCCCTGCTCGATTTTTTACAACCGATACCGCTTCAGCCGCCCTCACTGTCCTTGTGAGGGGGTGCAAAGCCAATAACAGGGCAAAAATCATACATTTGCAGAATAAAACTTCTCATCAAGGCCGACTTCTGGTACAAAGTCAGCCGCTCTGAGCGGGTGTCGTATAATGGTATTACTCCAGCTTCCCAAGCTGATCACGCGGGTTCGATTCCCGCCACCCGCTCCACTTCTTCCAGGCTTTCAATCCTTCTGAAGGCCTCGCTTGCACAGTAAAACCCTGCCTTTAGCAACCAGTGCTCGATGCCCATAGGCTAACTCGCTGCATCGGGGTTAAACCTCAACTTTCATCCCCGATGACTTTGAGCGTACTGCACTCCCTGGCCATTACTTCAACCGATAATTCGTAACAGCCCGGGCAGCGCATGCATCAGCGCACTGATGGCAAACCCGATGAACATCACCCCGCACAACCGGGTGATCAGCAGCTCATGGCGCTGGTACAGCGCCCTCACATGCCCTGCCCCCACGATGCCCACCAGAATCATGTAGGCCAACGCTCCGCCGACAAAGCTCAAGGCGATCAACCAGGGCAACATGGCCCAGGTCAGCAGTTCTGCGCGGCTGGACAACAGTGCAGTGAACGTCGCCACCGCCACCGGATACGCCTTGGGGTTGGTCAGGCCGAAGAAAATCCCGTGGGCAAACGGTTGGCGCGCCGGGCCTTGCTGAGCACCGCTGCTGCGCTGGGCGCGAACCGCGCGCAAGCCCAGCCAGAACAGATACAGGCCGCTGATCAAGCCCAGCACGTTAAAGGCCGTGCTACCAAACTCACGCGCGCCAACGATGGCAATCAGTGCCGTACTGCACCAGATCACATCGCCGAGCAAATGCCCGCACAAAAAACCGGCCCCGGCACGTCGCCCACGGGCAGCGCCAATACCGAACACCGCCAGCACGCCAGGGCCCGGGGTGATGCCATAGATAAAGCCGGAAGCCAGGACGGCCAGTAACAACGAAGGTGTCATGCACAACGCTCCAGAAAATCAGGCTTCACGTTCGTCCGCTGCGCGTGAAGTGGCTCGATTTTGCACGTTATCCACGCTTGTGTAACCGCATGCAGGGCGAAATTCAGTGGCGCCGCCCCAAAATATTCACCACCAGCCGGTCAACCCAGCCCCAGATGCGCTGCTTGACCCGGCGCCAGAGGGGGCGTGACTGCCAGTCTTGCAGGCTGACAGGCAGGCTCTGGGCGAAGTCGGCAGTAAAGCTGGCCACCACCGCTTGTGTGAGCGCCGGGTCCAGCGCTTCAAGGTTGGCCTCAAGATTGAAGCGCAGGTTCCAGTGGTCGAAATTGCACGAGCCAATGCTCACCCAATCGTCGATCAGGACCATTTTCAAATGCAGAAAGCGCGGCTGGTATTCCAGTATCTGAACACCGGACTTGAGCAGCCTCGGGTAGTAACGGTGCCCGGCGTAGCGCACCGAAGGGTGGTCGGTGCGTGGCCCGGTCAGCAGCAGCCGCACATCGACGCCCCGCGCCGCCGCCCGCCGCAGCGAACGGCGCACGCTCCAGGTCGGCAGGAAATACGGCGTGGCCAACCAGATCCGCTGCTTGCCACTGTTGATCGCCCGCACCAGCGACTGCAGGATGTCACGATGCTGGTGGGCATCGGCGTAGGCCACGCGGCCCATGCCCTCAGCCTCAGCGGGCACCCCGGGCAGGCGCGCCAGGCCGAAGTGGGTCGCCGGCTTCCACGCCTTGCGGCTGATATTGGCACGCCACTGGCGATCGAACAGCATCTGCCAGTCCTGCACCAGCGGCCCTTGCATCTGCACCATCACCTCATGCCAGTCGCAGGTGTTTTCAGCCGGGCGCCAGAATTCATCGGTGACGCCGGTGCCACCTACCACGGCCAGTTGCTGATCCACCAGCAACAGCTTGCGATGGTCGCGATAAAGGTTGTTCAGGCCACGGCGCCAGCTCAGCGGGTTGTAATGCCGCAACTCCACCCCGGCCTCGATCAGCCTGCGGCGCAAACCCGGCCCCAATCCCAGGCTGCCGTAGGCATCAAACAGGCATCGCACCCGCACCTCGCGCCAGGCGGCCTGCTCCAGCGCCTGGACGATGGTTTCGGCACAGTCACCGGCCTCAACCAGATACAGTTCCAGATCAATCTGCTCCTGTGCCTGCTCAATGGCGGCCAGGATTCGTGGGAAAAACTGCGGGCCGTCGATCAGCAGTTCGAACTGATTGTCGCTGCGCCAGCCGAACACCGCGCCGGCCATCTTAACGGGCCGTGAAAATCAGCACCGCATTCACCGGTACTGAAAAACTGATGGCCGACAGCCCGGCCATTTTGCGCAAGGTTTCAAGCTCGGGTTGCAGGCCAAAATCTTCGGCCTGCAGCATCAGCGGCTCCAGGGTCACAACCTGGAAGCGTCGCTCATCCAGACGGGTAGCCAACAGTTCAGCCTCGTAGGTGTGCTGCTTGCCGCGCAAGCTGACGGTGACCGGCAAGTGCAATTCCAGTTGCGCGCCGTTCGCCAGATCGTTGATCGGTTGCAGGTCGATCTGCGCGCTGATTTGCGCTTCGGGGAAGTGCTTGAAATCAAACAGCACGTCACGCATGCGCTCATCGCGCAGGGGCACCGCGCTGTTGACCGAGTCCATCTCGATGCGCAATTGCGCCAGGCCCTTGCGGTCGACCTTGCCATGCAGGACCAGAAAGCGATGCACATCGGCGATATTGGCATTTTGCGTGGTGATAAACGAAAGCCGAGACGACTCACCATCCAGGTACCAGTTGGCCTGGGCGGACAGGCTTACGCCAAGGGTCAGCACCAGGGCGCAGGCAGAAGAAAACAGCGCTTTAAGCATAAAAACTCATCAACAAATCAACGTGGGTGAACATTAAACCCGGCGAGCGGTTTTGGCAGGTCTTTTTTACACAGTGTCTGGCTGTCGATTCCCACACAAAGTTCCTCCCTGGGCTGTCATACAAGCATCACCCAAACGTCACAGGGGTGACATTGCACTTGCCTAGCCTGAAGTTGCACACCTCAGTCGATTGGCAGAAACCCAGAGCGGGCACAGTGCCTGCACGGAGATTCGCAATGTCCCAGATCGCCCGTATCCGCGACACCGCTCCAGAACGTCGCCTGCAAGCCGAGCGCCTGCTCGGCCCCGTCGCCCTGCGTGAAGCTCAGGCCCTGCGTTTTCGTGTATTCAGCGGCGAGTTGAAGGCCAAGCTCAAAGGTACTGAGCACGGGCTCGACGAGGACCGTTATGACCCTTGGTGCGAACATATCGGGGTACGCGATCTCAATAGCGGTCAACTGGTAGCCACCACCCGCCTGCTGGATCACAGCGCGGCAAAAAACATCGGCCACTTTTACAGCGAAGAAGAATTCAACCTGCACGGCCTGGCGAACCTGCAAGGCCCGGTGCTGGAAATCGGCCGCACCTGCGTCGACCCGGCCTACCGCAACGGTGGCACCATTACCGTGCTGTGGAGCGAGTTGGCAGACGTGCTCAACCAGGGCAATTACCGCTACCTGATGGGCTGTGCCAGTATCCCGATGCAAGACGGCGGCATTCAGGCCCGGGCGATCATGCAGCGTCTGCGCGAGCGTTATTTGTGCACGCAGCATTTGCGCGCCGAGCCGAAAAAGCCGTTGCCGGCACAGGACGTGCCCGCCAACGTCATTACTGAAATGCCGCCCCTGCTCAAGGCCTATATGCGCCTGGGCGCGAAAATTTGCGGCGAGCCCTGCTGGGATGAAGATTTCCAGGTGGCCGACGTATTTATCCTGCTCAAGCGCGATGAACTGTGCCCGCGTTATGCCCGCCACTTCAAGGCGGCCATGTAATGAGCCGCGTGCGCCGGTATGCCCGGGTGGCACGGGTGCTCGGGGTGGTCAGCCTGGGGTTGGGCATGGCGGGAATGTTCGGGCTGCTTGAGCGCCTGGGCCTGAACAGCACGATGGACAGGCGCCAGCGCTGGTCGCAGTTTTTCATGACACGCCTGAGCAATGCCCTGCCCTTTCGCGTCAGAGTGGTCGGGGAACTCCCGGCAACGCCGATGCTGTGGTTGAGCAATCATGTGTCCTGGACCGACATTGCACTGCTGGGGCAATTGACCCCGCTGTCGTTTTTGTCCAAGTCCGAAGTACGCGGCTGGCCAGTGGCCGGCTGGTTGGCAGCCAAGGCAGGCAGTTTGTTTATCCGCCGGGGTGCGGGCGACAGCCAGTTGATCCGCGAGCAAATGACCCGCCACTTGCAGCAACCGCTGCCGCTGCTGATGTTTCCTGAAGGCACCACCACTGATGGGAACTCGGTGCGTACCTTTCATGGGCGGTTGCTGTCGGCGGCGATCGACAGCCGTGTGTCGCTGCAACCGGTGGCTATTCGCTATTTGCGTAATGGCGAGGTCGATGCGATAGCACCGTTTGTGGGTGATGACGATTTGCTGTCGCATTTGCTGCGGTTGTTTAGCCATGAACAGGGCGAAGTCGAGATCCATCTGCTGGAGCCCCTGGCCAGCCACGCACAAGAGCGGGCTGTGCTGGCGTTCAGAGCACAGGAAGCGATCCGGCGGGTGGTGACGGCGCCGGTCACGCCAATAGATCCGCTGCCGGAGAGAGTGGGGGCGATGATTTGAGCCGGGAGCGTCGTTAAACAACTGACCCACCGCGTACATATCCGGCATTTGTGTCTAACTGAAATATTGGTTTCGCTCTTACAGCGAGTCCCTTTTTGAAGGACCAAAAAGGAACCAAAAAGTCCTCGCCCCATCGTACGGCCTTCGCTTCGCTCAGGTTCCCTCGCGCAGGCTCTGCTCCGTGGGCACGCCGCCACGGGCCATCCATGGCCCATCGCGGCTCTCCCGGCATCCATGCCGGTCGACCCACTGCGCAGAACCTCCACTCGGCCTCCCGGGAGGGCAGGCAGATCAACAGCACTACGCCGAGGCGGCCGACCGGCCGGCCTGTTTGGCGTAAGTGTGTGCTGCACAATCTCTGTAGTCGCTGCCGAAGGAACGAGGCTGCGATTTTTAACGCGAATATCGGATATGTACTCAATGCATCAGTTATAAAAACGCTATCAAGCAGGCCTCAACCGCCAGCCCAGCCCATCCAGCAAATCACACCCATCACGCAGCAATTACGCTGAAACAGTAGCCATATACTTAAGATCTACAGAATCAGCCTCTTGCACTTCCCGACTGGAGAACGATTCCATCAGTTGGGTTACGGCCAGTACCCGTGCGGCAGCGTTGGCATGAAGGACGTCGAAGGGCGCGTTGCGGTCGATCAATAAAGCAGGGATGGTGCAATCTATGGCGGTAAGAGGGATGAACGGGGAATGAGTCATGGATAAACCTCAGATGCTATATGTTTTAGCCAGCCGTATTCGTCGCCAAACAAAAACAAGTGGCCGCTGTACGCGGGTTGGCGAACCGGTCATTCCCAGAACCCGGCAGACCCGAAGATCTCCCACGCACAGCTGCCATAAAGCACAGCGCGTATAAATACACGCTCTGTTTTATATAGCAATTGCACATATTTCTGAAAATGTTCCAAGTCGCCAAACCCGGCCGCCTTATCGGCGAACACCGACTATAAGCGTCGTCCCCTCGCCCCAGCAATTGACAAACTTGTGCGAAAAATCCTGAAAAAACGTGAGCTTGTAGTTTCTGTAGCCGCTGCCGAGGAACGAAGGCTGCGATCGGTTTGGTGCGCCACTGCGACGCAGCAGTCGTAAACCCTGAGAACCTGATTCAACTAACACAACACTTTGTCTGATTTTGCGACGACTTCGTCGCCGAACGCAGCCTTCGTTCCTCGGCAGCGGCTACAGAGATTGTGTAGCACACACTTGCGCCAAAAGGTCGGCCGGTCGGCCGCCTCGTGGCGCAGTGCTTTTGATCTGCCTGCCCTCCCGGGAGGCCGAGAGGAAGTTCTGCGCAGTGGGTCGACCGGCATGGATGCCGGGAGAGCCGCGATGGGCCAAGGATGGCCCGTGGCGGCGTGCCCACGGAGCAGGACTGGAGCGAAGGCCGTACGATGGGGCGAAAGCGCTTTGGTTACTTTGCCGCTTTTGCAAAGTGACTCGCTGTAAGAGCGAAACCCATATCCCGGTTAGACACAAAGGCCGGATATGCACCCAACACACCAGTTAAACCAACAAGATCAAGCAGTCCGCAACCGCCAGCCGGGCACATCCATAAGATCGCCCCGTTACGCAGCAATTGGGAAATACCCTGAAAACCTGGTGTATCAGACACAACGCCTTGCCTGGTTTTTGCGACGACTTCGTCGCCGAACGCAGCCTTCGTTCCTCGGCAGCGGCTACAGATATCCCTTGCGGTAACAACCCGCCGCATACACCTGCAACTGCGGATAAAACGCCCGAAAATCCTCACTCAGCGGTTCGTACAATACCTTCAGATCCTGCATCGCCCCGGCCAGTTCCTCGGGCCGCGACAAGCGCCGGGCGATACCGTTGAACACCTGCTCCAGCACCGCAAAATCCCGGTATGAACCCAGCCAGTCATGGGCCGCCATATGCGGCGCGATAGTCGCCAGACGCCGCGGCAACTGCTGCTCTGCCACCAGCACACGGTAAAAATCCGCAGTAAAACGCTCCAGCGGCCCTTCGGCATACAGCCCCCAGTCCCGCGCCAGGCAATGGTCAAAAAACACGTCCAGCACAATCCCCGCATAGCGCCGGCGCGTGTGGGCAAAGCGCGACAACGACTGATCAACCAGCGGGTGGTTGTCTGTAAAAACATCAATGCTGCGGTGCAGCGCAATACCGTGTTCAATATCAGGGCTGTATTGGCCGTGCAGCCGCCCTTTGACGAAATCGCCATACAAGCTGCCGAGCATTTCTTCCGGGCGCTGTCCGCCCAGATGCAGATGTGCGAGATAATTCATCGGCGCAGTTTAGCACTGCCACACCTGTATCGTTATAACCCGATATACCGATTTGAGCTGATCTAAGATCAAATTCATATTTGTATATCGCGATATTACGATTTAAAGTTCGCCTCATCGCGATATAACGTTGTACCCAATGAGCACTGCAACCATGACGATCGACCTCGACGAAATAATAAAAGCCCTGGCACACCCAGTACGCCGAGAAATTCTCAACGCTCTCAAAGACCCTGATGCCTCGTTCCCGGGCCAGGTCCATTCCACGGAGCATGGTGTATGCGCCGGGCAGTTCGACCAACTCTGCGGCCTGTCGCAGTCCACGGTCTCTGCGCACCTGGCCACCCTGCAACGGGCAGGCCTGATTACCAGCCAGAAACATGGCCAGTGGCACTTCTTCAAACGCAATGAGGACACCATCAAGGCGTTCCTCGAAAAAATCAGCCAAGAGCTTTAAAAGGACTTCCATGCCCCTCTCGCTACTCATTCTGGCGCTCAGCGCTTTCGCCATCGGGACCACCGAGTTCGTGATCATGGGCTTGTTGCCCGATGTCGCGACCGACCTTGGCGTGTCCATCCCCGGTGCCGGCTGGCTGGTCACCGGTTACGCGCTGGGCGTGGCCATCGGTGCGCCGTTCATGGCACTGGCCACGGCCAAGTTGCCGCGCAAGGCGGCCCTGGTAGCGTTGATGGTGATTTTCATCATTGGCAACCTGCTCTGTGCCCTGGCCAGTGATTACAACGTGCTGATGTTTGCCCGTGTTGTCACCGCCCTGTGTCACGGCGCGTTTTTCGGCATTGGCTCGGTGGTGGCTGCAGGCCTGGTGCCTGCCAACAAGCGCGCATCTGCCGTGGCCCTGATGTTTACCGGCCTGACCCTGGCCAATGTGCTGGGCGTTCCCCTGGGTACCGCGCTGGGCCAGGCCGCAGGCTGGCGCTCGACGTTTTTTGCCGTGACCGTGATCGGTGTGGTGGCACTGATCGGCCTGATTCGTTTTCTGCCCGCCAAACGTGACGAAGAAAAACTCGACATGCGCGCCGAGCTGGCAGCCCTCAAGGGTGCTGGCATCTGGCTGTCGCTGAGCATGACGGCACTGTTTTCCGCGTCGATGTTCACCCTGTTCACCTATGTGGCGCCCCTGCTCGGTGATGTCACCGGCGTATCGCCTAGCGGCGTGACCTGGACCCTGCTGCTGATCGGCCTTGGCCTGACGGTGGGTAATATCATCGGCGGCAAGCTGGCCGACAAACGCCTGGCCGCAACACTGATCGGGGTATTTATCGCGATGGCGGTGATGTCCACCGTGCTGACCTGGACCAGCGTCGCGGTGATCCCTACCGAAATCACCCTGTTCCTCTGGGCCGCCGCCTCGTTTGCCGCCGTACCGGCGCTGCAAATCAATGTCGTGACCTTCGGCAAGGCTGCCCCCAACCTGGTGTCGACCCTGAACATCGGTGCCTTCAACGTCGGCAATGCCCTCGGTGCCTGGGTTGGCGGCAGCGTCATCGCCCACGGCTTTGGCCTTACCAGCGTGCCGCTGGCTGCAGCCGCGCTGGCAATACTGGCCCTGCTGGTGACCCTGATTACTTTCCGCCAGAACGGTAACTCCGAGCTGGCTACTGCTACTAACTGATCCTTGAGAGGGCTGCATAAATGACCACGATTTTTGATCCGATCAAGCTGGGCGACCTCGAACTGCCCAACCGCATCATCATGGCGCCGTTGACCCGCTGCCGTGCCGATGAAGGCCGTGTACCCAATGCACTGATGGCCGAATACTATGTTCAGCGCGCGTCAGCTGGCCTGATCCTGAGCGAGGCCACGTCGGTCACGCCAATGGGCGTCGGCTACCCTGACACCCCGGGCATCTGGGCTGACGATCAGGTACGCGGCTGGACTAACATCACCAAGGCCGTACACGCGGCCGGTGGCCGGATTGCATTGCAGTTGTGGCATGTAGGCCGTATCTCGCACCCGATGTACCTGAATGGCGAAACGCCGGTTGCCCCTAGCGCCATCGCCGCCAAGGGCCATGTCAGCCTGGTACGCCCCAAGGTTGATTTCCCGGTACCACGCGCACTGGAGACTGCCGAGATCGCCGATATTGTCGAGGCCTACCGCACGGGCGCCGAGAACGCCAAGGCCGCCGGTTTTGACGGCGTCGAGATTCATGGCGCAAATGGTTACCTGCTCGACCAGTTCCTGCAAAGCAGCACCAACAAACGTACCGACCAGTACGGTGGCAGCGTCGAAAACCGCGCGCGCCTGTTGCTCGAAGTGACCGATGCCGCGATTGAAGTCTGGGGCGCTGGCCGGGTCGGTGTGCATTTGTCGCCACGGGCCGACCTGCATGACATGGGTGACGAGAATCTGGCTGAAACCTTCGGTTATGTCGCCCGCGAGCTGGGCAAACGCGGCATTGCCTACATCTGTGCGCGCGAGCATGAAGCTGCAGACAGCCTGGGCCCACAGCTCAAGCAAGCCTTCGGCGGCGCGTACATCGTCAACGAGAGCTTCACCAAGGACAGCGCCAATGCCTGGCTGGCGGCGGGCAAAGCCGATGCCGTCGCCTTTGGCGTGCCTTTTATTGCCAACCCCGACCTGCCAGCACGCCTGAAGGCCGATGCACCGCTCAATGAAGCGCATCCGGAAAGCTTTTACTCCAAAGGCCCGGTGGGTTACATCGACTACCCGGCGCTGTAAGCCTTGACCAGGCTTTGAAGCCGTAAAACGCAAAACGCAAAACGCCCGAGGCTAATGGCCTTGGGCGTTTTGCGTTAAAAAACCGGGTTACGGTACAGCGCGGAGTGTGTTCAAAGACACTTTATTTTGGGCAAAAAAAAGGGGCGGTTTGACCCGCCCACATTTTTTCCCTAGTCCCTTTTGTTCCTTCTCATCATCCTGATGAATCGCATCCCGCGATGTCCGTTTGCGTTCTTCCTTGAGCGCTGTGTCGATCCGTCAACACAGTTCAAATACTAGAGTCTTGTGGAATTGCTGCAACCGCGACAGTTATAGATTTTTATTACATAAAAAGTTCATATTTTAAATTAAATGCTTTTAATTTCAGCCACTTAGCAAATACACCAGGTAAGAAAAAGGCACTTACCCATCTCTGCCAAGCCCTTTGCTTACGCAAAATGTAAGTAAAGGCTTACAACACCCTACAGAGAATAATCAATCCTGCCCGTGACATTGCGTTTCAACACTCACCCAATAAACAAAACATTAAAAAAACAACACGTTGCGTTTAACTATAACGGCAGATAAATACCTGCCAGGCAGCCCTGATTAATCTTTCGCCCACAAAAAACCCCGAATAGCTCGGGGTTTCAAGTCAGCCTGTGGCGCGTTACTGAAACAGCGACTCGCTAGACAAACCATTGCGTTCAAGGATTTCTCGCAGACGCTTGAGCCCTTCTACCTGGATCTGGCGTACACGTTCACGGGTCAGGCCGATTTCCAGCCCTACATCTTCAAGGGTGCTGCTCTCATGGCCGCGCAGGCCGAAACGGCGAATCACCACCTCACGCTGCTTGTCTGTGAGTTCAGACAGCCACTGGTCAATGCTTTGCGACAGATCATCGTCCTGCAGCAGCTCACATGGATCGGTGGGGCGGTCGTCGGTCAGGGTATCGAGCAGGGTTTTGTCCGAATCCGGCCCCAGGGAAACGTCTACCGATGACACCCGTTCGTTGAGCCCAAGCATGCGCTTGACCTCTGCGACAGGTTTTTCCAGCAGGTTGGCGATTTCTTCAGGGGAGGGTTCGTGGTCCAGCTTTTGCGTGAGTTCGCGGGCGGCTCGCAGGTAGACATTGAGCTCTTTAACGACGTGGATCGGCAAGCGAATGGTGCGGGTCTGGTTCATGATCGCCCGTTCAATCGTTTGGCGGATCCACCAGGTGGCGTAGGTCGAGAAGCGGAAGCCGCGTTCGGGGTCGAACTTCTCGACAGCCCGGATCAGGCCCAGGTTGCCCTCTTCAATCAGGTCCAGCAGCGACAAGCCACGATTGACATAGCGCCGGGCAATTTTCACCACCAGCCGCAAGTTGCTTTCAATCATGCGTTTGCGCCCGGCCGGGTCGCCACTTTGCGACAGCCGCGCAAAATGAACTTCTTCGGCAGGAGAGAGTAACGGGGAGAAGCCAATTTCATTGAGGTACAGCTGCGTCGCGTCTAGCGCCCGGGTGTAGTCAATGTACTTGTGCTGTTTCGTCGCGGGTGCTTTTTTGGACTTGGTTCGAGCTGTAGGGGCTGAATCGTCTTCTTCTGACATCAAGTCGCTATCGATGCTGGAGTCCATAAGGAGCACCTCATCGTCGATGTCAAACCCCGGCGCTTCTTTGTTGAGAGCCATTGTAGTAGTCCTTTGTTGAGTTCGACCTCAAGCTCGAGCATCGCCTTAGTCCTTGGCAACGCTGGAGCCTGTTCCTTATCCACATCAGGAACAGGCTGGTAACCGATCAACGGCGAGGAAGGAATTGCAATGGATCTACAGGTTTACCTTGGCGGCGAATCTCAAAGTGAAGTTTCACCCGGTCTGTACCAGTTGACCCCATTTCGGCAATTGTCTGTCCGACCTTGACCTGCTGCCCCTCCCGAACCAAAAGCCTGCGGTTGTGACCGTAGGCACTGACGTAGGTATCACTGTGTTTGATGATGATCAGTTCGCCGTAGCCCCTCAATCCACTGCCAGCGTATACAACCGAACCATCAGACGCAGCTAAAACAGGCCGTCCCAAATCGCCGGCGATATCAATACCTTTATTCAAACTACCGTTTGAAGAGAATTTACCGATCAAAATACCATTGGAAGGCCACCCCCAACCCTTGGGTGCAGGGCCTGCCGGCAGGGCTGGCGCGGGCGCAGGAGTGCTGGCCACAGTGCCTGGACGCTTGATTACCGTGGTCTTGCTGCCCGAAGAAGAGGAGACCACCGTGGTGCTGGTAGCACCTGCGGGCTGGCTGCCGGAGCGCCCGTCGAAGCGGATCACCTGCCCCGGAACAATGGTGAACGGCGCCGCGATATTGTTGCGTGCAGCCAGCGCTTTCCAGTCCCAACCGTAGCGAAAGGCAATCGAAAACAGGGTATCGCCGCGACGCACGGCATACTGCCCCGTGGTCACGGCCGGGCGCTGGGCCACACCGTTGCGGTCAACGACATTGACGCCATTCTTGGGGGTGCTGGAGCACGCCGCCAACAAAGCCAGTGTGGTACTCAGCAACAGACCGGCCGCCAGTCTCTGAAAGCTTTTGCTGCTCATACGCTGCGCAATGACTGTGAGACTCACCCGCCGCTCCCTTTGAAGATGGCTGAAAATTAGAACGCCAGTACTGGCCTCATTAGGCGCAAGTATAACTGGCTACAGGGCTTTTACAGACTGCAAAGCCGATTGATAAACACACTGTATAAAACATAAACGCGCACTGGGCAGGGCCGGGTGACGGGCTTTATGACCCGTGGCCCGGCCCATAATTCACCTGGCGCCAACAAAGACTCAGGCCAGTGGCCCGTTAAGCAGTGGCACAAAGCGCACATTGCCGATCACCCGGCGGGCGAATCCGTGCTCTTCGCGCACGATCAGCATCAGTTGCTGCACCTCCCCCGCCCCCACCGGAATCACCAGGCGCCCGCCAGGGGCCAGTTGATCGAGCAATGCCTGGGGTACATCGGTGGCCACCGCCGTAACGATAATACCGTTGTAAGGCGCCAGCGCAGGCCAGCCCTCCCAGCCATCGCCCCAGCGGAACACCACGTTGCGCAGGTTGAGCTCCAGCAGTCGTTCCTTGGCCCGGTCCTGCAGCACCTTGATGCGCTCGACCGAAAAAATCCGCTCGACCAATTGCGACAGCACGGCGGTTTGATAGCCCGAACCGGTACCGATCTCCATGACCTTGTCCAGCGGCCCGTCTTCCAGCAGCAGCTCGCTCATGCGGGCCACCATGTAAGGCTGGGAGATGGTCTGGTTATTGCCGATCGGCAGCGCGGTGTCTTCATAGGCCCGATGGGCCAACGCCTCATCCACAAACAGATGTCGGGGTGTGCGGCGGATGACCTCAAGCACGTTCTGGTTAACGATGCCTTCTTCACGCAGGCGCTGGATCAGCCGCTCGCGGGTACGCTCCGAGGTCATGCCAATACCGCGGTGCATCATGCCATCCTGCTCGCGCGCCATCAGCCCATGCCCTCCAGCCAGCCATTGAGGTGTTTGAATCCATCGCCAAAGGTGCGATCCAGCTGCAACGGCGTTATCGACACATAGCCCTGCATCACCGCATGAAAGTCCGTGCCCGGGCCGCCGTCTTCGACATCACCTGCCGCAGCAATCCAGTAACCGGCCTTGCCTCGCGGATCAACTACACGCACCGGCGCAGCAGCACGGGCCCGATGCCCGAGACGGGTCAGCTGGATGCCACGGATCTTGTCCAATGGCAGATTGGGAATATTGACATTGAGGACCGTACGCGGCGGCAAGTCCAGCGATGCGTGGGCTTCAAGCAGCTTGCGGGCAAAAAACGCCGCCGTCGGCAGGTTGTCCACCTGGCGGGAGACCAACGAAAAGGCAAAAGAAGGCCGATCCAGAAAACGCCCTTCAAGTGCCGCCGCCACAGTGCCCGAATACAGTACATCGTCACCCAGGTTGGCCCCCAGGTTGATGCCCGACACCACCATGTCCGGCTGCTGCTCCAGCAAGCCGTGAATACCCAGATGCACACAATCGGTGGGCGTACCGTTGATACTGATAAAGCCATTGGCCAGGGTATGAGGGTGAAGGGGCCGATCCAGCGTCAGCGAACTGCTGGCGCCGCTTTTGTCCTGCTCAGGGGCGATCACCACGCAATCGGCGTAGTCGGCCAGCGCTGCGTAAAGCGCAGCCAGACCCGGTGCCGTGACCCCATCATCGTTTGAAATCAGAATACGCATAAGCTATCCGCTTGATCCAACGTCACCAGATCAACAAGCTCACGCACCAGAACAGTGGCGAAGCATCCGGCCGGCAGAACAAATTCCAGTTGCAGAATGTCAGGCTGCGGATAATGCCACGTCAACCGGCCAATGGGCAGTCGCAGGATACGTCGCTCGTGGCTCATGCCCGCGCGCACCAGCCAGTCACGCAACTCGGCTTCGCGCTCGGCGATCGACTGCTCCAGCGCATGGGTGGCGCCAGTGGTCGGTGATTCGCCTTCGCCCCACTGCGGGCCGGTGGGGTGAAGGTCGAGAATGGCCAGGCGCGGGTCGCTGCACTCTGCCTCACCCGCCGGGAAAAAACTGCGGCTGTCGGTAAACGCCAGCAAATCACCGACCTGTGCCCGTTGCCAGCTGCCGTCGGCCACCCGCGCCGCGAGCACCTGATTGAACAGGTAGCTGCGGGCGGTGGACAGCAGCCGGGAGCGCACGTTGCGCTGCTCGGGCAGGGCTTTGCGCGCAGCATAATCACGGGCCTCGCCGAGGTTTCCGCCCTGCCAGCCAAAACGCTGGGTGCCGAAGTAGTTCGGCACACCTTGCCTGGTGATCTGTTGCAGGCGTTGCTCCAGCGCGTCCTTGTCGGCGTTCAGTTGCGTCAGGCGCAGTGTAAAACCGTTGGCCGCATGGGCACCGCGCTGCAATTTGCGCTTGTGCCGCGAGGTCTTGAGAATCTTCAGCGTGTCGTTTTCAGCGCCCGACAAATCAGGATCTGCCTTGCCCGGCAACTGCACGCTGAACCACTGACGAGTCAGTGCCTGACGGTCCTTGAGACCGGCATAGCTGACAGTGCGCAAGGGCACACCCGCCGCCTTGGCTATGCGCCGGGCAGCCTCCTCGGTGTTCAGGCCGCGTTTCTCGACCCACAACCACAGGTGCTCGCCGTCTCCGGACAGCGGGATATCCAGGACTTCGTCGACCTGGAAGTCTTCAGCCGTGGCCTTGAGCACAGCCGTGCCCAGTGCTTCACCGTAGGCCCGCGGGCCGAGCAGATCAGACTCGTTCATGGGCGAACCAACAAGGCAATGGAGTGCACCGCGATCCCTTCTTCACGACCGACAAAACCGAGTTTTTCGGTGGTCGTGGCCTTTACGTTTACCTGGTCCAAATCAACCTCTAGATCCGCGGCAATCAGCGCGCGCATCGTTTCAATATGCGGCGCCATTTTCGGCGCCTGGGCAATGATGGTGTTGTCGACGTTGCCGACTTTCCAGCCCTTGGCATGGATCAGACCCACGACATGACGCAACAGGACGCGGCTGTCAGCGCCCTTGAAGGTCGGATCGGTGTCCGGAAAATGCTTGCCGATATCGCCCAGTGCCGCAGCACCCAGCAAGGCATCGCTGAGCGCGTGCAAAAGCACATCGCCATCAGAGTGGGCCAACAGCCCGAATTTGTGGGAGATCCGCACGCCGCCCAACGTAATGAAATCGCCTTCAGCGAAACAGTGCACATCATAGCCGTGGCCAATACGCATAAAAAAACGCCCCGATTAAGTCAGGGCGTGATTCTACCTACTTTGACCAACATTGGGCGCTATTAGGCACTTAGCGCCTTTGCGTGATGACGCAAGTGGTCATCGATGAAACTGGCGATGAAGAAATAGCTATGGTCGTAGCCCGGTTGCAGACGCAAGGTCAGCGGGTAATCGGCCAGTTTGGCAGCCTGTTGCAGCACTTCAGGCTTGAGCTGAACGGCCAGGAAGTCATCGCGATCGCCCTGATCGACCAGCAAAGGCAGTTTTTCACTGGCTTCGCCAATCAGCACACTGGCATCCCACTCACGCCAGCGCGCACGTTCTTCACCCAGGTAATGGCTGAATGCCTTTTGCCCCCAGGGGCAATCCATCGGATTGCTGATCGGGGCAAAGGCCGACACGGACTGATAGCGTCCGGGATTGCGCAACGCACACATCAGCGCACCGTGCCCGCCCATCGAGTGCCCGCTGATACCGCGTTTTTGTGAAGCCGGGAAATGCGCCTCGACCAGGTCGGGCAATTCCTGAACGACATAATCATGCATCCGATAATGCTGAGCCCAAGGCTCCTGGGATGCGTTCAGGTAAAAACCGGCGCCAAGGCCAAAGTCCCAGGCGCCCTGCGGGTCATCAGGTACACCGTCGCCACGGGGGCTGGTGTCCGGCGCCACAATGATCAGCCCCAGCTCGGCGGCCATCTTCATCGCGCCGGCCTTGTGCATGAAGTTCTCGTCGGTGCAGGTCAAACCCGACAGCCAGTACAGCACCGGCAACTTTGCGCCCTGCTCCGCTTGTGGCGGCAGGTACACGGCAAACACCATGTCACAACCCAGCACGTGCGAGCGATGCTTGTAACGCTTGTGCCATCCGCCAAAGCTCTTCTGGCAGGAGATATTTTCCAATGTCATGGGCAGCTCCAGACTGCAAGAAAAACACCACTCCTGTGGGAGCGGGCTTGCTCGCGATGCAGACAACTCGGTCTTTCAGTCAAGCCGGGTAACTGCAATCGCGAGCAAGCCCGCTCCCACAGGGGTTTAGCGGTGTTTAGACTTACCGCTGTTAATTAGAAATGGATGACGGTACGAATGCTTTTGCCTTCATGCATCAGGTCAAAAGCCTTATTGATATCTTCCAGGCCCATGGTGTGGGTGATAAAGGTATCCAGCGGGATCTCGCCGCTTTGCGCCATATCGACGTAGCTTGGCAATTCACTGCGACCGCGCACGCCGCCAAAGGCCGAACCGCGCCAGACGCGACCGGTCACCAGCTGGAATGGACGGGTGGAAATTTCCTGGCCTGCACCGGCGACGCCGATGATCACCGATTCGCCCCAACCCTTGTGACAGCATTCCAATGCCGCTCGCATCAACTGCACATTGCCGATGCACTCGAAGGAAAAGTCGACACCGCCATCGGTCATGTCGACGATCACTTCCTGGATTGGACGATCGAAGTCTTTCGGGTTCACGCAATCGGTAGCACCCAACTGCCGGGCAATTTCAAACTTGGCCGGGTTGATATCGATGGCGATGATCCGTGCAGCCTTGGCTTTCACCGCACCAATCACCGCCGACAGGCCAATGCCGCCCAGGCCGAAGATGGCCACGGTGTCACCCGGCTTGACCTTGGCGGTGTTGAGCACCGCACCGATGCCGGTGGTCACGCCGCAACCCAGCAGGCACACCTTCTCCAGCGGTGCGTCTTTCTGGATTTTCGCGACCGAGATTTCCGGCAGCACGGTGTACTCCGAAAAGGTCGAAGTACCCATGTAGTGGAAAATCGGCTGGCCTTTGTAGGAGAAGCGCGTAGTGCCATCCGGCATCAAGCCCTTGCCCTGGGTGGCGCGAATGGCCTGACACAGGTTGGTCTTGCCCGACAGGCAGAATTTGCACTTGCCGCACTCAGGCGTGTACAGCGGGATCACATGATCGCCGACCGCAACCGAAGTCACGCCCTCGCCGATCGCTTCAACGATCGCACCGCCTTCGTGGCCCAGGATCGACGGGAAGATGCCTTCCGGGTCTGCGCCCGACAGCGTGTAGGCATCGGTATGGCAGACACCCGAGGCCACAACCCGCAGCAGCACTTCGCCAGCCTTGGGCATGGCAACGTCTACTTCCACGATTTCCAGGGGCTTTTTGGCCTCGAACGCTACGGCAGCACGTGACTTGATCATCGATGGTCTCCAGCAAAGTAAAAACAAGACGCCGAGTGTAAATCAGCGCTGAGTGATTAATAATCCGGGCAAAAGCAAAACATTATTGCTATTCAGGGATAATCAACCATGAATGAGAACCGCTGGGAAGGTATAGACGAATTTGTCGCCGTGGCCGAGTGCGGCCAATTCACTGCGGCGGCCGAGCGCCTGGGCGTCTCTTCATCCCATATCAGCCGTCAGGTGGCGCGCCTGGAAGAACGGTTGCAAACCCGCCTGTTTTATCGCAGTACCCGCAAGGTCACGCTGACCGAAGCCGGGCAAACCTTTTTGCAGCACTGCCAGCGCCTGCAAGATGGCCGCGAAGAAGCGCTGCGGGCCATTGGTGACCTGGCCAGCGAGCCCAAAGGCATGCTGCGCATGACCTGCGCAGTGGCTTATGGCGAGCGTTTTATCGTGCCTCTGGTCACACGCTTTATGGGCCTGTACCCGCAGTTGCGGGTCGATATAGAACTGAGCAACCGCCCGCTGGATCTGGTGCATGAAAGCCTTGACCTGGCGATTCGCCTGGGCCGCTTGCAGGACTCAAGGCTGGTGGCCACGCGGCTTGCCCCCAGACGCATGTATATGTGCGCCTCGCCTTCGTATCTGGAACGCTATGGTCGGCCCCATAGCCTGTCGGAACTGAGCCGGCACAACTGTCTGATTGGCAGTTCCGACCTGTGGCAATTGCAGCAGGATGGTCGCGAATTTTCGCAACGGGTGCAGGGGAACTGGCGCTGCAACAGCGGGCAGGCGGTGCTGGATGCTGCGTTGCAGGGGGTAGGGCTGTGTCAGTTACCGGACTATTACGTGCTGGAGCATTTGAAGAGCGGAGCGCTGGTGTCCTTGCTCGACACCCACCAGCCGCCCAACACGGCCGTGTGGGCGCTTTACCCGCAACAGCGGCACCTGTCGCCCAAGGTCAGAAAATTGGTGGATTATTTGAAGGAAGGCTTGGCCAAGCGGGAGGAATATCAGGAGAGGGTGCAGTAGTTTTTAACAGTGGGAGCGGGCTTGCTCGCGATGCAGACGACTCGGTCTGTCAGGCAAACCGAGGTGACACCATCGCGAGCAAGCCCGCTCCCACAAGAACCTCAGCAGGTTCTGATCAGCGGTTCGCCCAACGCAACCGCAGCCATTCAAGGTCTTCCGGGCGAGTGACCTTGATATTGTCCGAGCGCCCTTCAATCAGGCGTGGCGCCAGCCCTGCCCACTCCATCGCAGAGGACTCGTCGGTGATGGTCGCATCGGCCACCAGGCTGTCCGCCAAGGCGCGGTGCAAGGCTCCCAGGCGGAACATCTGCGGCGTATACGCCTGCCAGATCAAGCTGCGATCAATGGTTTCAACCGCACGGCCGTTTTTGTCCACGCGCTTGAGCGTGTCTCGCGCAGGAACGGCCAACAAACCACCTACGGGGTCGTCAGCCAATTCACTCAGCAGTTTGTTGAGGTCTTCCTGAGACAGGTTCGGTCGCGCGGCATCGTGGACCAGCACCCAGTCATCATCTGCCGCGCCTTGCGCATGCAGGTGCAACAACGCATTGAGTACTGAATCGGCACGCTCGCGCCCGCCATCGACCCGCACCACACGGGGGTCGCCAGCACACGGCAGGGACGGCCAGAAAGGGTCATCAAACGCGACACTGACCACCAGCCCCTTGAGGCCCGGATGGTCGAGAAAACAGCTGATGCTGTGTTCCAGAATACTGCGCCCGCCCAACTGCAAATATTGCTTGGGACGGTCCGCGGCCATACGGGCACCCACACCCGCGGCAGGAATCACGGCCCAAAAGGCCGGTGACGAAAAACTCATTGGGCCAACTGATAGAGGGTTTCACCCTCTTTGATCATGCCCAACTCATGGCGAGCACGCTCTTCAACGGTCTCCATGCCTTTTTTCAACTCGAGTACTTCCGCATCCAGCACGCGGTTGCGCTCAAGCAGAATTTCGTTTTCAGCACGCTGATCGGCTATTTGCTGGGTCAGGTCAGTCACCTGCGCCAAACTGCCATTACCCACCCACAGGCGATACTGCAGGCCTGCCAGCAGCAAGAGCAAGATAAGAAACAACCAATTGGGACTGCGCATCGAATATCAGGTATCCAGTGAAAAGACAGCCATGCCGACAAACGTAAACAACGAATAGTACAAAGCCTGGACGAACCAGGCTTGTATACAGAAGCATCAGATTAGTGTCAAAAGACCCGACTTGGCGAATTTTCCGACACTGCCTGCTGACTTTTTACCATTAAGTACTCAGCCGCGAAACTCGCCACGACCGTTGTACTTGGCTTTTGCGCCCAATTGCTCTTCGATGCGCAGCAATTGGTTGTACTTGGAAACGCGATCGGAACGGCACAGCGAACCGGTCTTGATCTGGCCTGCCGCAGTACCCACAGCCAGGTCGGCAATGGTGGAATCTTCGGTTTCGCCGGAGCGGTGCGAGATCACAGCGGTGTAACCAGCCGCCTTGGCCATCTGGATGGCTTCCAGGGTTTCGGTCAGGGTGCCGATCTGGTTGAACTTGATCAGGATCGAGTTGGCGATCTTTTTATCGATGCCTTCTTTCAGGATCTTGGTGTTGGTCACGAACAGGTCGTCGCCCACCAGCTGAACTTTCTCACCGATTTTGTCGGTCAGGATTTTCCAGCCATCCCAGTCGGACTCGTCCAGGCCGTCTTCGATCGAGATGATCGGATAGCGCTGGGTCAAACCTTTGAGGTATTCAGCAAAACCTTCGGAACTGAAGACCTGGCCTTCACCCGACAGGTTGTACTTGCCGTCTTCGTAGAATTCGCTGGCCGCGCAGTCCAGTGCCAGGGTCACGTCGGTGCCCAGGGTGTAACCGGCGTTGGCGATGGCTTCGGAGATCACTTTAAGTGCATCTTCGTTGGACGCCAGGTTAGGTGCGAAACCACCTTCATCGCCCACTGCGGTGTTCAGGCCACGAGCCTTGAGCACAGCCTTGAGGTGATGGAAGATTTCGGTGCCCATGCGCAGCGCGTCGGAGAAGGTCTTGGCGCCAACCGGCTGCACCATGAACTCTTGAATATCGACGTTGTTATCAGCGTGCTCGCCACCGTTGATGATGTTCATCATCGGAACCGGCATCGAGTAAACACCCGGAGTGCCGTTCAGGTTGGCGATGTGGGCGTACAGCGGCAGATCCTGGTCCTGGGCAGCAGCCTTGGCAGCAGCCAAAGACACGGCCAGGATAGCGTTGGCGCCCAGGGAGCCTTTGTTCTCAGTGCCGTCCAGCGCGATCATCGCGTGGTCCAGCGCCTTTTGGTCAACCGGGTCTTTACCCAGCAGCAAATCACGAATCGGGCCGTTGATATTGGCAACGGCTTTCAACACGCCTTTGCCCAGGTAACGGCTTTTGTCGCCATCACGCAGTTCCAGCGCTTCACGGGAACCGGTGGAAGCACCGGACGGCGCGCAAGCGCTGCCGATGATGCCGTTGTCGAGAAGCACGTCCGCTTCCACAGTGGGATTGCCACGGGAGTCGAGAACTTCACGACCTTTGATGTCGACGATCTTTGCCATTGTTGTAAATACTCCAAAGTTGACGAAAACGACGCAGCTGAGGGAAATATTGTTATCGGCGGCAAGGGTCAAAAAGCGGGCAGCCTTGCGGGCGATAAGGCTCGGGCCCTGAGGCCCGAGAAATCGTGCGGTACTTTACCGGAGAAACGAGGATTACGCGGTTTCTATTGTCGGAAAACTTTTAACCAACTCATCCAGCGACTTCAGCTGGGCCAGGAATGGCTCCAGCTTGTCCAGACGCAAGGCGCAAGGGCCGTCGCATTTGGCGTTGTCAGGATCCGGGTGTGCTTCCAGGAACAGACCTGCCAGGCTCTGGCTGATGCCAGCCTTGGCCAGGTCGGTTACCTGGGCACGACGACCACCGGCAGAGTCCGAGCGACCACCCGGCATTTGCAGCGCGTGGGTCACATCGAAAAAGACCGGGTATTCGAACTGCTTCATGATGCCGAAGCCCAGCATGTCGACAACAAGGTTGTTGTAGCCAAAGCTGGAGCCACGTTCGCAGAGGATCAACTGGTCATTGCCCGCTTCTTCGCACTTGCTCAGGATGTGTTTCATCTCCTGGGGTGCAAGGAACTGGGCCTTCTTGATGTTGATCACGGCGCCGGTCTTGGCCATGGCCACGACCAGGTCAGTCTGACGCGACAGGAATGCCGGCAACTGGATGATGTCGCAGACCTCGGCGACCACGGCTGCTTGCGCAGGCTCGTGGACGTCGGTGATCAGCGGCACACCGAAAGCAGCCTTGATGTCCTGAAAAATCCGCATGCCTTCTTCGAGGCCAGGGCCACGGTAAGAGCTGACAGATGAGCGGTTGGCCTTGTCGAAACTGGCCTTGAACACGTAAGGGATACCAAGCTTTTCGGTAACCCGCACGTACTCTTCACACACCTGCATGGCCATATCACGGCTTTCCAGCACGTTCATGCCACCGAACAAGACCATTGGCTTGTCGTTGGCAATTTCGATATTGCCTACACGGATAATCTTTTGCGCCATTCTGGTTACGCCTTCTTCTCGTGTTGCGCCAGTGCAGCTTTGACGAAACCGGTGAACAGTGGATGGCCATCACGTGGCGTGGAGGTGAACTCCGGGTGGAACTGGCAAGCGACGAACCAAGGATGATCCGGTGCTTCAACCACTTCTACCAACGCGCCGTCACCGGAGCGACCGGTCACTTTCAGGCCTGCTTCGGTCAGTTGCGGCAACAGGTTGTTGTTCACTTCATAGCGATGACGATGACGTTCAACAATCACGTCCTTGGCATAGCAGTCGTGAACCAGGGAACCGGCTTGCAGCTGGCAATCCTGCGCACCCAGACGCATGGTGCCGCCCAGATCGGAGGTTTCGGTACGGGTTTCGACGGCACCGGTGGCGTCTTCCCACTCGGTGATCAGGCCCACAACCGGGTGGCCGCTGCTGCGATCGAATTCGGTGGAGTTGGCGTCTTTCCAGCCCAGCACGTTACGTGCGAACTCGATCACCGCTACTTGCATGCCCAGGCAGATACCCAGGTATGGCACCTTGTTCTCACGTGCATACTGAACCGCCGTGATCTTGCCTTCGACGCCGCGCAGACCGAAGCCGCCCGGAACCAGAATGGCATCACAGCCTTCAAGCAGTTCGGTGCCTTTGTTTTCGATATCTTCGGAGTCGATATAACGCAGGTTGACCTTGGTACGGTTGGAAATACCGGCGTGGCTCATCGCTTCGATCAGCGACTTGTACGCGTCCAGCAGTTCCATGTACTTGCCGACCATCGCGATGGTGACTTCGTGCTCTGGATTGAGCTTGGCGTCGACCACCTTGTCCCACTCGGACAGGTCGGCGCTGTTGCATTCCAGGCCGAAGCGCTCAACCACGAAATCATCCAGACCCTGAGCGTGCAGCATGCCCGGGATCTTGTAGATGGTGTCGGCGTCTTCCAGCGAAATCACGGCGCGCTCTTCAACGTTGGTGAACAGCGCGATCTTGCGACGCGAGGACACATCAACGTGGTGATCGGAACGGCAGATCAGGACGTCTGGCTGCAGGCCGATGGAACGCAGCTCTTTAACCGAGTGCTGTGTAGGTTTGGTTTTCGTTTCGCCAGCGGTGGCGATGTACGGAACCAGAGTCAGGTGCATCAGCATGGCGCGCTTGGCGCCCACTTCGATGCGCAGCTGACGGATAGCTTCGAGGAACGGTTGCGACTCAATGTCACCCACAGTGCCGCCAATCTCAACCATCGCTACGTCGGCATCGCCGGCGCCCTTGATGATTCGACGTTTGATTTCGTCGGTGATGTGCGGAATCACCTGGATGGTTGCACCCAGGTAATCACCACGGCGCTCCTTGCGCAGGACGTGTTCGTAAACACGGCCCGTGGTGAAGTTGTTGTTCTGGGTCATGGTCGTGCGGATAAACCGCTCGTAATGGCCCAAGTCCAGGTCGGTTTCGGCGCCGTCGTGTGTGACGAACACTTCACCGTGCTGGAACGGGCTCATGGTGCCCGGATCAACGTTGATGTAGGGGTCCAGCTTCAGCATGGTGACCTTAAGTCCCCGCGCCTCCAGGATGGCTGCCAATGAAGCCGAGGCAATGCCTTTCCCCAATGAAGAAACAACACCGCCCGTGACGAAGATGTAGCGCGTCATGAAAAACCCTAGAAGTCTGCGTTAAAGCGGTCAGAGCCGCCGGGGAAAGCGAAGGAAGGCCGAAGCCCCCAATCACCAGCATTAGTCACAGTGCACCTTTTGAAAAACTGCTGCGTTGGAACAGACCGATGGCAACCACCGGTTCGATACAAGCCATACATTTTTTTAAAATCGCCCAGCAAAGACTGCTTGGTAATCGGCAACGTCTGTAATTCTGGTGAATCCACAGAAGTTGTATCAAGAAGGGAGCGTAGTCTACCGGAAACCCCCTTTCAGCTCAAACCTTGATCGCTCGAAGTTGGCAGCCACTGCAATTGCCAGCGTCCACAGGGGCTTGAGTCCAGTCCCTGGAGGTTTGCCACGGCCAATAACTGCCCGTTTCGGTACACAAGCGGCAATCTGCCACGGGCGAACAACGGCACGCCACTCTCATTGAGCAGACGCTTGAGGTCGCGATGGCCACGCGAGGGCAGCGTCATCACTTCGCCTCCTTGACGATAGCTCACCTGCAGGGCGCCATCCGGAATATCCCCGACAAAGCGCACCCGGCCATTACCCGGCAGTACCAGCGCCTGCTCGGGCTGCCCCCAGGGCACGGGCGCAACCGGCTGGCGCAGCCAGTCGCCGGACAACCACCAGATGCGCCCTGCTGCGCGATGCAGCTCACCCTCGGCAAGCTTCCAGACCGGCCGGGCATCGTCGCGGGCATCGCGCAGCGCTTCCCAGCCCGCCCAATGGTCGGTGTCCGGCAGCGAGGTAAACGTCGCCAGCCAGTGACGCAAGGCATTGCGCTGCCGGGCAGGTGACAGGCTGGCGAGGGTGGCCAGTTCCAGGGAGGGCAAGCCAAGCCAGGCAAACTCGCCGGCAGAGCCCGCAGCGTGCAGATCCTGCCGGGCCAGTTCGTCCAGCAGACCCTGCGCCTCGGCGCAGTGCGCCGCGCTGCGGGCCATGCTGGCGGCGGCCTGGGGCCAGCGTCGAAGCAGGCCCGGAAAGACTTCATGGCGCAGGAAGTTGCGGGAAAAATCTGTCTGAGTGTTGGAAGGGTCTTCAATCCAGCTCAGCCCTTGCTCTCGGGCGTATGCCTCAAGCTGGGCGCGGGACACGTCCAGCAAGGGCCGGCACAGGTGCCCTGCCCCCAGGCGACGCTGGCGCGGCATGGCCGCCAGACCACTGACCCCTGCCCCGCGCAACAGTCGAAACAGTAGCGTTTCGGCCTGATCGTCGCGGTGCTGCCCAACCAGCAGCACCTCTGCGGCAGCGGTGAGCGCCGCAAACGCCTGGTAGCGCGCATCCCGGGCGGCACGCTCGACACTTGCACCCGCTTGCACCTGCACGCGAATCACCTGCAAGGGCACCCCCAGCCCGTCACACAGTGCCTGGCAATGGGCCGGCCACGCATCAGCCTCCGCCTGGAGACCATGATGGACATGGACAGCGGTAATGGGCGGTATTGAATGGGTTTGACGCAATTGAACGAGAAGGTGCAGCAGGACGGTCGAGTCCAGGCCGCCGGAGAGCGCGACGTGCCAGGCCTTGGCGTTGCGCCAGGGTTTTAAGACCTGGAAAAGTAGAGCTGGCATGTCGGCCATCAAAAGCCCCTCACCCTGGCCCTCTCCCAAAGGGAGAGGGAACTGGCCGTATGCGGTAGCGAGAACACCACCCATCAGCCCCCTCTCCCTCCGGGAGAGGGTTGGGGTGAGGGTCAGCTTTTAATCAGAGACCGTAGCTCATCAAACGATCATAACGACGCTTGAGCAGGGCTTCGTGATCCAGCTTCTTGAGCATGTCGAGCTGGGAAATCAGATCGGCACGAATGCTCGCAGAAGCCGCTGCCGGGTCACGATGCGCGCCGCCCAATGGCTCGCCAATCACCTTGTCGACGATGCCCAGGCCTTTGAGACGCTCGGCGGTGATGCCCATCGCTTCAGCAGCATCCGGCGCTTTTTCGGCGGTTTTCCACAGAATCGAGGCACAACCTTCCGGCGAGATCACCGCGTAGGTCGAGTACTGCAGCATGTTCAACTGGTCGCATACGCCAATGGCCAATGCACCGCCCGAACCGCCTTCGCCGATAACAGTAGCGATGATCGGGGTTTTCAGGCGCGACATGACACGCAGGTTCCAGGCAATGGCTTCGCTCTGGTTGCGCTCTTCAGCGTCGATACCCGGGTAAGCACCCGGCGTGTCGATAAAGGTCAGGATCGGCATTTTGAAGCGCTCGGCCATTTCCATCAAACGGCAGGCCTTGCGATAGCCTTCAGGGCGCGGCATACCGAAGTTGCGGCGCACCTTCTCACGCACTTCACGGCCTTTCTGGTGACCAATCACCATCACAGGCTGATCGTCCAGACGGGCAATACCGCCAACGATGGCAGCATCATCGGCAAAGTGGCGGTCGCCATGCAGCTCATCGAACTCGGTGAAGATGTGATCGATGTAGTCCAGCGTGTAGGGACGGCGCGGATGACGGGCCAAACGGGCAATCTGCCAGCTGGTCAGCTTGCCGAAAATATCTTCAGTCAGCGTTTTGCTTTTGTCTTGCAGACGAGAGATTTCATCGCTGATATTCAGCGAATTGTCATTACCAACCAAGCGCAACTCTTCGATTTTGGCTTGCAGGTCAGCAATCGGCTGTTCGAAATCAAGAAAATTCGGGTTCATAAGCATCCGTCTTGGGTCGGCGGCAAAGCATGCCAGAAGGTCAAAAGCCCAGCATTTGCTGGCGTTTCGTACCGAACTGGGGCAGCCGGTTGATCTGTATCGCGCCTACCTTAAGGGACAGGCGCTCTCAGGTCGAGATTAAAAATTCAGGTCGAGGTCAGGGCGCAGCTAGGGCACCTGACCGTCAACGGTATTGGAGGAAGACGTTGTCTCGCCCGAACTGGTCACGCAGGGCTTGAATCAAGCTGTCCGCCGGATCGATCCGCCAGGTCTCGCCAAACTGCAGCATGGCCTTGGCCTCTTCGCCGGTGTACTCCATCGTGATGGGGCAGGCACCGCGATGTTTCTTCAGCAGCTCGCCCAGATTGCGCAGTTGCTCACCCTTGAGCACATCGCGGCTGACTTTCAGGCGCAAGCTCTCGGCCAGGCTGGTACGCGCATCTTCCATGCTCATCACGCGCTTGACCCGCAGGCGCAGACCACCGGAAAAGTCGTCATTACTGACCTCGCCTTCCACCACCACCATCGCGTCGGTCTGCAACAGCGACTGCGCCGAATGGAACGCCTCGGCAAACAACGAAGCCTCAATGCGCGCCGAGCGGTCGTCGAGGGTGATAAAGCCCATCTTGTCGCCTTTTTTGTTCTTCATCACCCGCAACGCAATAATCATCCCGGCAACGGTCTGGGTATCACGGGCAGGCTTGAGATCAATAATGCGCTGACGGGCAAAGCGGCGAATTTCACCTTCGTACTCGTCAATCGGATGACCGGTCAGGTACAGGCCCAGCGTGTCCTTCTCGCCTTTGAGTCGCTCCTTGAGCGTCAGTTCCCTGGCCTTGCGGTGGTTGGCATAGACGTCCGCATCGGCCTCGACGAACAAGCCGCCAAACAGGTCGGCGTGGCCGCTGTCATGGGTGCGCGCAGTTTGTTCAGCTGCCTTGATCGCTTCTTCCAGCGCCGACAGCAACACCGCACGGTTCTGATCGATGTTGGCTTGCCAGGCCTTGGGCTCGTCATGGAAAAACGGCCCCAGGCGGTCAAGGGCACCGCTACGGATCAGGCCATCAAGAGTACGCTTGTTGATACGCTTGAGATCAACCCGGGCGCAGAAATCGAACAAATCCTTGAACGGGCCGTCCTGACGCGCCTCGGTAATTGCCTCGACCGGCCCCTCGCCCACCCCCTTGATCGCCCCAAGACCATAAATGATCCGGCCTTCATCGTTTACCGTGAACTTGAACTCGGAGGCATTTACATCCGGCGCATCGAGACGCAGCTTCATGCTGCGAATCTCTTCGATCAGGATCACCACCTTGTCGGTGTTGTGCATATCCGCCGACAGTACCGCGGCCATAAACGGTGCCGGGTAATGGGTTTTCAACCAGGCAGTCTGGTACGACACCAGACCGTAGGCTGCGGAGTGGGATTTGTTAAAGCCATAACCGGCGAATTTTTCCACCAGGTCAAAAATGTTACCCGCCAGGTCCGCGTCAATATTGTTGTTGGCGCAACCTTCGATGAAACCGCCACGTTGCTTGGCCATTTCTTCGGGTTTTTTCTTGCCCATGGCCCGACGCAGCATGTCAGCGCCGCCAAGGGTGTACCCGGCCATGACCTGGGCAATCTGCATCACCTGTTCCTGATACAGGATGATGCCGTAGGTCGGGGCCAATACGGGCTTGAGGCCTTCGTACTGATAGTCCGAGTGCGGGTACGCCAGTTCGGCGCGGCCGTGCTTACGGTTGATAAAGTCATCAACCATGCCTGACTGCAGCGGGCCCGGACGGAACAGGGCCACCAGTGCGATCAAGTCTTCCAGGCAGTCGGGCTTGAGCTTTTTGATCAGCTCTTTCATGCCCCGCGACTCAAGCTGGAACACCGCGGTGGTCTCGGCCTTTTGCAGCAACTGGTAGGTCGGTTTGTCGTCCAGCGGGATAAAGGCGATATCCAGCGGCGGCTCATCGACCTTGGCACGATCGCGGTTGATGGTTTTCAGCGCCCAGTCGATCACCGTCAGGGTTCGCAGACCGAGGAAGTCGAACTTCACCAGGCCAGCCGACTCAACGTCATCCTTGTCGAACTGGGTTACCAGGCCACCGCCCTCTTCGTCGCAATAAATCGGCGAGAAGTCGGTCAGTTTGGTCGGCGCGATAACCACACCACCGGCGTGCTTGCCGACGTTACGCACAACGCCTTCAAGCTTGCGGGCCATTTCCCAGATTTCCGCAGCCTCTTCATCGACCTTGATAAAGTCGCGCAGGATTTCTTCCTGCTCGAAGGCTTTTTCCAGGGTCATGCCCACTTCAAACGGAATCATCTTCGACAGACGGTCCGCCAGGCCGTAGGACTTGCCCTGCACCCGCGCCACGTCACGGATAACCGCCTTCGCGGCCATCGAACCGAAGGTGATGATCTGGCTTACTGCGTTGCGGCCGTATTTTTCGGCCACATATTCAATTACCCGGTCGCGACCATCCATGCAGAAGTCGACGTCGAAGTCGGGCATCGATACCCGTTCCGGGTTAAGGAAACGTTCGAACAGCAGGTCGTATTCCAGTGGGTCAAGGTCGGTAATCTTCTGCACATAGGCCACCAGCGATCCGGCACCCGACCCACGGCCCGGCCCTACCGGTACGCCGTTGCTCTTGGCCCACTGGATAAAGTCCATCACGATCAGGAAGTAACCGGGGAAGCCCATCTGGATGATGATATCCAGCTCGAAATTCAGCCGGTCGACATACACCTGACGCTTGGTGTCGTAATCCTCGGTGGTGTCCCTGGGCAGCAGAACGTTCAGGCGCTCTTCCAGGCCATCAAACGACACCTTGCGAAAATACTCATCGATGGTCATGCCATCGGGGATCGGGAAGTTGGGCAAAAAGTGCGTACCCAGCTTCACTTCGATATTGCAGCGCTTGGCAATTTCGACCGTGTTTGCCAGCGCCTCGGGCAAGTCACTGAACAGCTCGGCCATTTCCTCGGCGCTTTTCAGATATTGCTGATCGCTGTAATTCTTGGAGCGGCGCGGGTCATCCAGCGCGCGGCCTTCACCAATGCAAACGCGGGTTTCGTGGGCTTCAAAGTCCTGCTGCTTGATAAAGCGCACATCGTTGGTCGCCACCAGCGGCGCGCCAATCTTGTCTGCAAGGGCCACAGCTGCATGCAGGTGCTCTTCGTCATTGGGACGCTTGGTGCGCTGCACTTCGAGATAGAAGCGGTCAGGGAATACCGCCATCCATTCGCGGGCCAGGGCCTCGGCTTCTTCAGTGTTGCCACTGATCAGCGCGACACCGATCTCGCCCTCCTTGGCTGCCGACAGCATGATCAGGCCATCTGCGGCCTCGGCGACCCATTCGCGCTCAATGATCACCTGGCCATTGCGCTGGCCATCGATGTAACCACGGGAAATCAGCTCAGTGAGGTTGCGATAACCCAAAGGGTTCATCGCCAGCAGGCTGATACGGCTGAGGGGGTTTTCCGGGTCCTTGTTCGACAGCCACAGGTCTGCGCCACTGATCGGCTTGATCCCGCCGCCCATCGCCGCCTTATAGAACTTGACCAGGGAGCACATGTTGTTTTGATCAGTCACCGCGACGGCAGGCATATTCATGCCGGCCAGGGTCTTGATCAGCGGTTTGATCCGCACCAGGCCATCGACCAGGGAGTATTCAGTGTGCAGGCGCAGGTGAACGAATGAAGCCGGCATGGTGATCCTGTCTATAAGCTTTGAGAAACAACAAGGCCCGGATTGTACCGGGCCTTGGCAAAAACATCAGCCTTATGGCTAAAGGCCTTCAAGGGCCTCGTAAGCACGACGCACCGGGCCAAACGAGCGCCGGTGAATCGGTGTAGGGCCCAAGCGCTCAAGTGCTTCAAGGTGAACGGCGGTTGGATAACCCTTGTGCCCGCCAATGCCATAACCCGGGTATTGCAGCTCGAACGCCGCCATCTCGCGATCACGGCTGACCTTGGCCAGGATCGATGCTGCAGCAATTGCCGGTACCTTGCTATCACCCTTGACCACGGCCTCGGCCGGCATCGCCAGCTTGGGGCAGCGATTACCGTCGATCATCGCCAGTTTAGGGGTAATACTCAGCCCCTCCACAGCGCGCTGCATGGCCAGCATGGTGGCGTGCAAAATGTTCAGTTCGTCGATTTCTTCGACTTCAGCCCGGGCAATGCACCAGCTCAGGGCTTTTTCACGGATTTCGTCGAACAGCTTTTCGCGACGGGCTTCGGTGAGTTTTTTCGAGTCGTTGAGCCCGGCGATAGGCCGATTGGGGTCGAGAATCACGGCCGCCGTTACCACAGCACCGCACAAGGGGCCACGCCCCACTTCATCGACACCGGCCACGAGGTCTTCGACCAGATTGAAGTCCAAGCCGATTTGCATGGTTACTTTACTCATTTGGATTGTGCAATCAGGTCCAGCACCGCTTGGGCGGCCTGATTGGAAGCGTCGAGGCGCAAGGTGCGATGGATTTCGTCAAAACCGCGGGTCTGTTCTTCGCCACCGTCGAGCAAGGGCAGCAAGGTGCGGGCCAGAGCTTCCGGGGTAGCCGCATCCTGCAACAGCTCGGGCACCAGCATGCGCTGGGCCAGCAAGTTGGGCAGCGACACATACGGGCTTTTGACCAGACGCTTGAGAACCCAGAACGTCAGGCGCGCAAGGCGATAAGCCACCACCATCGGCCGCTTGTACAGCAAGGCTTCGAGGGTTGCCGTGCCGGATGCGATCAACACTGCATCACAGGCCGCCAGGGCCAGATGGGATTGCCCGTCCAGCAAGGTCAACGGCAGGTCGCGCCCCACCAGCAACTGCTCGATCTGCTCGCGACGGGCGGCATTGGCACAGGGCAGGACAAAACGCACTTCGGGCCGCGCTTCACGGATCTTTTGCGCGGCATCAAGAAACAGCCCGCCCAGCTTGCCCACTTCGCCGCCGCGACTGCCGGGCATCAAGGCCACCAACGGCCCGTCTGGCAACCCAAGTTCGGCGCGAGCAGCGGCCTTGTCGGCTTCAAGCGGGATGGTATCGGCCAGGGTATGCCCGACGAAACGCACGGGAACACCGTGCTCTTCATAGAATTTGGCTTCAAAGGGCAGAAGCGTGAGCATCAAATCGCAGCCTTCGCGGATTTTCAGCACGCGCTTCTGCCGCCACGCCCACACGGACGGGCTTACGTAATGCACGGTCTTGATCCCGGCACGACGCAATTGAAGTTCGATATTGAGGGTGAAATCCGGCGCATCGATACCGATAAACACATCGGGTTTTTCGGCAATCAGGGTCTGCACCAGCAGCTTGCGGCGCTTGAGCAGTTCACGCAGGCGCCCCAGCACTTCAACCAGGCCCATGACCGACAGGCGTTCCATCGGGAAGTAGGAGCTCATGCCCTCTGCTTCCATCAACGGACCGCCAACGCCGATAAATTCGATGTCGCCATGCTGCGCCTTGAGCGCCCGCATCAACCCCGAGCCCAGAATGTCGCCCGAGGCTTCACCCGCCACCAGCGCAATACGCAATCTGGCCATGACTAGCGCGTAATGCCGCGAGTGGATGTGCGGATGGACTCTACAAACATGGCAACTTCCGGGAACTGCGCGGCAGGCTCGGCCAGCTCGGCAAGCGCCTGATCAACCGTCAGCCCCTGGCGGTAAACCACCTTGTAGGCACGACGCAAGGCATGGATGGCATCGTCGCTGAAGCCGCGACGGCGCATGCCTTCAAAGTTCATGCTGCGGGCTTCGGCAGGGCTGCCGAATACGGTGACAAATGCCGGAACGTCCTTGCCGATGGCAGTACCCATGCCCGAAAAGCTATGGGCACCGATATGGCAGAACTGATGAACCAGGGTAAAACCCGACAGGATCGCCCAATCGCCCATATGCACATGGCCCGCCAACGCAGAGTTGTTGACCAGGATGCAATGGTTGCCAATGACGCTGTCATGACCGATATGGGCATAGGCCATCACCAGGTTGTGATCACCCAGTGTGGTTTCGGAGCGGTCCTGAATGGTTCCGCGATGAATGGTGACGCCTTCACGAATAACGTTGTGGTCACCGATCACCAGGCGAGTTTCTTCGCCCTTGTACTTCAGATCAGGGGTGTCCTCGCCTACCGATGAGAACTGGTAGATGCGATTGTGCTTACCGATCCTGGTTGGGCCCTTGAGAATCACATGCGGCCCAATCACTGTCCCCTCGCCGATTTCCACACCTGCGCCGATGATCGACCAAGGGCCGACCTCGACGTCGTCGGCCAAGATGGCCGTCGGATCGATGATTGCGCGAGGGTCAATCAAACTCATAGTTTGCGTTCCGCACAAATGATTTCAGCCGAGCATACCGGCTTGCCGTCTACCGTGGCCTGGCACTCGAATTTCCAGATCGAACGCTTGCAGCTCAGGAACTTGGCCTCGAGGATCAGTTGATCACCCGGCAGCACGGGCTGACGAAAGCGTAGCTTGTCCGAGCCTACAAAGTAGTAGAGCGTGCCGTCAGCCGGCTTGAGGTCCATCATCTTGAAGCCAAGGATGCCCGCAGCCTGGGCCATGGCTTCAATGATCAACACACCCGGCATGATCGGATGCGCCGGAAAGTGGCCATTGAAAAAAGGCTCATTGATGCTGACATTCTTGTAGGCACGAATGCGCTTGTTCTCGACATCCAGATCCACCACTCGGTCCACCAGCAGGAACGGGTAACGGTGGGGCAGATATTCGCGAATCTCGTTGATGTCCATCATTTCGTGGGGAAGCCTGTAATAAAGATTGGGCGCGCGCGACTAAGGCGCGCTCCTCTAGCAAATCAAGGAAGCAAACCAATGGTTCTGCACGCTTGATATGGAAATTGTATTAGCCTTTTGAAGAAGCTTTACCGCCGGGGGTCACTTGTCGACGCGCTTTTCCAGTTGTTTCAACCGTCGGGCGATATCGTCCAGCTGACGAATGCGTGCGGCACTTTTTCGCCACTCAGCAGCGGGCTGCATTGCAGTACCGGAAGAGTAGGCACCAGGCTCGGTAATCGAGTGGGTCACCATCGTCATGCCAGTCAAGAACACATTGTCACAAATTTCGATATGCCCCACCAAACCGACACCACCCGCCAACATGCAGTGCTTGCCAATTTTAGTGCTGCCCGAGATCCCGCAACACGCGGCCATGGCCGTATGGTCACCGACCTGAACGTTGTGCGCGATCTGGATCTGGTTATCCAGCTTGACGCCATTACCGATAATCGTATCGGCCAGGGCACCACGGTCGATGGCGGTATTGACGCCGATTTCGACATCATCACCAATGGTCACACCACCGATTTGCGCGATTTTTTGCCACACGCCTTTTTCGTTGGCAAAGCCGAAGCCTTCACCGCCCAGCACTGCACCCGACTGAATGACCACGCGCTTGCCGATGCGAACATCGTGATACAGCGTCACCCGTGGAGCCAGCCAGCCGCCTTCGCCAATTTCGCAGCGGGCCCCGATAAAGCAATGCGGGCCCACCGTGACACCGGCAGCAATGCGTGCACCGCTTTCAATTACTGCAAACGCACCGATGCTCGCCGCCGGATCAACCACCGCGTCGGCAGCAATCACCGCCGAGGGGTGAACACCGGCAGCCGCTTTGGGCTTGGGATCGAACAGGTGGGAAATTCGGGCATAAGCCAGGTAAGGATCGGGTACAACCAGGGCATCACCGGCATACTCTTCGGCGTCTGCAGCCTTGAGCAATACGGCTCCGGCGTGGCAATCAACGAGGAATTTGCGGTATTGCGGGTTGGCCAGAAAGCTCAACTGAGCTGGGCCAGCCTCTTGTAAAGTGGCTAGCCCAGTGATTTCTTTCTCCGCGGAGCCACGCAAGGTGGCCCCCAGGAACTCGGCCAATTGGCCGAGTTTTATAGTCGCAGTCATAATTACTTCAGCTGATTCATGCGCTCGATAACTTGGCGAGTGATGTCGTACTGAGGTTTAACATCAATCACAGCACCACGCTCGAACACCAGGTCATAGGCGCCTTTTTTGATGACTTCTTCAACAGCGCTGTCCAGTTTCGGCTTCAGCTGTTTCAGCATTTCACGGTCAGCGACGGCTTTGGCTTCGTTCAGTTCCTTGGACTGGAACTGGAAGTCACGGGCCTTTTGCTTGAATTCAAGCTCCAGACGCTCACGCTCGCCCTGCTGCATTTTGTCGCCGCCTTTTACCAGACGGTCCTGAATACCCTTGGCGCTGCTTTCCAGGCTTTTGAGCTTGGTCAGTTGCGGGCCAAATTTCTTCTCGGCATCCACGGCGTAACGCTTGGCAGCATCCGACTCAAGCAATGCCATCTGATAGTTCAGTACGGCAATTTTCATGTCGGCGAAAGCCGGGCCAGCTACCAGTACCGAAGCCAGGAGAACCAATTGAGTCAACTTACGCACGATGCACTCCTAAAAAATCCGTTGTCTGTATCTAAGGTCAGGCTTTAGAAAGTCTGGCCGAGGGAGAATTGGAACACTTGAGTGTCTGCGTCATCCGGTTTCTTGATCGGCATGGCCAAGCTGAAGCTCAACGGGCCAAGCGCAGTCACCCAGGTCACACCAACACCCACAGAGCTGGCCAGGTTGCTGAAACCAATATCGCAATCCTTGGTGTCGCCCTTGCAGTTGGTGTCGAACACGTTACCCACATCCCAGAATACGGAGGTGCGCAGGGAACGCTGGTCTTTCACGAACGGCATCGGGAACAGAACTTCTACACCACCCTGGATCAGCACGTTACCACCGAATGGCAGCGGATCCTGGTCCGGGTCGGCGATGGTGCCTACGTTACCAGTTACACCCGCACCACGGCTTGGGGTACTGCGTGGGCCCAAAGCGCTGTCCTTGAAGCCACGTACCGAGTTGAAGCCACCGGCATAGTAGTTTTCATAAAACGGCAAGCCTTCGGTCGAACCATAGCCATCACCATAGCCCAACTCTGTGTGCAGGCGCATGGTGTAGGTGTCGGTCAACGGCTGGAACAGCTGAGCACGGTAGTCCAGTTTGTAGAACTGCAGGTCGCTGCCAGGAATGGTGGTTTCAAACACCAGGCTCTGCGAGCTGCCGCGAGTCGGCAATACGCCTTTGTTCAGGGTCGACTCAGACCAGCCAACCGACGCCTTGAAGTTGAGGTACTTGTCGCCTTCACGGTTTACGAAGTCGAAAATCTCGTCAACGGTGTACTGGCCGGTGCTGATTTCATCCTGCTGTACGGTCAGGCCGTAGGTCAGGCGCGATGTGTCGCTGATCGGGTAGCCCATGGTGATACCAGCACCCAGGCTGTCCACGGAGTAGTTTGCTACGTCAACGTCCAGATCTTTGTAGTCGGTGGTGCGGTAGAACGCGTTGTAACCCAGGCTCACGCCATCAGCTGTCCAGTACGGATCGACATAGCTGAAGTTGTAGCGGCTCTGGTATTCGCTGCGGGTCAGGCCAATGCTGACCTTGTTACCCGTACCCAGGAAGTTGTTCTGGGTAATCGAACCGCCCAGGATCAAACCGGCACTCTGGGCAAAACCGACGCTGGCGGTAATGGAACCCGACGCCTGCTCTTCCACTGCGTAGTTCACGTCAACCTGGTCGTCAGTGCCTGGCACTGCCGGCGTTTCGACGTTGACTTCCTTGAAGAAGCCCAGGCGCTCAAGGCGGACCTTGGACTGGTCAATCAGGTAAGTCGAAGCCCAGCCACCTTCCATCTGGCGCATTTCGCGACGCAGCACTTCGTCAGCCGACTTGGTGTTGCCGCGGTAGTTGATGCGGTTCACGTAAGCACGCTTGCCCGGATCGACCACAAAGGTGATGGCCACGGTGTGGTCTTCAGGGTTTGGTTGAGGCACGCCGTTGACGTTGGCGAAGGTGTAGCCTTCGTTACCCAGACGACGGGTGATCAGCTCGGAGGTGGTGGTCATCAGCTTGCGCGAGAACACCTGGCCCGGCTGAACCAGCAGCAGCGACTTGATCTGATCTTCCGGGACCTTGAGGTCACCGCTCAGCTTCACTTCGCCGACATTGTATTTTTCGCCTTCATTCACGTTGACGGTGATGTAGACGCTTTTCTTGTCAGGCGTGATCGATACCTGGGTCGAGGCGATATCCATGTTGATATAGCCGCGATCGAGGTAGTAGGAGCGCAGACGCTCAAGGTCACCCGACAGTTTTTCACGCGCGTACTTGTCGTCGTTCTTGAAGAACGACAGCCAGTTCGTGGTTTTGAGTTCGAACAGGTCAACCAGGTCGGCCTCAGGGAATACCGTGTTGCCCACCACGTTGATGTGCTGGATCGCGGCAACCGTGCCTTCGTTGATGTTGACCTTCAAGGCAACGCGGTTACGCGGCTCGGGCACCACTTCGGTGTCTACCGTCGCCGAATAGCGGCCCTGGGCAACATACTGGCGTTGCAGTTCGTTACGCACGCCTTCAAGGGTGGCACGCTGGAAGATTTCACCTTCGGCCAGGCCCGACTGCTTCAGACCTTTCATCAGGTCATCAGTAGAGATCGCCTTGTTGCCGTCAATGGTGATGCTGGAGACGGAGGGGCGTTCGACAACCGTGATAACAAGCACATTGCCATCACGACCCAGCTGGATATCCTGAAAGAAACCGGTTTTGAACAACGCACGAGTGGAATCCACCAGACGGCGGTCATCCGCTACTTCACCCACGTTCAGAGGCAACGCGCCAAACACGCTACCGGCGGAAACCCGCTGGAGGCCGTTGACACGGATATCAGAGATAGTGAAGGACTCGGCGTGAACTTCGGCGATCATCAGTACGGTGAGAACCGCAGTTAGCAGCAGACGTTTCATGAAGTCCTTTCTTATTCCAACTGGCAATAAACAAACTGCCGCAAAATGCGGCAGATTCGCAATTCAGCGAAGCGTTTACAGACGGCCCAGATCGTTGATCAAGGCAAGCAACATCACCCCGACCACCAAACTGATACCGATCTGCATTCCCCAACCCTGCACCCGATCCGACAAGGGACGACCACGCGCCCACTCGATCAGATAAAACAACAAATGTCCCCCATCCAGTACAGGTATGGGCAACAAATTCAGAACCCCTAGACTGATACTCAGATAAGCCAGGAAATTCAGGAAATCAGCAACACCCGACTGGGCAGAAGCGCCCGCCACTTTAGCAATGGTTATCGGTCCACTCAAGTTTTTTACCGAGAGCTCGCCGAACAACATTTTCTTCAGGGAGTCGAGCGTCAAAATGCTCATGGTCCAGGTGCGTTTGGCCCCCTCCCCGATTGCTGCGAGCGGGCCGTAGCTGACCTCGCGGATCATCGCTGGTGGCCAGTCGACACCTTTGACCCCGGCCCCCAGATAACCGGTTGCCGCCTTGCCTTCACCGCGAGCGGCCAGGGTAAGTGGAATGTCCAGTTGCACCCCGTCGCGCTCGACATGCACGACAATACGGGCTTCTGGGTGTACGCGAACCCAGTCCACGACCTGCTGCCAGTCCTTGACGGCCTGATCGTTGAGGGCCAACAGCTTGTCACCGGTTTTAAGCCCGGCAGCCTGGGCCGGACCTTTCGGATCGAGTTCTGCCAGAACGGCCGGCAACTCGGGGCGCCATGGGCGAATACCCAGAGATTTGATAGGGTCAGGCTCATCAGCGCCCTTGAGCCAGTCTTTCAACACCAGCTGATGGGCCGCCTCGGCGGTAGTACCCGGCTCACGCACCACAACCTGCAAGGAGCCGCTTTCACCCAGACGGCGAACCAGTTGCAGATTGACGTTGGACCAGCCTGTGGTTGGTTCGCCATCAATAGATACAATTTCCTGGCCTGCAACCAGACCGGCCTGCGCCGCCAGGCTGCCGCCCTCTACCGCACCGATAACCGGCCGCACTTGCTGGCTGCCCATCATTGCCAGCACCCAGAAGAACGCCATCGCCAGCATGAAGTTGGCAATCGGCCCGGCCGCAACAATGGCAATGCGCTGACCTACGGTCTTGCGGTTGAACGACTGATCGAGCTGGTCAGCAGGCACTTCGCCTTCACGCTCATCGAGCATCTTGACGTAGCCACCCAACGGGATGGCTGCCACGACAAACTCTGTGCCCTGACGATCATGCCAGCGCAGCAAGGGCGTACCGAAGCCCACGGAGAAGCGCAGAACCTTGACGCCACAACGGCGTGCCACCCAAAAGTGACCGAATTCATGAAAAGTGACCAGCACCCCCAATGCCACCAGGGTGCCAACAATCATATAGAGCGCACTCATCTACTTTCTCCGCGATTCTGTCCGGTTCCGGCAAACACCACTTTCAGCCGTTACGACTCAACCACTGTTCAGCCAGCATCCGGGCTTTGCTATCGGCGGCAAATACCGCGTCCAATTCGTCGACAGCCACAACTGGCTCGCTATTCAATACGTCTTCGATAATACGCGCGATCTGCGGATAACGGATTCGCCCGTCCAAAAAGGCGGCCACGGCAACCTCGTTCGCCGCATTGAGCATCGCCGGCGCACTATTGCCCGCCATCGCGGCCTCGCGCGCCAGGCGCAAACACGGGAAACGTTGCTCGTCAGGGCGCTGAAAGTCCAGCCGCGCCACCGCAAACAGGTCCAGCGGCGCTACACCCGAGTCAATCCGCTCAGGCCAGGCCAGGGCATTGGCAATCGGCGTGCGCATATCAGGGTTGCCCAACTGGGCCAGCACCGAGCCATCTACATAATCGACCAGCGAGTGGATCACGCTTTGCGGATGGATCACCACCTCGACCTGGTCCGGACGCGCATCGAACAACCAGCAGGCCTCGATCAGCTCCAGGCCCTTGTTCATCATGCTCGCCGAATCCACCGAAATCTTGCGCCCCATCGACCAGTTGGGATGAGCGCAGGCTTGATCCGGCGTGACGTGCTCAAGCTCGGCCAACGGCGTCTCACGGAACGGTCCGCCAGAGGCAGTGAGCAAAATCCGACGAACACCGACATTACCCAGGCCGCGGGCAAAATCCTGAGGCAAGCACTGGAAGATCGCATTGTGCTCGCTGTCGATGGGCAGCAAGACCGAACCGCTGCGACGCACGGCCTGCATAAACAGATCGCCGGTCATCACCAGCGCTTCTTTATTGGCCAGCAGTATCTTTTTGCCAGCATTCACCGCCGCCAGTGTCGGGCGCAGGCCTGCGGCACCGACAATGGCCGCCATGACCGCATCGACTTCAGGCGCCGAGGCAATCTGGCACAAGCCCTCTTCACCCACCAGCACTTCAGTGTTCAGCCCGGCCGCGCGCAGGCCAGCCTGCAACTGGCTGGCAGCCTGTTCATGGGGGACCACGGCAACTTGCGGCCGATGCTTGACACACAAGGCCAGCAGCTCGTCGAGACGGCTATAGCCGCTCAACGCGAACGCCTGATAGCGCTCGGGATGACGAGCAATAACATCCAGGGTGCTCAGGCCGATAGAGCCCGTAGCACCCAGAACAGTAATCTGTTGTGGACGACTCATGAAGCCGCCATCCACAGCAATACAGCAAATACAGGGATCGCCGCCGTCAGGCTGTCGATGCGATCCAGAACACCACCGTGACCCGGCAGCAGGTTGCTGCTGTCCTTGATCCCGGCCTGGCGCTTGAACATGCTTTCCGTAAGGTCGCCGACTACCGATATCAATACGATTACGGCAGCGCCCACCAACGCGGCAAACATCTGCGAAGCGCTCCAGCCACGCACCACCCCGACAACGGCAGTGATCAGCAGGCTCAGTAGCAAGCCACCAAAAACGCCTTCCCAGCTTTTGCCCGGGCTGACTTTAGGGGCGAGCTTGCGCTTGCCGAATTTGCGTCCGGAAAAATAAGCGCCGATATCTGCGCCCCACACCAGAACCATCACTGCCATGATCAGCCAGTTGCCAAGCGGCATCGCCTTGATCAGGACCAGACCTTGCCAGGCCGGCAACAGGATCAACAGGCCAATGACCAGCTTGCTGGCAATGCTCGACCAGTGAACGGCCGATTGCGGAAAGGTCAGCACAAAATAGGTCGCTGCCGCCCACCACAATACCGCCGCCCCCAGCACCCAGGGTGCCAGATCAGGAAAGAGGTGCAGGCCAAACAGCAGCACGGCCACTATCGCAGCAAACAGCACCCGCGCACCTTGCGCCTCAAAACCGGCAAGACGCGCCCATTCCCAGGCACCCAGGGTCACGACCAGGCCAATAAACAGCGCAAAGCCGCTGCCCTCGAGCAGGAAAAAGCCGCACAAGGCAATGGGCAGCAAGATAAGTGCAGTGATGATTCGTTGTTTAAGCATTAAACCCGGGCTCCAGCCTCAACCTGCTCGCTCGTTTTACCGAAGCGGCGCTGGCGAGAAGCGAAATCAGCCAATGCGTACTGCATGGCCTCGTGTTTGAAGTCCGGCCAGAACAGGTCGGAGAAGTACAACTCGGAATAGGCCAGCTGCCACAGCAGGAAATTGCTGATGCGGTGCTCGCCACCGGTGCGGATACACAGATCGGGCAATGGTAGATCGCCCGTTACCAGACAGGTTTGCAGCAAGCCCGCAGTGATATCCTCCGGTTGCAAGTGCCCTGCCTGGACCTGACGTGCCAACTGCTGTGCGGCCTGTGCGATATCCCACTGGCCACCGTAGTTGGCGGCAATCTGCAAGACAAAGCGGCCTTCGCCCACTGTCATTGCTTCCGCTTCACGCATCGCCTTTTGCAAATCGGGATGAAAGCGCGAGCGGTCGCCAATGATCCGCAGGCTGATCTCGTTTTCGTTGAGGCGCTTGGCCTCACGACGCAGCGCCCTGAAAAACAGATCCATCAAGGCACTGACTTCAGCGGCAGGCCGCTGCCAGTTTTCACTGGAAAACGCGAACAGGGTCAGTACCTCGACCCCCGCCTCGGCACATACTTCAATGACCGCACGAACCGCATCCACACCCGCTTTATGCCCGGCAACGCCCGGCAGAAAGCGTTTTTTCGCCCAGCGATTATTACCGTCCATGATGATCGCGACATGTCGCGGAACAGATGACGGGTCAGCCTGCTTCGTCTTTTCCATAAAACGCCCTGACCCTTATACGGCCATCAGGTCCGCTTCTTTCTGCTTGGTGGCAACTTCGATATCTGCCACGGCCTTGTCGGTCAGCTTCTGGATGTCATCAGCAGCACGACGCTCTTCGTCTTCGCTGATTTCCTTCTCCTTGACCAGATCTTTCAACTGGCTCAACGCGTCACGACGGATATTGCGCACGGCAATACGGGCGTCTTCAGCAGCATCACGCGCCTGCTTGGCGAAAACCTTACGGGTTTCTTCAGTCAGAGCCGGCATGGAGATCAGCAGCAACTCACCCAGGTTGGTCGGGTTGAGGTTCAGACCGGCGCTCTGGATAGCCTTGTCGACTGCGCCCAGCATGTTGCGCTCGAACGCTACAACTTGCAGGGTGCGGGAGTCTTTAACGGTGATGTTGGCTACCTGGCTGATCGGAGTATCCGAGCCATAGTAAGGCACCATCACGCTACCCAGAATGCTTGGGTGAGCCTTGCCGGTACGGATCTGGCCAAATGCATGAGCCAGGGATTCCAGCGACTTCTGCATGCGCGTTTGAGCGTCTTTCTTGATTTCGTTGATCATTGTTGACCTTCCTCGATCAGAGTACCTTCAGCGCCACCGTGGACAATATTGAGCAGGGCGCCGGGCTTGTTCATATTAAATACACGCAATGGCATTTTGTGGTCGCGGCACAGACAGATGGCCGTCAGGTCCATAACACCCAGTTTGCGATCCAGCACTTCATCGTAAGTCAGATGATCGAACTTCTCGGCATGCGGGTCTTTGAATGGATCTGCGGTGTACACGCCGTCAACCTTGGTTGCCTTGAGCACGACATCAGCGTCGATTTCGATAGCACGCAAGCAAGCTGCCGAATCCGTTGTAAAGAAAGGATTACCGGTGCCTGCAGCGAAAATCACCACATCTTTGGCATTCAGATGGCGCATGGCCTTACGACGATCGTAATGATCGGTCACACCCACCATGGAAATGGCCGACATAACGATGGCGGAGATATTCGCACGTTCCAGCGCATCGCGCATGGCCAGGGCGTTCATCACGGTAGCCAGCATGCCCATATGGTCGCCAGTCACACGATCCATACCGGCGGCGCTCAATGCGGCACCACGGAACAGGTTGCCACCACCAATTACCAATCCTACCTGAACGCCGATGCCGACCAACTGGCCCACTTCCAGCGCCATGCGGTCGAGTACCTTGGGGTCGATCCCGAACTCTTCAGAGCCCATCAGGGCTTCGCCGCTTAGCTTGAGTAGAATGCGTTTATAGCGAGCTTGATAACCACTGCCCTGCTGAGCCATTGCGAATCTCTCCTGCCGCGTTTTATAGATAATCTGTGCGAGGTCATTTTTCAACCCGCGCTTGTTCTAACTGTGGCACTGCACAGCAGCACCATCGGAACACGAATTTGCAAACCGGTTCCGCCGAGAAGGAAAAATCCCCTCCCATTTGAAAAGAGGCTGCGCGCGTGAGCGGGCAGCCTCTTCGGGTCGACAGTTTAAAACCGTCTTATTGCTTGCTGGCAGCCACTTGAGCAGCAACTTCAGCAGCGAAGTCGTCAACTGGCTTCTCGATGCCATCACCTACTTTGAAGTAAGTGAAGGAAACGATTTCAGCGCCGGCTTTCTTGGCCAGGTCACCGACTTTGATTTCCGGGTTCTTGACGAAAGCTTGCTCAACCAGGCTGGCTTCAGCCAGGAACTTGCTGATACGACCGGCAACCATTTTTTCAACGATTTCGGCTGGCTTGCCTTTGATCTTGTCTTCGTTGAGGCTCATGAACACGGTTTTTTCGCGTTCGATGGCATCAGCGGAAACTTGCGATGGCAGCAGGAACTCAGGGTTGCTTGCAGCGACGTGCATGGCGATGTCACGAGCCAGCTCGGCGTTGCCGCCTTTCAGAGCTACCACAACACCGATCTTGTTGCCGTGCAGGTAAGCGTCAACCACGTCGCCTTCGATGCGCGCCAGACGACGAATGTTTACGTTCTCGCCTACTTTACCAACCAGAATCAGACGAGCTTCTTCTTGAGCGGCGATCAGCGGAGCAACGTCGGTCAGCTTGTCAGCGAACGCTTTTTCAACGCTGTCGTTAACGAAGATTTTGAAGTCTTCTTGCAGAGCCAGGAAGTCGGTTTGCGAGTTGACTTCCAGAATTACAGCCGACTTGTTGTCGTCTGCAACTTTAACTGCGATAGCGCCTTCAGCAGCAACGTTACCTGCTTTTTTGGCTGCCTTGATGGCGCCCGAAGCACGCATGTCATCAATGGCTTTTTCGATGTCGCCGCCAGCCTTGGTCAAGGCTTTCTTGCAGTCCATCATGCCTTCGCCAGTACGCTCACGCAGTTCTTTAACCAACGCTGCAGTAATCTCTGCCATTTCAAAATTCCTCTTGGATAGGTTTTCAACCATTCCACCCGACCGAACGGGCGTTCAATTCGTTTGAAGCGCACCCCGAATCAACCGTGCAGGTCGCCATCTGATACAGATACAACAAGCAGGGTTACAACAAATGGATTTCGAGGTGGCAAAAAGGGGGCCAAGCCCCCTTTTTGCGTACTGAGTAAACGCTAGGCGTTAATTACTCAGCCTTCAACTACCGCTGCAGCTGGAGCTTCTTCGACGAAAACGTCGGTGCCGCCAGCAACGTGGTTACGGCCTTTGATCACAGCATCAGCCATCGCACCCATGTACAGCTGGATAGCGCGGATTGCGTCATCGTTACCCGGGATGATGTAGTCAACACCTTCTGGGCTGCTGTTGGTATCGACAACGCCGATTACCGGGATACCCAACTTGTTAGCTTCGGTGATCGCGATACGCTCGTGGTCAACGTCGATAACGAACAGAGCGTCTGGCAGACCGCCCATGTCCTTGATACCACCCAGGCTACGATCCAGCTTCTGCAGATCGCGAGTGCGCATCAGCGCCTCTTTCTTGGTCAGCTTGGCGAAAGTACCGTCTTCTGCCTGGATTTCAAGGTCACGCAGACGCTTGATCGAAGCACGAATGGTTTTGAAGTTGGTGAGCATGCCGCCCAACCAGCGGTGATCGACGTACGGCGAACCGCAACGTGCTGCTTCTTCAGCAACGATCTTGCCAGCGGAACGCTTGGTGCCGACGAACAGAATCTTGTTTTTGCCCTGGGCCAGACGCTCTACGAAAGTCAGAGCTTCGTTGAACATTGGCAGGGTTTTTTCAAGGTTGATGATGTGGATCTTGTTACGCGCGCCAAAGATGTATTTACCCATCTTCGGGTTCCAGTAACGGGTTTGGTGACCGAAGTGCACACCGGCCTTCAGCATATCGCGCATGTTGACTTGGGACATGATAGTTCCTTAATAAGTCGGGTTAGGCCTCCACGTATCCCAACGACCAACCAGCAGCTTCAAAGCTGAAGGCACCCAGGTCATCGTGTCGACACGTGTGTGGGTTTGTGCTCTGCGGGCTATACCCGCAAAGCGGCGCATTTTATACCACAAGATGCGTAAAAAACGAAGCGTGAATTCAGACTTTATTGTCAGGCCGTTGCCTGGCAAGGGTTTGCGCCAGTTTTGCGCTTGCCGCCTGCCGCCTGCCGCCTGCCCGACAATATTACTGCCGCCACCGAAATATTCCAAACACCGCTGGGCCCATCACAGAAGGCCGAACGCAGGTGCTGTTATGGGGGTGGCGCGGCAGGACGCCGCGCCAGCCGCGATGGGCCAAGGATGGCCCGTCGCGGCGTGCCCCCATAACAGTGCCGGAGTGAGGGCACCGGCGAGCCTTGGCGAGGCGGCCGTATGGTAGGGCCAAGACCTTTTGGTTACTTTTGGGATGGTCCGACACTCGGCGTTTGCCAAAAGTGACCCGCCGTAAGGGCGGAACCCGTAGAAAGCCGTGACACATCGAATGGATATGTACTCGGTGGTTTTAACGGGTGTACCGCGTACATACCCTGCATCTGCGTTTAATCGGTTTAGCGCGTACATATCCAGCATTCGCGCCCAACTGGCATTATGGTTTCGCTCTTACAGCGAGTCACTTTTTCCAAACGCCGAAAAAGTAACCATGGGCCTGTCCCGTGACAACGGACGCCAAGAAGCGATACTTAAATCGTTCTCTTGGAGGTTGCCATGTATCCATCTACTCGCCGTAACTATACCGATGAGTTCAAGACTCAAGCGGTTGCGCTGGCTGAAAGCGTTGGCAGAACCGAAGCGGCCCGCCAGCTAGAGATGTCAGTCAAAACGCTCGATAACTGGGTGGACGCCACGCGCAGGGGCCAACCGCTGAGTTCGCCCGAGCGCAAGCCAATTACGAAGGAAGACAGTGAGCTTGCCCGCCTGCGAGCCGAGGTTGCCGAGCTGAAAATGGAGCGTGAAATCCTAAAAAAGGCGGCGGTATTCTTCGCCAGAGAGTCCAGGTGAGATACGCCTTCGTCGCTGCTGAACGGACTCAATACCCGGTACAGGTGTTGTGTCGGGTGATGGAAGTCTCGACTTCAGGTTTCTACGATTACACGCACAGACAGCCTCGCCCTGATCCTGACGCTCAGATTCGCATTGCGTTGCGCAGTGCTTATGCGGCCAGTCGAAAAACCTATGGGCGGCCACGGTTGGTAGCCGCCTTGCGCCAGAAATCGTTCGCAGTGGGCCACAAACGGGTCAGGCGGTTGATGCGCGAGGAGCGGATACAGGGCAAGTCCAAAGGAGGTTTCAGGCCCTGCACCACTGACAGCTGTCATTATTTGCCGGTGGCGAGCAATGTGTTAGCGCGTCAGTTTTCTATCGATAACCCCACGCCGACCTGGGTCAGTGATATCACCTATCTCCCAACCAGAGAGGGTTGGTTGTATCTAGCGATAGTGTTAAGCATCCAGACCCGCCAGATCTTGGGCTACAGCTTGTCGGACCGCATGCCAGATGGTTTGGTCGAAAGCGCGTTTTTGAATGCCTGGAGCGCCTGTTCTGGCAGCAGTGGAGCAGTATTTCACTCCGATCAGGGCCGTCAGTACGCAAGCAGTAAGTTCCGTTTGACGCTGGCCAAGAAGGACTTCACCCAGAGCATGAGTCGAAAGGGAAATTGCTGGGACAACGCAGTGGCCGAGAGCTTTTTCGCTACGCTGAAAAGAGAGGAGGCTTTCGGGGTCTACCCCACAAAAAAACAGGCACAGCTATCAATCGCCAGCTATGTACATGGGTTTTACAACAGCAGTCGACTGCACTCAGCTCTGGGATATCGTTCTCCGAACGAATATGCAAAGAGCTTGAGGCAGAAGACTCGATAGCCAGCTTCTTGGCGTCCGCTGCAGGGAGACAGGCCCACCAAAAAGGCTTGCCCCTGGCGTACGGCCTTCGCTGCGCTCAGGTTCCCTCGCTCCGGTCCCGCTCCGTGGGCACGCCGCCACGGGCCATCCATGGCCCATCGCGGCTCTCCCGGCATCCATGCCGGTCAACCCACTACACAGAACCTCCTCTCGGCCTCCCGATGGGGCAGGCAGATCAAAATCAAAAGCCAACTCAAAAACAGATCCAAAGCAGATCCAAAGCAGATCCAAAGCAGATTAAAAACAGGTGCTTTGGTCGCCCGGCTTTTTTGCCCTGGCCTTGGAATAGAACCAGAATGCTCCTATCTATTAAGAGAAGCGATGGCTACAGGCCCACGACTAACGCCGACCGTCTGTTAGAATCGCTCTTTTATGACGGCGTGCCACGATTCACAGCACGCCCGCAATCCTGATGATGAGCGCCAACGCGCGAAGAGAGCCCGAATGACCGTCACCCTCAAAACCCCCGAGGACATCGCAAAAATGCGTATCGCCGGCAAACTGGCCGCCGAAGTCCTGGAAATGATCGCCGAATACGTCAAGCCCGGCGTTACCACCGAAGAGCTGGACCGCATTTGCCATGACTATATCGTCAATGTGCAAAAGGCCATCCCTGCCCCGCTCAACTATAAAGGCTTCCCCAAGTCGATCTGTACCTCGATCAACCATGTGGTATGCCACGGCATCCCGGGCGACAAGGTCCTGAAGGACGGCGACACCCTGAACATCGACGTCACCGTGATCAAGGACGGCTATCACGGCGATACCAGCCGCATGTTCCACGTCGGCAAGGTACCGGTATGGGCCGAGCGCCTGTCCCAGGTGACCCAGGAATGCATGTACAAGGCTATCGAAATCGTCAAGCCGGGCTGCCGCCTGGGCGATATCGGTGAAGTGATCCAGAAGCACGCTGAAAAGAACGGTTTTTCTGTAGTACGCGAGTTCTGCGGCCACGGTATCGGCAAGGTGTTCCACGAAGAGCCGCAGATCCTGCACTACGGCCGCGCCGGCACCGGCATGGAACTGAAGGCCGGCATGACCTTCACCATCGAGCCGATGATCAACCAGGGCAAGGCCGACACCAAGGTGCTGGGCGACGGTTGGACCGCCATCACCAAGGACCGCAAGCTGTCTGCCCAGTGGGAACACACCCTGCTGGTCACCGACACCGGCTACGAGATCTTCACCCTGCGCAGCGATGACACCATCCCCCGCGTTTCGGCCTGATCCTTGCGTGTTTTCATCGTTTAACCCGTAAAACCCACGACAGGAATGCCAATCGATGCCGCAGGTGGATCCAGAACTTTTTGACCGCGGCCAGTTCCAGGCCGAACTGGCATTGAAGGCAAGCCCCATTGCCGCTTTCAAAAAGGCGATCCGCCAGGCACGGGAGGTACTCGACGAACGCTTCAAAAAGGGGCGTGATATTCGCCGCCTGATCGAAGATCGTGCATGGTTCGTCGATAACATCCTGCAACAGGCCTGGGACCAGTTCAGCTGGAGCGATCAGGCCGATATAGCGCTGGTTGCCGTCGGCGGCTATGGCCGGGGCGAATTGCACCCCTACTCCGATATCGATCTGCTGATCCTGCTGGATAACGCTGACCACGAAGTGTTCCGAGACTCTATCGAGCGCTTTCTGACTTTACTGTGGGACATTGGCCTGGAAGTAGGCCAGAGCGTTCGCTCGGTAGATGAATGCGCCGAGCAGGCCCGCGCCGACCTGACCATCATCACCAACCTGATGGAAAGCCGCACCGTGGCCGGCCCCGAGCGTCTGCGCCAGCGCATGCTGGATGTCACCAGCACTGCCCATATGTGGCCCAGCAAAGAGTTTTTCCTGGCCAAGCGCGCCGAACAAAAGGCCCGCCACCACAAGTACAACGACACCGAATACAACCTGGAACCCAACGTCAAAGGCTCGCCCGGCGGCCTGCGCGATATCCAGACCATTTTGTGGGTAGCCCGTCGCCAGTACGGCACCCTGAACCTGCGCGCCCTGGCCGGCGAAGGCTTTCTGGTCGAGAGCGAGCATGCCCTGCTCGCCTCGTCCCAGGAGTTTTTGTGGAAGGTGCGCTATGCCCTGCACATGCTCGCCGGCCGCGCCGAAGACCGTCTGCTGTTCGACCATCAGCGCAGCATCGGCGAGCTGCTGGGTTTTGCCGGCGAAGACGCCAAGCAGACCATCGAAAATTTCATGCAGCAGTACTACCGGGTGGTCATGAGCATTGCCCAGCTCAGCGACCTGATCATCCAGCACTTCGAAGAAGTGATCCTCGCCCCCGAGGACGAAGCGCCACCAACCCCGTTGAACTCGCGCTTCCAGTTGCACGATGGCTATATCGAAGCCACCAGCGACCACGTATTCAAGCGCACGCCCTTCGCCATGCTGGAAATCTTCCTGCTGATGGCCCAGCACCCCGAGATCAAGGGCGTGCGGGCCGACACCATCCGCCTGCTGCGTGAACATCGCTACCTGATCGACGACGATTTCCGCAAGGACATCCGCAATACCAGCCTGTTTATCGAACTGTTCAAGTGCAAGATTGGCATCCACCGCAACCTGCGCCGAATGAACCGCTACGGCATTCTCGGCCGTTACCTGCCCGAATTCGGCTTTATCGTCGGGCAAATGCAGCACGACCTGTTCCACATCTATACGGTCGACGCCCACACCCTGAACCTGATCAAGCACCTGCGTAAGTTGCAGTACACCCAGGTGTCAGAGAAATTCCCGCTGGCCAGTAAGCTGATGGCCAAGTTGCCCAAGCCCGAGCTGATTTACCTGGCGGGCCTGTACCACGACATCGGCAAGGGCCGCCACGGCGACCACTCCGAAATCGGTGCCGTGGATGCCGAAGCGTTCTGCATCCGCCACCAGTTGCCGCAGTGGGACACACGCCTGATCGTGTGGCTGGTGCAAAACCACCTGGTGATGTCCACCACCGCCCAGCGCAAGGACCTGTCGGACCCGCAAGTCATCCATGACTTTGCGCAGACCGTCGTCGACGAAACCCACCTCGACTACCTCTATGTGCTGACTGTCGCCGATATCAACGCCACCAACCCGACGCTATGGAACTCCTGGCGCGCCAGCCTGTTGCGCCAGCTCTACACCGAGACCAAGCGCGCCCTGCGCCGTGGCCTGGAAAACCCGGTGGACCGTGAAGAACAGATCCGCCAGACGCAAAGTGCAGCGCTGGACATTCTGGTGCGCGGCGGCACCGACCAGGACGACGTCGAGCAACTGTGGTCACAGCTGGGCGACGATTATTTCCTGCGCCACTCTTCGGCCGACGTGGCCCTGCACACCGAGGCGATCCTGCAGCAACCAGCCGATGGCGGCCCGCTGGTGCTGATCAAGGAAACCACCCAGCGCGAGTTCGAGGGCGGCACGCAGATCTTTATCTACGCCCCCGACCAGCACGATTTCTTCGCCGTGACCGTGGCCGCGATGGACCAGCTCAACCTCAACATCCATGACGCGCGCATCATCACCTCCAGCAGCCAGTTCACCCTCGACACCTATATCGTGCTCGACAACGACGGCGGTTCGATCGGCAACAACCCGGCGCGGATCGAAAAAATCCGCAAGGGCCTGACCGAAGCCCTGCGCAATCCGGATGACTACCCGACCATCATCCAGCGCCGGGTACCGCGCCAGCTCAAGCACTTTGCCTTTGCACCCCAGGTGACGATCCATAACGATGCCCAGCGCCCGGTGACCGTGCTGGAGCTCAGCGCCCCCGACCGCCCGGGCCTGCTGGCCCGCATCGGGATGATCTTCCTGGAGTTCGACCTGTCGCTGCAAAACGCCAAGATCGCCACCCTTGGCGAGCGCGTAGAAGACGTATTTTTCATCACCGATGCAAACAACCAGCCGCTGTCCGACCCGCAGCTGTGCATGCGTTTGCAGGAAGCGATCGTCGAGCAACTGACGGTCAATCAGGATTCAACCCCAGAACCGTGGCGCCTGAGCATTTAACCGCCGCCGAGTGAGACCCGCACCCCATGAACAACGCTTTGAACCAGCTGCAGCCTTACCCGTTCGAAAAACTGCGCGCCCTGCTTGGCAGCGTGCAGCCCAACGCCGACAAGCGTGCGATTGCCCTGTCGATTGGCGAACCGAAACACCGCTCCCCGGACTTCGTGGCCAAGGCGCTGGCTGACAACCTCGACCAGATGGCGGTGTACCCGACCACCCTGGGCATCCCGGCGCTGCGCGAAGCCATCGCCGGCTGGGCCGAGCGGCGCTTCAATGTACCCAAGGGCTGGCTCGACCCGGCGCGCAACATCCTGCCGGTCAATGGCACCCGTGAAGCCCTGTTTGCTTTCACCCAGACCGTGGTCAACCGTGGCGACGACGCCCTGGTCGTCAGCCCGAACCCGTTCTATCAGATCTACGAAGGCGCAGCCTTCCTCGCCGGCGCCCAGCCGCACTACCTGCCGTGCCTGGCCGAGCATGGTTTCAACCCGGATTTCGATGCGGTGTCCGTCGACACCTGGAAGCGCTGCCAGATCCTGTTCCTGTGCTCGCCAGGCAACCCGACCGGCGCGCTGATCCCGCTCGACACCCTGAAAAAATTGATCGCCCTGGCCGACGAACACGACTTCGTGATCGCTGCGGACGAGTGCTACAGCGAGCTGTATTTCGACGAGCAAACCCCGCCGGTCGGCCTGCTCAGCGCCTGCGTGGCCCTGGGCCGCGAAGACTTCAAACGCTGCGTGGTGTTCCACAGCCTGTCCAAGCGCTCGAACCTGCCGGGTTTGCGTTCCGGTTTTGTGGCGGGAGATGCCGACATCCTCAAGGCGTTCCTGCTGTACCGCACTTACCACGGCTGCGCCATGCCGGTGCAAACCCAGCTGGCCAGCATTGCGGCCTGGAACGACGAAGAGCACGTACGCACCAACCGTGACCTGTATCGCGAGAAGTTCGATGCGGTGCTGGAGATTTTGACCCCGGTGCTGGACGTACAACGCCCGGATGGCGGTTTTTACCTGTGGCCCAAGGTTGAAGGTGACGATGCCGAGTTCTGTCGCGATTTGTTTGTCGAAGAGCACGTTACCGTAGTGCCGGGTTCGTACCTGTCCCGTGAGGTAGACGGCTTCAACCCGGGGGCTGGGCGCGTGCGCATGGCTCTGGTTGCGCCACTGGCTGAGTGCGTGGAAGCCGCCGGACGCATCCGCGATTTTATCCAGCGTCGCCGCTAATCCGCTCCCGTGGGAGCGGGCTTGCTCGCGATGGCATCACTGCGATTTGGCTGAGACACCTCATCGCTTGCATCGCGAGCAAGCCCGCTCCCACATAAAGCGGGATTATTTCACCGTGCCCAGGTTGGCTTCGCTCAAGTCCAGATCCTTGAGGATCTCGCTCAGGGCGTCATCGCCGATTTCATGGTGACGGCGCAAGCTGTACAGCTCCAACCGCTGCGCCCGCAGTGCCTTGAGCCGTAAACGGCTCTCCAGCTGGTCCATTTGCGAAGCCAGTGCCTGGGCTTCTGCCGAGTCGTTGTACACCTCCAGCTGATGACGGTACTCGGACATGATCCGCGCCTTCAGCTCAGCCGCCAGAGCTGCCTGGGCCGCATCCTGCTGACCATCGGCCTCCACCACCTCTTCTGCCTCCAGCGCGTGAATCGCCGCTTCTGCTGTGCGCCGCCAGGCTTCGCGCACTTCCTTGCGCATGGCATCGTCCGGGCTTTTTGGAATACCGCGCAACAACACGGGCAAGGCGATGCAGGCCGCCACCAGCGACAGCAATATCACTCCGGCAGCAATAAAGATCAGCAAATCACGCTCAGGGAAATTCAAACCCTCACTGACCAGTAATGGCACCGACATCACACCCGCCAGCGTTACCGCTCCACGCACCCCGCCCACGGTCAACAGCCAGCAGGAGCGCGCCGTCGGCACCATTGTCAGCTCGCCCTTGCCACGCCAGCGGCGCAGCAGACCCGACAGCCGCCAGATGCTCTGCACCCAGATAAAGCGCAGCGCCAACAACACCAGAAAAATCGCCACCACATCCAGGCAGCGGTACATCAGGGTTGGCCACAAGGTGGTTTCGTGGCTGACCACCGCCTTGATGATGTCCGGCAGTTGCAGCCCCAATAGCAAAAAGATCAGGCCGTTGAAGGCAAATTCCAGCAGCGACCACACACTGCGGTTAAGCAGGCGGGTGCTGGTCTGACGCGGCAACAGGTCCAGCCAGCTCTGCATCATCCCCGCAGCAACCGCCGACAGGATGCCCGATGCGCCCAGTCGCTCGGCCAGTACATAGGCGGCAAAAGGCAGCAGCAACATGAACACCACATGGGTCGCCGGGTCATCCCAGCCGCGAGCGATCATCCATGCCCGCAAACGCCCGACCAGCCAGCTCAACGCCACGCCGATAGCCAGCCCGCCGCAGGCCACCAGGACAAAAGTCAGGCTGGCGTTGGCCAGCGAGAACACCCCGGTAATGGCCGCTGCCAGGGCGAACTTGAATGTCACCAGGCCCGTAGCGTCATTCATCAACGCCTCGCCTTGCAGCATATGCATCAAGGGCGCCGGCAGACGGTTTTGGGCAATGGCCGAGACGGCCACCGCATCGGTGGGTGACAACACCGCGGCCAGGGCAAATGCCACCGGCAAGGGAATGCTCGGCAGCAGCCAGTGGATGAAATAACCCGCCCCCACCACCGTAAACAGCACCAGCCCCACCGCCAGGGTCAGAATCGGCCCACGCAGGCGCCAGAACTCACGCTTGGGCATGCGCCAGCCATCCGAGAACAGCAGCGGCGGCAAGAACAGAAACAGGAACAGCTCAGGTTCCAGCGCCACATGCAGGCCCAGTGTCGGCCAGGCCAGTACAGCGCCGGCAGCAATCTGCACCAGCGGCAAAGGCAACGGTATGACACGCCCCAACAGACGCGAAACCCCCACCAGCATCAGCAGGATAAGGACGGTATAGGCGGTTTGCATATCAGCAGAGTTCCCGAACGATCAGTTTTAAACTAAATAAATAGCAACAATTTCCCATTGCGCTCCATAGTAGCGTCTAACCGTAAAAGCCGAGCCTGAACAAAAGTAGCAGTGCGACGACATGTCACAAGTCTGTGCCAAGCTCGCAGCCATTCACGCCCAAGGGCGCTGCACATGGCATAATCCGCGACCGCTCATTTACCGCATCTCCAAAGGAGGGGCAATTTCCGTGACCGACTCAAGCAAGACGTTGCACCTTTTCGGCATCAAAGCCTGCGACACCATGAAAAAGGCTCGCACCTGGCTCGATGAGCATGCAGTGCGCTACGACTTTCATGACTACAAAAGCAGCGGCATTGACCGTGAACACCTGACCCAATGGTGTAACGAGCACGGCTGGCAAGTGGTGCTCAACCGCGCCGGTACAACCTTTCGCAAGCTCGACGACGAACGCAAAGCCGATCTCGACCAAGCGAAGGCCATTGAACTGATGCTCGCCCAACCCTCGATGATCAAGCGCCCGGTGCTCGATCTCGGTGACAAAACCCTGATTGGCTTCAAGCCAGATCTTTATGCGGCGGCCCTTCTGTAAGCGCCCGCCCATTTATTTTTTGTAAGAGGTAATTGCATGTCTACTACCCTGTTCAGCGCAGCCTTCGGCGTCGGCACCCAAAACCGTCAAGGCGCATGGCTGGAAGTGTTCTACGCACAACCCCTGATCAATCCATCGGCCGAGCTGATTGCAGCCATCGCACCGATTCTGGGCTACACCGGTGGCAATCAGGCAATCACCTTTACCACCGCACAAGCCGCTCAAATGGCAGAAGCCGTCAAGCCTGTGGACGCTGCTCAAGCGGCCCTGCTGACCCGCCTGGCCGAAAGCCACAAGCCGCTGGTCGCGACCCTGCTGGCCGAAGACGCCACGCTGACCTCCACGCCTGAGGCCTACCTCAAGCTGCACCTGCTGTCCCATCGCCTGGTCAAGCCCCACGGCCTGAGCCTGGCGGGTGTGTTCCCGCTGCTACCAAACGTTGCATGGACCAGCCAGGGCGCCATCGATCTGGGCGAACTGGCCGAGCGTCAACTTGAAGCGCGCCTGCGTGGCGATCTGCTGGAAGTGTTCTCGGTCGACAAGTTCCCGAAAATGACCGACTACGTTGTCCCTGCCGGCGTGCGCATCGCTGACGCGGCGCGTATTCGCCTGGGTGCTTATGTGGGCGAAGGCACCACAGTGATGCACGAAGGCTTCGTCAACTTCAACGCCGGCACCGAAGGCCCGGGCATGATCGAAGGCCGTGTTTCGGCTGGCGTGTTCGTGGGCAAAGGTTCGGACCTGGGCGGCGGCTGCTCGACCATGGGCACCCTCTCGGGCGGTGGCAACATCGTGATCAAGGTTGGCGAAGGCTGCCTGATCGGCGCCAACGCCGGTATCGGCATCCCGCTGGGTGACCGCAACACCGTTGAGTCCGGCCTGTACGTGACCGCGGGTACCAAAGTGGCCCTGCTGGACGAAAACAACCAGCTGGTCAAAGTGGTCAAGGCCCGTGACCTGGCTGGCCAGCCTGACCTGTTGTTCCGTCGCAACTCGGAAACCGGCGCTGTGGAATGCAAGACCCACAAGTCGGCCATCGAGCTGAACGAAGCACTGCACGCGCACAACTAAGCGTCTGTCTGAAACTGACGGGGCCGGCTTCCGGCCTCGTCAACAGAGCCCGAACACCATGCTTTTGCCTTCTCCCTGGCGCGCTGACTTCCCCGCCATCGCCGCCTTGCAACGTCAGGCCCAGACCTATCTGGACAGCGCTGCAACCACGCAAAAACCCCAAGCCCTGCTCGACGCACTGACGCACTACTACGCCAATGGCGCAGCCAATGTGCACCGGGCCCAGCACCTGCCGGGCGCCCACGCGACCCAGGCCTTCGAAAACACCCGCCACAAAGTGACGCAATGGCTCAATGCTGGCGAGTGCGGGCAAATCGTTTTCACCCACGGTGCCACGTCGGCGCTGAACCTTCTGGCCTATGGCCTGGAGCACCAATTCAAGACGGGCGATGACATTGTTATCAGCGCCCTGGAACACCACGCCAACCTGCTGCCGTGGCAGCAGCTGGCGCAGCGTAAAGGGTTGAATCTGGTGGTGTTGCCGCTGGATGCCGACGGCGTGATCGACCTCGAGGCAGCCGCACGCCTGATCACCCCGCGCACCCGCCTGCTGGCCGTAAGCCAGTTGTCCAACGTACTGGGCGTATGGCAGCCCCTGCCTGAACTGCTGGCGCTGGCCAAGGCCCATCAGGCCCTGACCGTAGTCGATGGCGCACAAGGTGTGGTCCACGGTCGTCATGACGTGCAGGCGTTAGGCTGCGACTTCTATGTATTTTCCAGCCACAAGCTGTATGGCCCGGACGGGCTGGGCGTGCTGTTTGGCCGCCATGAAGCGCTGAGCCTTTTGCAGCACTGGCAGTTTGGCGGCGAAATGGTCCAGGACGCCGACTACCAGCACGCCACCTTCCGCCCCGCGCCGCTGGGCTTTGAGGCCGGAACCCCGGCGATAGCCAGCGTGATCGGCCTGGGCGCAACGCTCAACTATCTGGCCAACCTCGACCAGGCCGCCGTGCAAGCCCACGAAGCAGCGCTGCACGGGTTGCTCGTCGAGGGTTTGCAGCAGCGTCAGGGCATTCGCCTGCTGGGCACTCCGCAACTGGCCTTGGTCAGTTTTGTCGTGGATGGCGTACACAACGCCGACCTGGCCCACTTACTGACCGAACAGGGAATAGCCGTGCGCGCCGGGCATCATTGCGCCATGCCGCTGCTCAAAGGCCTGGGGCTGGCCGGAGCCATCCGCGTTTCGCTGGCGCTGTACAACGATTCAGACGATCTGGAGCGTTTTTTCGACGCGCTCGATCAGGCGCTGGAGCTGCTGCAATGACTCTGCCCGCCCAGGCGCAGGCGGCGCTCGACAGCTTTGAGCATTGCAGCGGCTGGGAACAGCGTGCGCGCCTGTTGATGCAATGGGGTCAGCGTTTGCCGGAGCTGAGCGAGACCGACAAAACCGAGGCCAACCGCGTACATGGCTGTGAAAGCCTTATGTGGCTGGTGGGCAAGCAGGTCGATGGTCGCTGGCAGTTTGCGGCCAGCAGTGAGGCGCGGTTGATTCGCGGGCTGGTGGCGTTGCTGCTGGCGCGGGTCAATGGCTTGACCACTGAAGAGCTGCAACAGGTCGATTTGCCGGGCTGGTTCGAGCAGTTGGGCCTGAGCCGGCAACTGTCGCCATCGCGCAGCAACGGGCTGAATGCCGTGCTGGTGCGGATGCGGGAGTTGGCAGGCTAACCCTTGCCGCTTCCACAGATGTTGTGCGGCCCTCAAAACCCGGGCTTGCGCAAAATAACTGTGGGAGCGGGCTTGCCCGCGATGCTGGCGATTCGGTTCATCTGAAAAGCCGCAGCGATCCTATCGCGAGCAAGCCCGCTCCCACAGGTCAGGTCCGGGGCGAGCCTTATTCCTGCGGTGCAGGCTTTACCTTCTCCGAAGGCCGCCGCACGCCCGCCACGATCTTGTCCACCGCCTTGGTCGCCGCGACCATACCAAAGGTGGCGGTCACCATCATCACCGCGCCAAACCCGCCGGCGCAGTCCAATTTGACCCCATCCCCCACAAAACTCTTCTGCAGGCAAATGCTGCCGTCCGGCTTGGGATAACGCAGCTGTTCGGTAGAGAACACACACGGCACGCTGTAATGGCGGGTCATGGTGCGCGAAAAGCCATAGTCGCGGCGCAAGGTCGAACGCACCTTGGAGGCAAGCGGATCATTGAACGTACGGTTCAAGTCACAGACCTGGATCAGCGTCGGGTCAATTTGCCCGCCCGCACCACCGGTGGTGATGATCTGGATCTTGCGCCGCTTGCACCAGGCAATCAGCGCCGCCTTGGCATTTACGCTGTCGATGCAGTCGATCACGCAGTCAATATTCGGGGTGATGTACTCGGCCATGGTTTCGCGGGTGACGAAATCCGCCACTTCGTGAACCACACAATCCGGGTTGATCTGACGCAGGCGCTCGGCCATCACTTCGACCTTGTCCCGACCAATGGTCGTGCTCAAGGCGTGCAACTGGCGGTTGCTGTTGCTGACGCACACGTCATCCAGGTCAAACAACGAAATCTCGCCGACGCCGCAGCGCGCAATGGCTTCTGCCGCCCACGACCCGACACCGCCCACACCGACGATCGCCACATGGGCTACCTTCAGCCGTTCAAGGCCTTCCAGCCCATATAACCGGGCTACACCGGCAAAACGTGGATCTTCTGTACTCATCACCAACACCCCAAAAACCGGCGCGCATTATAGGGGGCTTACATTGCATTGAGTATCTTTCCTACAGGCTATGCGACCAAGCCTGCTTTAATAGCCTACTGAGTAAGAAGATCAGAGCTACAAATAATAAAGAAAGAACTTAAGACGGTAACAACTGCCCAACGCCGGATCCAATTCCGTCAGCTATACGATGGGTCGGAGCACAGTGTAGGATGCGCGCCGTTTGGCACCCGCCGACCGATCTTCGTTCCACTCCCTTTGGAACCCGAAATAGTTATGTCATCGCGTAAATTTGGACTCAATCTGGTGGTGGTCCTGGCCATCGCCGCGCTCTTCACAGGCTTCTGGGCGCTGATCAATCGCCCGGTCTCTGCACCCAACTGGCCCGAGCAAATCTCCGGCTTTTCGTACTCGCCGTTCCAGCAAGGCCAGTACCCGCAGAAAGACCAGTACCCGACCGACGACGAAATGCGTCGCGACCTGGAGATCATCAGCAAGCTCACCGACAACATCCGGACTTATTCGGTTGATGGCACCCTGGGCGATATTCCCAAGCTGGCGGAAGAATTCGGCCTGCGCGTGACCATCGGGATCTGGATCAGCCCGGACCTGGAGCGCAACGAACGGGAAATCCAGAAAGCCATCGAACTGGCCAACAATTCGCGCAGCGTGGTGCGGGTTGTGGTGGGCAACGAAGCCCTGTTCCGTGAAGAGATCACCCCTGAAGACCTGATCGTGCTGCTGGACCGGGTGCGCGCTGCGGTCAAGGTGCCGGTCACCACGTCCGAGCAATGGCACATCTGGGAGAAATACCCGCAACTGGCCAAGCACGTTGACCTGATCGCCGCGCACATCCTGCCCTACTGGGAATTTATCCCGGTGGACAAGGCCGGTGAGTTCGTCCTGGACCGTGCCCGCGACCTGAAAAAAATGTTCCCGAAAAAACCGCTGCTGCTGTCCGAGGTGGGCTGGCCGAGCAACGGCCGCATGCGCGGTGGCGCTGACGCCACCCCGGCCGACCAGGCCATTTATCTGCGTACGCTGGTCAACACCCTCAACCGTCGCGGCTACAACTACTTTGTGATCGAAGCCTTCGACCAGCCGTGGAAAGCCAGCGACGAAGGTTCGGTAGGTGCGTACTGGGGCGTGTACAACGCGGCCCGCCAGCAAAAATTCAACTTTGAAGGCCCGGTAGTAGCCATTCCACAGTGGCGCGTACTGGCCATCGGCTCGGTGGTCATGGGCCTGCTGTCGCTGGCGTTGCTGCTGATCGACGGCTCTGCCCTGCGCCAGCGTGGCCGCACCTTCCTGACCTTCACCGCGTTCCTTTGCGGGTCGGTACTGGTGTGGATCGCCTACGACTACAGCCAGCAATACAGCACCTGGTTCAGCCTGACCGTGGGCTTCCTGCTCGGACTGGGTGCCCTCGGGGTGTTTATTGTGTTGCTCACCGAGGCCCATGAACTGGCCGAGGCGGTATGGATTCGCAAACGCCGACGGGAGTTTTTACCGGTCGAGGCCGACGATGCCTACCGCCCGAAAGTCTCGATCCATGTGCCGTGCTACAACGAGCCGCCAGAGATGGTCAAACAGACCCTCGACGCCCTGGCCAACCTCGACTACCCCGATTTCGAAGTGTTGATCATCGACAACAACACCAAGGACCCGGCGGTATGGGAGCCGGTGCGCGACTATTGCGCCACCCTCGGCCCGCGCTTCAAGTTCTTCCACGTCGCGCCCCTGGCCGGCTTCAAGGGCGGCGCACTGAACTTCCTGATCCCGCATACCGCGCCGGACGCCGAAGTGATCGCCGTGATCGACTCCGATTACTGCGTTGACCGCAACTGGCTCAAGCACATGGTGCCGCACTTTGCCGACCCGAAAATCGCCATCGTGCAATCGCCGCAGGACTACCGCGACCAAAACGAAAGCAAATTCAAGAAGCTCTGCTATTCGGAATACAAAGGCTTCTTCCATATCGGCATGGTCACCCGCAACGACCGCGACGCAATCATCCAGCATGGCACCATGACCATGACCCGCCGCTCCGTGCTCGAAGAGCTCGGCTGGGCCGACTGGTGCATCTGTGAAGACGCCGAACTGGGCCTGCGCGTGTTCGAGAAAGGCTACTCAGCAGCCTATTCCCACAATAGCTACGGCAAGGGCCTGATGCCCGATACCTTTATCGACTTCAAGAAACAGCGCTTCCGCTGGGCCTACGGGGCGATTCAGATTATCAAGCGTCACTCTTCAAGCCTGCTGCGCGGCAAGGACACTGAGCTGACCCGCGGCCAGCGCTATCACTTCCTAGCGGGTTGGCTGCCGTGGGTGGCCGATGGCATGAATATCTTCTTCACCGTGGGCGCCCTGTTGTGGTCGGCGGCGATGATTATCGTGCCGACGCGGGTCGATCCGCCGCTGCTGATTTTCGCCATCCCGCCATTGGCGCTATTCGTGTTCAAGGTGGGCAAGATCATCTTCCTGTACCGCCGTGCGATGGGGGTCAACCTCAAGGACGCCTTCGCCGCGGCACTGGCGGGGCTGGCGTTGTCCCACACCATCGCCAAAGCCGTGCTGTACGGGTTCTTCACCACCAGCATTCCGTTCTTCCGCACCCCGAAAAACGCCGATAACCACGGCTTTTGGGTCGCCATCTCGGAAGCCCGCGAAGAAGTGTTCATCATGCTGTTGCTCTGGGGCGCGGCACTGGGGATCTTCTTCGTGCAGGGCCTGCCGAGCAACGACATGCGTTTCTGGGTGGTGATGTTGCTGGTGCAATCGCTGCCGTACCTGGCGGCGCTGATCATGGCCTTTATGTCTTCGCTGCCCAAACCGGTAGAAGAAGCCCAAGAGCAACCGGCTGCATAAATTGACTGCAACCACTAAACGGCGGCCTCTGGCCGCCGTTTTGCTTTAAGATAACCGCCCTTTTGTGCCTTGTGTCCCGCTTCGGAGTCCCTACCATGACGGCCCACGCCGACCTTTCGCCGACCCTGCAACTTGCCTGCGATCTGATCCGTCGCCCTTCCGTGACGCCGATCGATGCCGATTGCCAGAAGCTGATGATGCAGCGCCTGGGCGATGCCGGCTTCATGCTTGAGCCGATGCGCATCGAGGACGTCGACAACTTTTGGGCCACCCACGGCAAACACGAAGGCCCGGTACTGTGCTTCGCCGGCCACACCGACGTGGTGCCCACCGGCCCGGTCCAGGCCTGGCAGAACGACCCGTTCGACGCACTGATCGATGAACACGGCATGCTTTGCGGCCGTGGTGCGGCCGACATGAAAGGCAGCCTGGCAGCCATGCTGGTGGCCGCCGAGCGCTTTGTCGCCGACTACCCGGACCACAAGGGCAAGGTCGCGTTTCTGATCACCAGTGACGAAGAAGGCCCGGCCCATCACGGTACCAAGGCCGTGATCGAACGCTTCAAGGCCCGTAACGAGCGCCTGGACTGGTGCATCGTCGGCGAACCGTCGAGTACCACCCTGGTCGGCGACGTGGTCAAAAACGGTCGTCGCGGCTCCCTGGGCGCCAAGCTCACCGTGCGTGGCAAGCAAGGCCATGTTGCCTACCCGCACCTGGCCAAGAATCCGATTCATCTGGCCGCCCCAGCCCTTGCCGAACTGGCCGCCGAGCACTGGGACAACGGCAACGCCTTCTTCCCGCCGACCAGCTTCCAGATTTCCAACCTCAACTCCGGCACGGGCGCAACCAACGTGATCCCCGGTGACCTGGTGGCGGTGTTCAACTTCCGTTTCTCCACCGAGTCCACCGTTGAAGGCCTGCAAAAGCGCGTGGCCGACATCCTCGACAAGCATGGCCTGGACTGGCACATCGACTGGGCATTGTCCGGCCTGCCCTTCCTGACCGAGCCGGGCGCTTTGCTTGACGCGGTTTCGTCGAGCATCAAGCAGGTGACGGGGCGTGAGACCAAGGCCTCGACCAGCGGTGGTACGTCCGACGGGCGCTTTATCGCCACCCTGGGCACCCAAGTGGTAGAACTGGGGCCGGTCAACGCGACCATCCACCAGGTCAACGAACGGGTTCTGGCCAGCGATCTGGATGTGCTGACCGAAATCTACTACCAGACCCTGATCAAGTTGCTCGCCTGATGCTCGCCTGCCCAATCTGCTCCGAACCGCTCAATGCAGTGGACAATGGTGTCGTGTGCCCCGCCGGGCACCGTTTTGACCGTGCCCGCCAGGGCTATTTGAACCTGTTGCCGGTGCAACACAAGAACAGCCGCGACCCTGGCGACAACCAGGCAATGGTTGAAGCCCGCCGCGACTTTCTCAACGCCGGGCACTACGCCCCCGTGGCCAAACGCCTGGCCGAGCTGGCCGCCGAACGCGCGCCGCAACGCTGGCTCGACATCGGCTGTGGCGAGGGTTATTACACCGCGCAAATCGCCCAGGCACTGCCCGACGCCGATGGTTACGCCCTGGATATCTCCCGCGAGGCGGTCAAGCGCGCCTGCAAGCGCAACCCGCAACTGACCTGGTTGATCGCCAGCATGGCCCGCGTACCCTTGGCCGATGCCAGCTGCCAGTTTTTGGCCAGTGTATTCAGCCCGCTGGACTGGCTTGAAGCCAAGCGCCTGCTGACCCCGGGTGGTGGCCTGATGCGTGTAGGCCCAACACGCGGGCACTTGATGGAACTGCGCGAGCGGCTGTACGACGAAGTACGGGATTACGCTGACGACAAGCATTTGGCCCTGGTGCCCGAAGGCATGGCGCTGCAACACAGCGAAACACTGGAGTTCACCCTCAGCCTGAGCGAACCCCAGGATCGCGCCAACCTGCTGGCCATGACCCCTCACGGCTGGCGTGCCAGTGCCGAGCGCCGCGCCGAGGTCATCGAGCACCCCGAGCCTTTAGTGGTGACGGTGTCGATGCGCTACGATTACTTCGTGCTTCAATAACCAACTTTACGGCCAGGGGCACATGCCTCTGGCCCGATTAATCCGCGAGTGGATTTTTCAGACCCGCAGTGAGGACATCCATGCGCCAACCCGATATCGAGATTTACCTGAAAGAAGCCGTCACTTACAAAGACGTCGAAGCCTGGCTGGCAAACGTGCTGGGGCCGTGCACGGAATGGAAAAAGAAAGGCGAAACCTGGAAGTGCACCGCAGGCGAAGTGCCGGTGACCTGGATGCCAAAGGCCGTGGGCAAATGGAACAGCCTGTACCTGGACAGTGATAAAACCCCGTGGGAAGACGATATTGCCTGCGCCAAGGCCGCTTTTGAGGCCCTGCACATCGAAGTGCGTTGCGCACCGGGCAGCTGGGTTGAAGAACAGGGCGAGGCAGACGCCGACCGCTGGATCCGCATCAGCGAAGACGGCCAGGAAGAAATCACCTGGAAAACCGGTTCCTGAGTAAAACCCGCTACAAATCCCTTGTGGGAGCGGGCTTGCTCGCGATGGTATCGCTGCGGTCAGCCAAATGCACCGCGCCGCCCATATCGCGAGCAAGCCCGCTCCCACAGGGAGGGGCCGCAGAGCCTTACAACCCCACTACATCCTCGGCCTGCAGGCCCTTGGCGCCTGTGACCTGGGTGTATTCGACCTGCTGGCCTTCGGCCAGGCTGCGATGGCCTTCACCGCGAATGGCGCGGTAGTGCACAAACACATCGGCCCCGTTCTCGCACTGGATAAAGCCGTAGCCCTTGGCATCGTTGAACCACTTCACATTGCCTGTTACACGTGTCGTCATGGAACCTTCCCCCCTTTTTATTATTGAGCGGGCTCGTTATTGGCCCTTTAAGAGTTTTCGCTTGAACTAGACTTCCACCGATTGCGTCTTACACAAGACAGCGAAAGACCTCGAGTATAAGTCAGGCAAAAAAACACTCAATCAATATTAGTTCGCCGCTTTTTTGCCGATTTTGCGCTGATACTGCAAACTACCCGACCGAGTAAACGCTCGTTTAATTCACTAACGCAGAAGCCGTATGACCCCCTCCCCATTCCGCCGCCTTGTATTTGGCGCCCTGCGTCGCTTGCTGTACCTGTGGGTGCGCTCGGAGACCATCAATCAGTCTTCGCTGACCCTGAACCTGGATCGCAGCCGCCCGGTGTTCTATGTACTGCAATCGCCCTCGCTGACCGAACTGGCCGTGGTCGACGCCGAATGCTCCAAGGCCGGCCTGCCGCGCCCGGTGCTGCCGGTTGCCGTGGGCGAGATGATCGAGCCCGCCGCCTTCTTCTACCTGACCCCCGAGCCCGACTGGCTGGGCCGCCAGGACAAGCGTGGGGCGCCGCCGGTATTGACCCGTCTGGTCGACAGCCTGAGCCAGCACCCGGGCGAAGATGCGCAAATCATTCCGGTCAGCGTGTTCTGGGGCCAGTCTCCCGACAGCGAGTCCAGCCCCTGGAAACTGCTGTTTGCCGATAGCTGGGCCGTGACCGGACGCTTGCGGCGTCTGCTGCGGATCCTGATTCTGGGCCGCAAAACCCGCGTGCAATTCTCGGCCCCTATCCATATGCGCGAGCTGGTCGACCTCAACAAGGGCCACGAACGCACCGTGCGCATGGCCCAGCGCATTTTGCGGGTGCACTTTCGCAACCTGAAAATTTCGACCATTGGCCCCGATCTGTCGCACCGACGCACACTGGTCAAAGGGCTGGTCAACGAGCCTGCCGTGCGTCAGGCGATCCTCGATGAAGCCGGGCGCGAAAATATTTCGCCAGACAAGGCCCGTGCCCTGGCGCTGCGCTACGCCAACGAAATCGCCTCAGACTACACCTACACCGCGATCCGTTTTTTTGAAGTATTGCTGAGCTGGTTCTGGAACAAGATCTACGACGGGGTCAAGGTCAACCAGATCGAGAGCGTGCAAAAGGTCGCCCAGGGCCACGAGATCATTTATGTACCGTGCCACCGCAGCCATATCGACTACCTGTTGCTGTCCTATCTGCTGTTTCGCAACGGCCTGACCCCGCCGCATATTGCCGCCGGGATCAACCTCAACATGCCGGTGCTGGGCCCGCTGCTGCGGCGTGGCGGGGCGTTTTTCATGCGCCGCACCTTCAAGGGCAACCCGTTGTACACCTCGGTGTTCAACGAATACATGCACACCCTGTTTACCAAGGGTTTCCCGGTGGAGTACTTCGTCGAAGGCGGCCGCTCGCGCACCGGACGCATGCTGCAACCAAAAACCGGGATGCTGGCCATCACCGTGCGCAGTTTCTTGCGCTCATCACGTACGCCTATCGTCTTTGTACCGGTGTACATCGGTTACGAGCGCGTACTAGAAGGCCGTACCTACCTTGGCGAACTGCGCGGTGCGAGCAAGAAAAAAGAATCGATTTTCGATATTTTCAAAGTGATCGGCGCCCTTAAAAAGCAGAAGTTCGGTCAGGTCGCGGTCAACTTCGGCGAGCCGATCAAGCTTGCCGAGTTTCTCGAGCAGGAGCAGCCGGGCTGGCGCCAGCAGGAGCTTGCGCCGGCCTACCGGCCTGAATGGCTGAGCCAGACCACCAACCGTCTGGGGGAAAAAGTTGCCCGGCACCTGAATGAGGCTGCGGCCATCAATCCGGTCAACCTGGTGGCCCTGGCCCTGCTGTCCACTACCCGCCTGGCCCTGGATGAACAGGCTATGGCCCGGGTGCTGGACCTGTATCTGGCCCTGCTGCGCCGGGTTCCCTACTCGCCGTACACCACCTTGCCCGAGGGTGACGGGCCGGCACTGATCCAGCATGTCAAAGACATGAATCTGCTGGCCGAGCAAAGCGATGCGCTGGGCAAGATCCTCTATCTGGATGAGCAGAACGCGGTTCTGATGACCTATTACCGCAACAACGTGATGCATATCTTTGCCTTGCCATCGTTGCTGGCCAGCTTCTTCCAGAGCACCTCGCGCATGAGCCGCGAACAGATCCTGCGCTACACCCATGCGCTGTACCCGTATCTGCAATCGGAACTGTTTATCCGCTGGTCCGCAGAGGAACTCGACGGTGTAGTCGACCAATGGCTTGAAGCCTTTGTCGAGCAAGGCTTGCTGCGCTTCGAAAAAGACGTGTACCTGCGCCCTGCGCCCAGTTCGCGACACTTTGTATTGCTGACGCTGCTGTCCAAAAGCATTGCGCAAACCCTGCAACGCTTTTACATGGCCATCTCCTTGCTGCTCAATAGCGGCCAGAACACCTTGAGCGCCGAAGAGCTGGAAGACCTGTGCACCATGATGGCCCAGCGCCTGTCGATCCTGCATGGGCTCAATGCCCCTGAGTTCTTCGACAAGAGCCTGTTCCGCCACTTTATCCAGACCTTGCTCGAAGAAGACGTATTGCGCCGCGATGCCAACGGCAAATTGAGCTACCACGAACTGCTCGGTGAACTGGCCGAAGGGGCTGCCAAGCGCGTCTTGCCTGCCGAAATCCGCCTGTCTATCCGCCAGGTGGCCTTGCACCGCACTGAAGACACCCCTGAGCAGCCGCCACTTTCGCTGGAAAAAACATCTTGAATGGAGACTTACATGAAAAAAATCCTTTTACTCAGCCTCACAGCCCTGCTTGGAGCCTGTAGTTCCATGACCCCTACCCAGCATGCCAGCCTCGATGGCGAAGTGTTTTACCTGCAACGCATTGCCTTGCCGCCGACGGCGACACTGGAAGTGAGCCTGCAGGACGTTTCGCTGGCCGACGCACCAGCGGTAACGCTTGCCAAGCAAAGCGGCCAGATCAAGGGCCAGGTGCCACTGCCTTTCCACCTGACCTACGACCCGGCGCAGATCAAGCCCGGCCACACCTACGCTATCAGCGCGCGGATTGAAGAAAACGGCCAGTTGCTGTTTATCAACACCGAGCGCAATAGCGTCGACCTGACGGCCAAGACCCAGCAGCCGATCCGTGTGCGCGTGGATCAGATTCGCTAATTCGCAGGCTTACCCTCACCCCAACCCTCTCCCGGAGGGAGAGGGGGCTGATTGGGGAATAACGGAGAATCTCGGCAGCCGAAAGTATTGAGCTGAATCCCGCAGCAACGCGGTCAAGTCCCCTCTCCCTCCGGGAGAGGGTTAGGGTGAGGGGCTTTTGAACTAGACCTTCCTGACCTTGAACCACGCCGCATACAGCGCCGGCAAGAACAGCAGCGTCAGCACAGTTGCCACGATCAGCCCGCCCATAATGGCCACCGCCATCGGCCCGAAGAACACGCTGCGTGACAGCGGAATCATCGCCAGCACCGCCGCCAGCGCGGTCAGCACAATCGGCCGAAAACGCCGCACTGTCGCTTCAATCACCGCCCGCCACGGGTCCAGCCCCGCCGCCTTGTCCTGCTCGATCTGATCCACCAGGATCACCGAGTTGCGCATGATCATCCCCGACAATGCGATGGTGCCCAGCATTGCCACAAAACCAAACGGCTTGCCAAACAACAGCAGGAACAATGTCACCCCGATCAGACCCAAAGGCGCCGTCAGGAATACCATGACCATGCGCGAGAAACTGCGCAGCTGCACCATCAGCAATGTCAGCACCACCACGATAAACAGCGGCACACCGGCTTTCACCGAGTCCTGGCCACGGGTGGAGTCTTCGACGGTGCCGCCCACTTCCAGCAAATAGCCATCCGGCAGTTCGGCACGCACGCCCTCCAGGGTCGGCAGGATCTGCTGCACCAGGGTCGCCGGTTGCTCCTTGCCGTAGATATCCGCCCGCACGGTCACGGTCGGCAGGCGATTGCGGTGCCAGATAATGCCTTCTTCAAAGCCATATTCCAGGGTCGCGATCTGCGACAGGGCAACGCTCTGGCCATTGTCGGTGGGCACCGCCAGACTCGGCAGCAGAGCAAGTTCAGTGCGTTCCTGCGGTGTGCCGCGTAGGAGAATTTCGATCAACTCGTTGTCTTCGCGGTACTGGCTGACCGTCGAGCCCAGCAGGGTGCTTTGCAAGAAGCGCGACAGGTTGGCCGTGCTGACTCCCAGGGCACGCGCGCGGTCCTGATCGATATTGAGGTTGACCACCTTGCTCGGCTCTTCCCAGTCCAGGTGCACGTTGACCACATGGGGGTTGCCCCGCACTTGGGCCGCAACCTTGCGCGCCAGCGCCCGTACCTCTTCGATATGCTCGCCGGTCACCCGGAACTGCACCGGATAGCCCACAGGCGGGCCGTTTTCCAGGCGCGTCACCCGCGAACGGATGGTCGGGAACTGCTCATTAAGGGTGTCGATCAACCAGGTGCGCAGGCTTTCCCGGTCTTCGATGGTTTTGGCCAATACCACGAACTGGGCAAAGCTTGCCGCTGGCAGTTGCTGGTCCAGAGGCAGGTAATAGCGTGGCGAACCGGTGCCCGCGTAAGCCACATAGTTCTCGATGCCCGGGTGATCCTTGAGCAGTGCTTCGAGCTGCTTGACCTGATCGGTGGTGTTGCTCAACGAAGCGCCTTCGGCCAGCTTCATGTCGACCATCAGCTCCAGCCGGCTGGACGCCGGGAAGAACTGCTGCGGTACAAACTTGAACAGCACCACCGAGCCCACAAACACCAGCGCGGTCAGGGCAATCACGGTTTTGCGCCGGGTGACGCACCACTCCACCAACCGCCGTACGCGCTGGTAAAACGGCGTCGCGTAGGGGTCAGGCACGCCAGCCCCGGTGCCGTGTTTGGCCGCATGAATCTTCGCCAGGTCCGGCAACAACAGCGCGCCCAGATAGGGCACAAACACCACTGCAGCCACCCATGACGCCAGCAGGGCAATGGTTACCACCTGGAAAATCGAGCGGGTGTATTCGCCGGTGCTCGACTGCGCCATCGCAATTGGCAAAAAGCCCGCAGCTGTAATCAACGTACCGGTAAGCATCGGGAACGCCGTGCTGGTCCAGGCAAAACTTGCGGCCTTGAGCCTGTCGTAGCCCTGCTCCATTTTGATCGCCATCATTTCCACAGCGATGATCGCGTCATCGACCAGCAGGCCCAGCGCCAGTACCAGCGCCCCCAGCGAGATCTTGTGCAGGCCGATGCCGAAGTAATGCATGGCGGCAAAGGTCATGGCCAGCACCAGCGGAATGGTCAGCGCCACCACCATGCCGGTACGCACGCCCAATGAGAAAAAACTCACCAGCAGAACGATGACCAGCGCTTCGACCAGCACCTGCACGAACTCGCCAACGCTGGTTTTCACCGCCGCGGGTTGATCAGACACCTTGCCCAGTTGCATACCCGCCGGCAGGTTTTTCTGGATGCGTTCAAACTCGGCATCCAGTGCCTTGCCCAGCACCAGAATATCGCCGCCGTCCTTCATTGCCACGGCCAGACCAATTGCGTCCTGACCCATAAAGCGCATGCGCGGCGCCGGCGGATCATTGAATCCGCGACGCACATCAGCCACATCGCTGATGCGTAAAGTGCGCTCGCCGACGCGAATGGGGAAACGCTCGATCTCTTCGACCGTTTTGAAATTACCGCTCACGCGCAGTTGCACGCGCTCGGTGGGCGTTTCAAAAAAACCTGCCGTCGATACCGCGTTCTGCTCTTCAAGGGCTTTTTGCACGGCCGCCAGCGGCAAACCAAGGGTCGCCAGCTTGAGGTTGGACAGCTCGATCCAGATTTTTTCGTCCTGTAGGCCCAGCAACTCGACCTTGCCCACATCCTTGACCCGCTGCAGCTGGATCTGGATACGGTCGGCGTAGTCCTTGAGCACTGCGTAGTCGTAACCTTCCCCGCTCAGGCTGTAGATATTGCCGAAAGTGGTGCCGAATTCATCGTTGTAAAACGGCCCCTGAGCATCCGGCGGCAACGTGTGACGTATATCACTGATCTTTTTGCGAACCTGATACCACAGCTCGGGTATCTGATCGGAATGCATCGAATCGCGGGCCATAAAGGTCACTTGCGATTCGCCGGGGCGCGAGAACGAGACAATGCGCTCGTACTCGCCGGTTTCCATCAGTTTCTTCTCGATTCGTTCGGTGACCTGACGCGAGACTTCTTCAGCCGTGGCGCCCGGCCACAGGGTACGGATCACCATCGCCTTGAAGGTAAACGGCGGATCTTCGCTCTGCCCCAGTTTTGTGTAGGAAAGCCCGCCGACAATTGCCAGCAACAGCATCAGGAACAGGACGATCTGGCGATTGCGCAACGCCCATGCGGAAAGGTTGAAACCCATGGGGATTACTCCTTCGCCGCAACATTGATCGCCCGGTTGGAGCGATCAATCGGCCGCACCTCCTGGCCTGGATGCAACACATGCACACCAGCGGCGACGATCCAGTCATCGGCCTTGAGACCTTCAAGCACCGGCACACTGTTTTCGCCAAACGGCCCTACCCGCACGGGTACTTGTTCAAGCTTGTTATCCTGGCCCACGCGCCACACATAAGCCGCACCGTTTTCGGCGGTCAGTGCAGACAGCGGCACGGACAGAGAGCTGGCGCCTTCGCTCTGGATGAACACACGGGCACTTTGGCCAAGCTCTGCAGGTACTTTGCCTGCAGTGAAAGCGATACGGGCAGCAAAGGTGCGCGATTTAGGATCGGCTGAAGGCGACAGTTCGCGGATGCGACCGCTGAAGCGCTGGCCGGGTTGCGACCACAACTCGACGGCCACCGGCAGACCGATCTTGAAGCGGCCAAAATCCTGTTCCGGCAAGCTGATCAGCACTTCGCGCTCGCCATCGGCAGCCAGGGTGAACACCGTTTGCCCGGCACTGACCACTTGCCCCACCTCGACCTGACGCTGAGCAATCACGCCATCTTGTGGAGCACGCAATACCGCATAGCTCGCCTGATTGCTGGCCACGTCCTGCTCGGCCTTGAGCTGTTGCAGCTTGGCTTCGCCTGAGCGATAAAGGTTTTCGGCATTATCAAACTGCGAGCGGCTGACCATCTGCCGGTCCAGCAGGGTCTTGTAGCGGTCGCGCTCGGCACGCACCAGGTTCAGGTTGGCCTGCCCGGCGGCGACCTGGGCGCGGGTTGCGTCCAATTGCAGGCGCACATCTTGCGGGTCCAGTTCGGCCAGCGGCTGGTTGGCCTTGACCCGCTCGCCCTCATCCACCAGACGCCGGGTTACCTTGCCGCCAATGCGAAACGCCAGTTGCGGGTCAAACCGCGCCCGCACTTCGCCCGGGTAGCTCTGGCTGGCCAGTGCCGAAGGCTGCGGTTGCACCACCATCGCCGGGCTGATGCTGATTTTTGCGGGCTCCTGCTGCCCACACCCAGACAATAAAAACAGCAGACACACAGGCACAGCGCGGGGCAAGGCATGGCGCAACATGGTGATGACCTTTCGCTAATGGGGCTTGGAATATTTATACTGGCCGCATGTTATTAATACTAAACTCACCAGTCCAGTAATAAACGGATATGTCTGACAATCCTTTACCCCCCAATGCCCTCGGGCGCCCCAAGGACCTGGCAAAACGCCAGTCGATCCTCGACGCCGCCAAAAGCCTGTTTTTGACCAAGGGCTATGCCAACACCAGCATGGATGCGGTTGCGGGCCTGGCCGGTGTGTCAAAACTGACGGTCTACAGCCACTTTACGGACAAGGAGACGCTGTTTTCCTCGGCCATCATGTCCAAATGCACCGAGCAGTTGCCGCTGCTGTTTTTTGAATTGCCTGCAGGCAAGCCGATCAAGGATGTGTTGCTGAACATTGCGCGTGGCTTTCAGGTGCTGATCAACAGCGAGGAGTCGCTGAACCTGCATCGCCTGATGGTCGCCCTGGGCAGCCAGGACCCGAAACTGTCGCAGATCTTCCTGGAGGCCGGGCCTGAGCGGGTGGTCCACGAGATGGAGGGCTTGCTGCGCAAGATGGATCAAAGCGGCGCGCTGCGCATCGACAACCCCCATTATGCGGCGGAGCACTTCTTCTGCATGCTCAAGGGCGCGCCGAACTTTCGCCTGCTGTTTGCCGGCGGTGAGCCGCCGGGGCCTGAGGACAGCGAGGCCCATGTGCAGGAAGTGGTGGGGATATTTATGCGGGCTTATCAGCCAGTTTGAAGCAACTGTGGGAGCGGGCTTGCTCGCGATGGCTTCACCGCGTTTTGCCTGACAGACCGCGGCGCCTGCATCGCGAGCAAGCCCGCTCCCACAGAAGGTGAGGGTGTAGTGTTTAAGGCTTCAACGCCTTCTTCGGATAAATATCGTACCGGCTCGATTTACCATCCAGCGCATGGCTCGGCTTGGGCCCGGCAATACACGGCGCCTTGCGCGGGCGCTTGACCACCACCCGGTGGCTGGCCAATGCCAACGCCGCCTCAAGCAACGCCGGGGCATCGTTGTCGTCGCCCACCAATGGCCGGAACAGGCGCATTTCCTTTTTCACCAGGGCGGTTTTCTCGCGATGGGGGAACATCGGGTCCAGGTAGATCACCTGCGGCGGTTCGCCTTCCCAATTGCGCATCACTTCGATCGAATTGCCCTTGAGCAGGTGCATGCGCGACACGATCGGCGCCACCTCAAAATCATCCAGGCCACGGGCCAGCCCGTCTTCCAGCAAGGCGCCAATCAGCGGCTGGCGCTCGATCAGACTCATTTCGCAGCCCAGGCTCGCAAGCACGAACGCATCTTTGCCCAACCCTGCCGTGGCATCCAGCACTCGCGGGCGCACGCCCTGCTGGATGCCCACGGCCTTGGCGATCATCTGCCCCGTACCGCCGCCAAACAAACGGCGATGGGCCGCGCCGCCTTCGACAAAATCGACCCGCACCGGGCCGGGCGCATCCAGGCCCAACTGCTGCAACTGCAAACCCTGGGCGCTCAACTGCAAGGCGAACTCGGCGTCCGGTTCGTCCAGGGGCAACCCCAGGCGCTCGGCCCATTGTTCGGCCAGGGCCTGATAGGCCTCGTCCAGGGCCTCGACTTTAATACGACAGCCCGCTGCTTGCTCAGTCATCTAAAAACACGCTCAAAAATTTAATGATCGGCAAAGGCTGCCGATAAATGAAATATCCGACATTTTGCCAGAGCTGGGCGTCAACCGAGAGCCATGTCAGACATTCATTCCGCATCTATCGGCTTTATTGCGCCCATTGGCGACTTTGGCCGACACAATTCGCAGATCACAGGCAGCGTCAATCACCTGTGGAAGGACTTCTATGCCCAGGCGTTGGCAGAACAGTCCGGTGCTGACGATTTTGCGGCGCTCGATATCGCACCCGCTGCCAAGGATGAAAAGACCGAGCCTCGCGGTGGTAGCGAGGTGCTGGGCACTATCGTCACCCAGCGCCATTGCGAAGTTCAGGACACCGAGCTGCGCCCGCCGCAAGCCCTGTTTCTGCCTATTGCCGAATTCGAACTGGACTTGCTGCCGCCGCCAGCAGTGCCCTACCCGCCGGAAGTCATTGCCGAGCAACAGCACCAGCAGGATTTCAACAGTACATGGGTACGTCCGATCGTCATGGATCAGGGCCATCCGCTGCCTGATCCGGGACCAGGACCTGAGCCACGCCCTCTGCATTTGCCGATTGCCGAGTTCGAACTGGACCTGCTGCCACCGCCCGCCGAGCCCTTCGACGCCATGACCCTGATCGAGCAACAACGGGCGATGGACTTCGACCTGGGCTGGGCGCGACCGTTGGTGGTCAATAACCTGCGCCTGGCAGCCTAAAGCAGGCCCAGTTGTTCGCGGCTCTGCGGCGGATGCAGCTCGGGCAGTGCCGGCAGCCCCGGTAACCTTTCACTCAATTGTTGATGAAAGCGCCGCGCCAGTTCCGGTGCGCGGTGATTGTCCGGCGTGTGTAAAAACACATACGGCGTGCGCCCTTCCTCGATCCAGCCCGCGACTTTTTCAACCCAGGGCAACAAGTAAGGGTCGTTGGCTTCAAGCTCCGGGCGGCCAATAAAACGCACCTGCGGCCACTGTGTGAAGGCCGCCGGTCGTGGTGGCACTCGCGGTTTTTTCGATTGGGCGTGGCGCACCGCAGGGTCGCTCGAATCGCAACTGAACAGTGCCCGCGGATCAAGACAGATACGCTCGACCCCGCGATCCATCAGCAAGCGGTTGAGCAAGCGCTCGGCATCGCCTTTGGCAAAGAACTCCGGGTGACGCACTTCAACCGCCAGCGGCCGCTGCAGGGCGTCCATAAAGCTCACCAGCTCAGCCAGGCGCTGTGGCCCGAAGCTGGCCGGCAGTTGTAGCCAAAACGGCGCCACACGCATGCCAAGGGGCTGCAACAGTTGCAGGAAGTCTTCGGCTGCGTGCAATTGCCCACGCAAATCACCGCCGTGGCTGATATCCCGCGGGAACTTGGCTGTCAGGCGAAAGTGTTCGGGCAGGCTGTGCGCCCAGCGCTGCACCGTGGTTGGCGCCGGGCGGGCATAGAAAGTGGTATTGCCTTCCACGGCATTGAAGACCTGCGCATACAGGCTCAGAAAATCCGCCGGGCGGGCGTTTTGCGGATACAGGCCTTCGCGCCAGGCGTTTTCACTCCAGGACGGGCAACCGAGGTAGTAAGGAAGCTCAATCATGGGCTCAGATATACAGATCCAGCCCCAGCACTTCCTGCTCCCAGTCAACAAAGCCTGCGGTGCTCAGGTAGCTGGCAAGGGCACTGGCCGCGCTTTTGCTCATGGCTCGCTGGAAGATCATGTCTTGCGAACGCACCGGCAACTGGCTGATGCGCTCGCCGGAAGATGTACGGGGGGTGTGCTCGGGCGCGGCTTGCGTGTCTTCAACCGACTCATCAACCACCGCCTGACCTTTACGCGGTTTGCGCTTGATGGGGTAGGACTGGGAAGAAAAGCCGTCAATGCGCATGGCTGCATGCTCAGGGGGGATAGTTACAATTTAGCGGCGCAGGCCAGACTAAGCAAATAGGCCGGTTATTTTGTAGCCGCTGCCGAAGGAACGAGGCTGCGTTCGGCGGCGAAGCCGTCGCGAAATCAGGCACTGCGGTGTGCCAGTCGAAACCCGTTATCAGGGTTTACGACGGCTTCGCCGCCGAACGCAACCTCGCTCCGCTCGTCAGCGGCTACAAAAGCGGATCAGACGCCACGTTCGGCTTTTGTTGCCGCAACCTTGTCACGCAGGTACACCGGCTGGGCGTCATCGGCGCGGATGGCTTCGCCACGGTCCCAGGCAAAGCGGGCCAGGGTCAGCAGGTCTTCGGCGTGGGGCAACATCCCCGCATCCATCGCGTAAGGCTTGACGTTCAAGCGCTCGGCATAACCCCAGCCCGTGCCCGCGCCATACCAGTCGCCTGTGGCGCCATCGGGCAAGGCCGCAGCTTCAGGCGCCAATACCGCTTCGGCGCCTTGCAGACGCATCTCACCGGCCTCTTCGCGATAGCAACCCCAGTACACCTCGTCCATGCGCGCATCAATGGCCGCTACCACCTGGGTGGCGCCGTGCTCGCGATGGGCGCGCTGGGCCAGGACCGCCAGGTTGGAAATCGGCAACACCGGGCGCTCCAGCGCAAAGGCCAGGCCCTGCACCACGCCGATGGCGATACGCACACCGGTAAAGGCACCCGGCCCGCGACCGAAGGCAATGGCCTCGACCGCCGACAGCTCGACACCGGCCGCCGCCAGCAGGTCCTTGATCATCGGTAACAGCTTTTGCGCATGCAGGCGCGGGATCACCTCGTAGTGGCTCGTAACCTTGCCATCGTGCAACAAGGCAACTGAGCAAGCTTCAGTCGCGGTATCCAGGGCCAGCAAGGTGGTCATCGGTGTTCCCGTCAGAATCAGAATTGAAAAAAGTCCAGCAGTATAAACAACAACAGCCCGCAAGCGGGCTGTTGTCATGAGGCAAAATCGACTTCTCAGCTCAGCGCTTCAAGCACCTTGGCCGTGATCGATTCTACCGAGCCAACGCCTTCAACGTGGCTGTACTTGGGCTTGCCCTGGGCAGCAGCCAGCTTCTGGTAGAAGTCCACCAGCGGCTTGGTTTGCGAATGATAGACAGACAGGCGGTGACGAACGGTTTCTTCGGTGTCGTCCTTGCGCTGTACCAGGTCTTCGCCGGTCACATCGTCCTTGCCTGCAACCTTTGGCGGGTTGTAGACGGTGTGGTACACGCGGCCCGAGGCTTCGTGTACGCGACGGCCAGCAATACGCTGGACAATCTCTTCGTCTTCAACGGCGATTTCCAGCACGTGATCCAGCTCTACACCGGCTTTGACCAGCGCTTCAGCTTGCGGGATGGTGCGCGGGAAACCGTCGAACAGGAAACCGTTGACGCAATCCGGCTGAGCAATACGCTCTTTCACCAGGTTGATGATCAGGTCATCGGAAACCAGACCGCCGCTGTCCATCACGCCTTTGGCGATCAGGCCCAGTTCGGTGCCGGCTTTAACGGCTGCACGCAACATGTCGCCAGTGGAGATTTGCGGGATGCCAAATTTTTCAGTGATGAACTTTGCCTGAGTACCTTTACCGGCCCCGGGAGCTCCCAGCAGAATTACGCGCATCGATGTGCTCCTCAAATTTTTTATTTAAATGACAACAGATTCGCCTCTTTGGGCCAATCTCAAAATCGGGTTCTGGCCATCAAAACGGCCAAGGGCTGATCAAGATACACAGCAGGCCCGGCCCACACAAGCCGCCCAAAGTAGGAAAAATTACAGCCAAACGGGCCTGTGCGGCCGGGTGTCACAGGTCGCAACCCCACAATAAAGTGTCGCGCCCACACAGGGGTCGGCACCAGGCCTGCCCTGTGCCTGCCTGCTCTGGCGCGACATTTGCCGCCGTTTTGCCCTAGCCGGTGTTGCGCAAGCCGGCCGCGATCCCGGCCACAGTCACCAGCAACGCTTGTTCCAGAGGGCTGTCCTGCGCCGCTTGCTGGCGTCGCGACCGCGCCAGCAGCTCGGCCTGCAATAGATGAAGAGGGTCCAGGTAAGTGTTGCGCAAACGGATGAACTCAAGCGTCTCCGGGCTATGTGCCATCAACTGCGCCTGGCCGGTCAAACCCAGCACCACCGAACACGCCTGCGACAATAAGTCGCGTAAGTGCGCACCCAATGGCAGCAGTTCCGGGCTCACCAGACGCTCGTCGTAGAGCCGGGCGATATCGGCATCGGCCTTGGCCAGCACCATCTCCAGCATGTCGATGCGGGTGCGGAAAAACGGCCACTGCTCGCGCATTTGTGCCAACTGCTCCCCTTCGCCCCGTGCCAGTGCCTGGCTCAGGGCGGTCTCCCAGCCCAGCCAGGCGGGTAGCATCAGGCGGGTCTGGGTCCAGCCGAAAATCCACGGGATGGCCCGCAGGCTTTCAATCCCCCCTGCCCGGCGCTTGGCCGGCCGGCTGCCCAGAGGCAAGCGGCCCAGTTCCTGCTCCGGGGTGGACTGGCGGAAATACTCGACGAACTGCGGATTGTCCCGAACCACGCCACGGTAGGCAGCGACGCCATCCGCCGCCAGCTCATCCATCAACACCCGCCAGCCCGGCTCCGGCAAGGGCGGCGGCAGCAAAGTGGCTTCCAGTACTGCGGCCAGATACAGATTGAGATTTTGTTCGGCAATGTCCGGCAGGCCGAATTTAAAGCGAATCATTTCGCCTTGTTCAGTGGTGCGGAAACGCCCCGCCACCGAGCCCGGCGGCTGTGACAGGATCGCCGCGTGAGCCGGGCCACCGCCGCGCCCCACGGTACCGCCGCGACCATGAAACAACAGCAGCTCGACACCTTGCTCACGGCAGATATTGACCAGGGCTTCCTGCGCCCGGTATTGCGCCCAAGCGGCTGCCGTGGTGCCAGCATCCTTGGCCGAGTCGGAATAACCGATCATCACTTCCTGCGGCCCCTGCAGATGGGCACGATAGCCCGGCAGCAACAGCAGGCGCTCGACCACCGGCCCGGCATTGTCCAGGTCAGCCAGGGTTTCAAACAGCGGTACAACCCGCATCGGCCGCACCAGCCCGGCCTCCTTGAGTAACAGTTGCACCGCCAGTACATCGGAAGCGGCACCTGCCATCGAAATCACATAGGAACCCAGCGAGGCGCCAGGCGCGGCAGCCACTTCGCGGCAGGTCGCCAGCACTTCGGCGGTGTCGGCACCCGGCTTGAAATAACCGGGCAACAGCGGCCGACGGTTGTTCAATTCACGCATCAGAAAGATCAGGCGCGCATCTTCGTCCCAGTCTTCATAGCGACCCAGGCCCAGGTAATCGGTGATTTCGGTCATGGCCGAGGCATGGCGGGCGGCGTCCTGGCGCACATCGAGGCGCACCAGGAACAGGCCGAAGGTCACCGCCCGGCGCAGAAAGTCCAACAACGGGCCATCGGCAATCACGCCCATGCCACAGGCATGCAAGGACTGATAGCAAAGCTGCAACGGCGCCAGCAGCTCGCGGTTGTCCTGCAGCACTTCGGGCGGTGGCGCCTGGGTGCTGTGCAAGGCGCTATGAGCCCAGCTGCGCGTCGCACGCAGGCGTTCGCGCAGTTGCTTGAGCACGGCCCGATACGGTTCGGCACTGTCGCCTGCTGCGGCCAGCAGCTCGGCGCTGGCGTGTTGCATCGACAGATCGGCTGCCAGTTTGTCGAGATCGCGCAGGTACAGATCCGCGGCCATCCAGCGCGCCAGCAGCAGTACTTCACGGGTCACGCTGGCAGTGACATTGGGGTTGCCGTCACGGTCGCCGCCCATCCAGGATGCAAAGCGGATCGGCGCCGCTTCCAGAGGCAAATGCAGGCCAGTGGCCGCATGCAGGGCCTTGTCGGCCTTGCGCAACATATGCGGCACGGCGTGCCACAACGAATGCTCGATAACCGCAAAACCCCACTTGGCCTCATCGACAGGCGTGGGCCGGGTGCGGCGGATTTCTTCGGTATGCCAGGCCTCGGCAATCAGGCGCTGCAAGCGCTGCTGGATCTCGGATTTTTCCGCCAGGGTCAGCTCACGGTGGTCCTGGGCCGCCAGCTGTTCGGCGATTGCATCGTACTTTTGAATCAGCGTACGGCGGGTCACCTCAGTAGGGTGCGCGGTGAGCACCAGTTCGATTTCAAGGCGGCTGACCTGACGCGCCAGCGACTCCGGGTCATGTCCTTCGGCCAGCAGACGTTCCAGCAGTTGCGGCAACACTAACGCTTCGAAGGGTTGGGGCTGGCCTTCTTCACGCCGGTGGATCAATTCGTACTGCTCGGCAATGTTGGCCAGGTTCAAAAACTGGTTAAAGGCCCGCGCCACGGGCAGCACTTCGTCATCGCCCAGGGCATCCAGAATCGCACTCAATTCCTCGCCCGTAGTGCCGCGCCGGTCGGCCTTTGCCCCCTTGCGAATCAGCTCGATCTTGGCGAGAAAAGCGTCGCCGTATTGGTCACGAATCGTATTACCCAACAGCTCACCCAGCAGGTGAACATCATCGCGCAAGCGTGCATCAATATCGGTCATCAGCAGTTTCTCCAGCAGGATCCGGGGACAGCTCGTACCCCAAGAGTGCGTTGCAATCGCTGCCTGTGGCAAGCCACGGGGCTCGCAGATTTAAAAAAATGTGCTGACCAATCGGTCAAAAAATCTTTTAGGCCAAATGCCATCTTTTATTGAACTATTCAAAAAACGCTTCGGTCACAGCCATTAACCATCACCGCTGGAACTCGTGTTCCAACACTCCGGGTGACCTTACCAGTCGTGATGGAATTTGCTGTTTTTAAGGAGCTTCCCAATGGAGTTGAAGACCATGATGACCCGCACTGTCAAAACCACCTCACCTCGCCTGCGCGGGCTAAAACTGGCTGCGCTGGCAATCGGCACCAGCTTCGTTCTGGCCGGTTGCGCTGGCAATCCACCTTCAGAGCAGTACGCCGTGACTCAATCGGCGGTGAATAACGCCGTGAGCGCAGGCGCTACTGAATATGCACCGGTGGAAATGAAATCGGCCCAGGACAAACTCAAGCAGGCCGAGCTGGCCATGCATGACAAAAAATACGACGAAGCCCGTCGTCTGTCCGAACAAGCGGAGTGGGATGCTCGCGTAGCAGAGCGCAAGGCCCAGGCGGCGAAGGCCGAGAAGGCTGTTCAGGATGCTCAGAATGCCGTTCAGCAATTGCGTCAGGAAGGCATGCGCAGCGTTAAGTAAACGCGGCCCTTTTTTGACTGCATCTGGCGACACAGCATTCCAAATCGATAGAAAGGACTAAATATCATGCGCAATACAGTACTGATCCCTGCCCTGTTGGCCCTGAGCGTTGGCCTGGCGGCGTGCTCGCACCAGCCGAACGTCAACCTGGAAAACGCCAAGACCAACTTCTCGGCCCTGCAGACCAACCCTGAAGCGACCAAGGTGGCAGCCCTGGAAACCAAGGACGCCAGCGAATGGCTGGACAAGGCTGAGAAGGCTTACCTGAACAAGGAAGACGAATCCAAGGTTGACCAACTGGCCTACCTGACCAACCAGCGTGTTGAAGTAGCCAAGCAGACCATCGCGCTGCGTACCGCTGAAAACAACCTGAAAAACGCCGGTGCCGCGCGTAACCAGGCGTTGCTCGATGCGCGTGATGCGCAAATCCAGCAACTCAAGGGCATGAACGCCAAGCAGACCGAGCGCGGCACGCTGGTGACCTTTGGTGATGTGCTGTTCCAGTTCGGCAAGGCTGACCTGCAACCCAACGGCATGCGCAATATCAACACCCTGGCCGAGTACCTGCTGCAGAACCCGGATCGCAAGGTGATTGTCGAGGGTTACACCGACAGCGTCGGCTCGGCGGCTTTCAACCAGACCCTGTCTGAGCGCCGTGCCGAATCGGTGCGTAATGCACTGGTGCGCAAAGGCGTAGACCCGACCCGCATCGTGGCCCAGGGCTATGGCAAGGAATACCCGGTGGCCAGCAACAACAGCGACTCGGGCCGTGCCCAGAACCGCCGCGTTGAAGTGACCATCTCCAACGACAACCAGCCGGTAGCACCGCGTACCTCAATGCGCTAAGTGGTCATGAAAAAGCCCCGCCTGAGTGATCAGGCGGGGCTTTTTTTTGGCGCAAATATATCCACAACTGTGGGAGCGGGCTTGCTCGCGATGCAGACAGCACGGTTCGTCAGGCAAACCTAAGCGATTCCATCGCGAGCAAGCCCGCTCCCACAACAGAACGTTACTGCTCCAGCTTCGGCGTTTCCTGGCCCAGGCAGCGTACCGCCTGTTTCTTGTTGTTGACCAATACCCCGGTCAGGCCTTTTTGTTCGGTGTCGAACAAGACGATGATGCCGTCGATGCACTGCGCCACCTGGTTGGCCGGCGTGAGCGAAACCTTATAGTCCTCCCCCGGGATAGTCTTGAGCATGGTGAAGTCGCTGAGGAGCAAGGCGTCTTCGGGTTTGGCAAAATGCAGGTAACCGTAGTACCACAGGGCGCCCACGGTGCCGATGATGCTGCAGATACCGGTGATGATCAGGGGAATGGCGTTGCGTTCTTCACTCATTGTTGGCTCTCGGGTTCAAGTTCGGTGTTCGTTGAGGCGGGGTAGTTGGCGATTTCGCCCAGGCGCCGCACGCCATTGAAGTGTTGCGGGTCATCCAGGTATCGCAGCATTACCTGGCGCCAGGTCGGGTCGGCAAACGTCTGTACATGGCCGCCACGGGTCAGTTGCAGCACCTTGGGCGGTGGCGCAGCCTGGTACAGGCGCAGACCATTGGAAAGCGGCACGACGGGATCATCCAGACTGTGGAAGATCAGCATCGGCGTGTCGCCCATGTTCGGCATCGCGTAAATGGCACTGTCGGCATCCGGCACCAGCCAGGACAGCGGCACTTGCAACGGCCAGGTCAGCCAGGAGGTGCTCAGGGCAAATTGCCCCACTTCGCGGTAACTGGCCGGCACGCCATCGAGCACCAGGGCCGTGATGCGCTCCCGCTGCTGCGGGTGCTCACTCAAATAATGAATACCCATCGCGCCGCCCAGGCTTTGCCCCAGCACAATCAGCGGCAATCCCTGGGCTTGCGGCTCATGCTGCAACCAGTCAAAAGCGGCATCGATGTCCTGGTACACCTCCGGCAACCCCGGCGCCCCTTGGGACAGGCCATAACCGCGATAGTCGAGCATCAGCACTTGATAGCCCTGCTCCGGCAACCAGGCCGTGGCGCCCAGGTGGTAAGCCAGGTTGCCGCCATTGCCGTGCAAATGCAGCACCGTGCCCTTGAGTGGCACGCCTTTTTTGGCCGGCAGCCACCAACCGTGCAGGCGGGTGCCATCGGCGGCTGTCAGGGTGACATCACGGTAGTCCAGGCCCGCGGCCGTCGGGGTGATCGGCTGGCCGGGCTCGGGATAGAACAGCAGGGAGCTGCATCCGCTGAGGGTCAGCAGCAGGCAGAGTGCAGCCAGGGTTTTCATCAGAACCATTCGCCTGAACGGGTGAGTGTGGGAGCGGGCTTGCTCGCGATGACATCGGCGCGGTTCAAATGAAACACCGCAGCGCCTGCATCGCGAGCAAGCCCGCTCCCACAGGGTTCACAAAATGTTGGAGTAATCCGCTTCGATACGGTCAAGGCTCAAATGGTTGAGGAAGTTGCTGAAGCACATCCAGGCCGAGAGCGCATTCATGTCGCGGAACTGGTCCGGCAGGTACTTGGGCGCTACCACCAGGCCTTCATCCACCAACTGGCGCAGGGTTCGCATGTCTTCCAGGGTGGTCTTGCCACAGAACAACAACGGCACCTGTTCCAGCTTGCCTTTACGCACGGCCAACTGAATGTAGTTGTAAACCATGATGAAGCCCTTGAGGTAGGACAAGTCTTTGGTGAATGGCAGGCCATTAGGCACCGATCCACGGAAAACCCGACTCGCGTTGCCGTAGCTTTCTGGCATCTCGAAGCCTTGCTCACGGAAGAATTCGTACACCTGCATAAAGTCCGCGCCCTCCTCCACCATGTGGATGGCCCGGGTACGGTTGGTCAGTTTGCGCAGGCGACTTGGGTAGGAGGCAAAGGTGATGATCTCCATCAAGATCGCCAGGCCTTCCTGGGTCACGGTGGACGATGGCGGCCCCTTGGACAGGAAGGTGCAGATCGGCTGGTTCAGGCCATTGAGCGTGGTGCCCACATGCACCAGCCCTTCGTGGACCTCCAGCGCACGCACATCACGTTCGTTGAACATCGCATCGCTACGGATCTTGATGTAGTCGGCGCCCGCCGCCGCATCCGCAACAATACCGTCGGACTCGAACACGCGGATGGTTTCTTCGGCCTCGCCAAACACCTTGTTCAAACGACTTTGCAGCAGATGCACGGCATCCTTGGCGGTGAGGGTCTTGGCTTCGTCCTTGAGCGCGCCGCGCCCGTCGATGTTATCCAGGTAGTCGGACATCATCAGGCCCAGGTCGGCCAGGGTCGGGTCACCGGCATGGAACGCATCGGAAGCGGCGCCATACAGTTCCTGAGAAATCAGCCCGAAGTCTTCGGTGCCGCGGGCTTCGAGCATGCGCACGACCATGCGGTATTCCTTGCACATGCGCCGCATGATCTGCCCGACCGGGTTGAACTGCCCCAGTTGGCGGGTGATATCCCGCTCGATACTCTGGAATTCGGACTTCACCGCCGCTGAATCGAAGGTCAGCGGCCGGCCCAGGTAATAGTCGCGGTCGACCGCCGGCATGGCCTTGCCCTTGGCCTTTAAAAAGCCCTGGCGGATGCTGTCGTCCCACTTCACCGCATCCAGCACGCGGATCGGGGTTTGTGCCAGCACGATGCGGTCAGACAAGGTGCGTATCGTGCGCTGGTAGTCGTCCACCGGCAGCTTCCTTTAATTAAGAGCGTTACTTGGCCACACGTTTATAGCGGGCCGCTTCGACAAATACGTCGGAATTGGCCGGGTCGTCCAGGTAGGCAAAGACCTCAGCCGACGGGCTTTTGATCAGGGTACCGGTGCCTTCGGCGGTTTCCACCGGCTCCCCCCTCAACACGGACTGGCCGACAGCCTGCTTGACCTGGTCAAGATCCAGATCATAGATCACCAGTTCACCGTTGTCGGTCAGCTCAAAACCGCTGAGGGTATGGTTGCCGCCCAGTTTGGCCGGTATCGCAGCCGAGGCATACCAGCGACTGCCGTGGCGGGCAACGATAAAGATATAACGTTCACGCGCCTTGGGTTCGCCCTTGGGATAGACGACGGCCTGATAACGGGTTTTGTCGATGGCACTGATTTCAAGATTGCGCGCCTGCCCCCAGGCATCCTTGCTGATCCATTTGCCCAGCAACTGTTTGGGCGCCGGCTGCGCCTCGATCGGTGCCTGGCTAAAGGTCACCAGACAGCCATTCAACATCAAAAATGACACTGCCAAAAGCATCACGCGCCAAGCTTTCATGCCTGCATCCTTCTATAGAGCGGCCAACACCAAGTGCATGTAACGCGTAAGAATAGCCAGCCGGTCGTCATCCGCCTCGGGCTGCGCGCCATCAAGTAGGGCCTGATATTCCATCCGACCGATAATCGCCGTCAAGACTTTGGCATCCTGCTGAGGTTGTGTGGAGCCTAGCACTTCGAAGATCTGCCCGGCCCCCTGCAGGAATATCTGTTGATGGGCACGCACCAGCACCGCCAGCCGGGGGTTGATCAGTGCAGCCTGATGAAAGGCTTGCTCGGCCATCAACTGGTCGCGACGGGTGAGCATTTGATGCTGAAGATAATCGGCGGTCATCCTGGCAATGTCATCGGCAAGCACCGCTCGCGCCTGCGCACTGCCATCCCCTTGCGCCATCATTTCACGCAACTTGCCTTCGGTGCCCTGCCATAATTTGGCCATAAAGGCCGCACTGTGCTCCACATACTGGGCGAAGGTGTCGTTGATCAGGTCATCGATATCCTTGAAGTAGTAAGTGGTTGCCGACAGCGGCACCCCCGCTTCGGCAGCCACCGCCCGATGGCGCACACCGCGCACGCCATCGCGGATGACGATGCGCATGGCAGCATCGAGGATCAGCTGGCGACGCTGCTCGCTGCCATGACGGCTGGCCTTGCGGCCCTGGTACTCAACACTTTGCGCAAGCGCGACCGCGACATTGGCTGCACCTTGGGAAGACCTGACGAGGCTCACGGAAAAATCCTTTTAATGTTGATAGTGATCTTGTAGCAGCTGCCGCAGGCTGCGTCCGGCTGCGCAGCAGTCGTAAAACAGCAATGCACGGTTTACCTGATGCACCGCGCAACCTGTATTTGCGATGGCTTCGCCATCGAACGCAGCCTTCGGCAGCTGCTACGCACGGGCATGCCAGGCAATAAAAAGCCGCCTGACAAGGCGGCTTCTTATTTTGCATCGTTACGCTTGTGGGCGCATGTGCGGGAACAGGATCACGTCGCGAATCGACGGTGAGTTGGTCAACAACATCACCAGACGGTCGATACCGATACCTTCACCGGCAGTCGGCGGCATGCCGTATTCCAGGGCACGCACGAAGTCTGCGTCATAGTGCATCGCTTCGTCGTCACCTGCGTCCTTGTCAGCAACCTGCGCCATAAAGCGCTCGGCCTGGTCTTCGGCATCGTTAAGCTCGGAGTAGGCGTTGGCGATTTCACGGCCACCGATAAACAGCTCAAAACGGTCAGTTACGTTCGGGTTCTCGTCGTTGCGACGGGCCAGCGGCGACACTTCGAACGGGTACTGGGTAATGAAGTGCGGCTGTTCCAGCTTGTGCTCGACCAGCTCTTCGAAAATCATCACCTGCAGCTTGCCCAGACCTTCGAAGCCCAGCACCTTGGCGCCGGCTTTCTTGGCGATGGCGCGAGCCTTGTCGATGTCGTTGAGGTCGTCAGCGGTCAGCTCGGGGTTGTACTTGAGGATCGAGTCGAATACCGACAGGCGCACAAACGGTTCGCCAAAGTGGAACACCTTGTCGCCATACGGTACGTCGGTCGTGCCCAGAACCAGCTGCGCCAGCTCACGGAACAGTTCTTCGGTCAGGTCCATGTTGTCTTCGTAGTCGGCGTAAGCCTGGTAGAACTCCAACATGGTGAATTCAGGGTTGTGACGAGTCGAAACGCCTTCATTACGGAAGTTGCGGTTGATCTCGAACACTTTTTCAAAACCACCTACTACCAGGCGCTTGAGAAACAATTCCGGCGCGATGCGCAGGTACATGTCCATGTCCAGGGCATTGTGGTGTGTTTCAAAAGGCTTGGCCGCAGCGCCGCCCGGGATGGTTTGCAACATCGGCGTTTCAACTTCAAGGAAGTCGCGGGCCATCAGGAAGCTGCGGATGTGCGCAATCACTTGCGAACGCACACGGAAGGTGTGGCGCACGTCTTCGTTGACGATCAGGTCAACGTAACGCTGGCGGTAGCGCTGCTCGGTGTCGGTCAGGCCGTGGTGCTTGTCCGGCAGCGGGCGCAGGGATTTGGTCAGCAGGCGCACGCTGGTCATTTCAACGTACAGGTCGCCCTTGCCGGAACGGGCCAGGGTGCCTTCGGCGGCAATGATGTCGCCCAGGTCCCAGGTTTTCACGGCGGCCAGGGTTTCTTCCGGCAGGGTCTTGCGGTTGACGTAGACCTGGATGCGACCGGTCATGTCCTGGATCACCATGAACGAGCCACGGTTAAGCATGATGCGACCAGCAACCTTGACCGGGATGGCGGCTTCAGCCAGCTCTTCCTTGGTCGCTTGCGCGTACTTCTTCTGCAGGTCGGCGCAGAGGCTGTCACGGCGGAAGTCATTCGGGAAGGCATTGCCCTTGGCGCGCTCGGCTGCAAGTTTTTCCTTGCGCAGGGCGATCAGGGCGTTTTCTTCCTGTTGCAGGTCTTGCGGGTCGAGTTGTTGGTCGCTCATGTCTTTAAAAATTCCATCACAGGTTCGTTGCCCCCGCCTTGCGGCAGGGGGAAGCGGGCTTTGGCGCGCCCTTTGGGCATCGCTGCGGCTTCGCACACGTTTTGTTGCCGACTTACAGCCCTTGTTTCAGGCTGGCTACCAGGTATTCGTCGATATCGCCGTCGAGCACCTTGTCGCAGTCGCTGCGCTCGATGTTGGTACGCAAATCCTTGATCCGCGAGGCGTCGAGAACGTACGAGCGGATCTGATGACCCCAGCCGATGTCCGACTTGGTGTCTTCCAGGGCCTGGGAAGCGGCATTGCGCTTCTGGATTTCCTGCTCGTAAAGACGTGCCCGCAGCATTTTCATCGCGGTGTCTTTGTTCGCATGCTGGGAACGTTCGTTCTGGCAGCTCACCACGGTGTTGGTCGGAACGTGCGTGATACGAACGGCCGAGTCAGTGGTGTTTACGTGCTGACCACCGGCACCGGAAGAGCGATAGGTATCGATCCGCAGGTCCGACGGGTTGATGTCGATTTCGATGTTGTCGTCGATTTCCGGCGAAACGAATACAGCCGAGAACGAGGTATGACGACGGTTGCCCGAGTCGTACGGGCTTTTGCGAACCAGACGATGGACGCCAATCTCGGTGCGCAACCAGCCAAATGCGTATTCGCCCTTGATATGCACGGTTGCGCCCTTGATACCGGCAACTTCACCGGCGGACAGTTCCATGATGGTGGCATCGAAGCCGCGCTTGTCGGCCCAGCGCAAATACATCCGCAACAGGATATTGGCCCAGTCTTGCGCTTCGGTGCCACCGGAGCCGGCCTGGATGTCCAGGTAAGCGTTGTTGGCATCCATCTCACCGCTGAACATGCGGCGGAATTCGAGTTTTTCAAGAGCTTCGCGCAGGCGTTCGACTTCAGCGGCCACGTCATCGACGGCGCCCTGGTCTTCTTCCTCGGCGGCCATCAACAGCAGGTCCTTGGCATCAGCCAGGCCTGTGTGCATCTCATCGAGGGTTTCAACGATCTGCGCCAGCAGGGAGCGCTCGCGCCCCAGCTCCTGGGCGTACGAAGGGTTGTTCCAGACACTCGGATCTTCAAGCTCGCGATTGACTTCGGTCAGACGCTCATGCTTTTGATCGTAGTCAAAGATACCTCCGAATGGTTTCGGAGCGCTCTGACAGGTCCTTGATGCTGTTAAGGATCGGGTTGATTTCCATGGCTGGCGGCACTCGTAGGCGATTTTTACAAAGCCGGGGAGTATACCGTAAACGAAGCGTATCAGCAGCCCGCCTGGCGGGGTTATGTCGCCTGTGACGACAGGCCGCGTGCACTCGGCCTGACAGGCAATTGGCCCTTCCCGACAAGAAGAACAGGGTGAACTTAAAGTCTGACCGCAAACGATGTGTGACAAACGAATATATTGCGTAGGAAAAGTTACTAACTTTAAAAGAAATAGACTACGAGCCAATTAATTGCACTTGAAAACAGACAACGCTATACCTCAATACGCCTAAGCAAACACCTACTGCTTGATACCCATATGCCATATTCCAATAACCCATTATTCAATGGCAGCCACCATGTCCAACTTAGCCAGCGGTCATGTATTCGGTATTGCGACGCCCCACTTCAAGTCATCCATGATGGGCATGCAAGACTATCTGTTAACAGGCGCAGGGCCGAGCGCCGCCATAAGCGCGGCACTCTCATTGACCTATAACCTCCCGCACCTGTGCGGCCTGGGAGGGGATGCCATCATCATGCAGGCAAGCCCCGGCAACCTGGAGGTATTCAACGGCACGGGCGTAACAGGCACGCACCAGCACCACGACAACTATTTATATAAAGGCCTTGAATCAATCCCGCGACGAGGCATTTACAGCACCATGGTGTATGGCTGCCCCAGTGCCTATGAGCGGTATACACAGTTGCACGACATTGATTTGAACAGGGTATTTAAACATCTGCACGAACATGATTTAAAACATGGACTGATAACAACTGAAAGTTTATTGCAGGCATTCTACAGCAGCACCAAAGAACCCCAGATACACACCCGTTTTACTCAATGGACGCATTGTTTCACTCAACGAAAAGACCCTGAACCCTTCTATCGCCACACCCTGGCAACTTTGGCACGGGAGGGCTTTTCGTCGATGTACCAGGGGTTGCTGGCCGAGCAGGTGTTCGACCTGTTGTCCAGATGCGACCCGCACCTTTATACGGCTGGTGACTTTGCCGATTTTGTGCCCAATCCCTCGCAGGTCAGAAGCACGCGCTTCATGCACGCCACGGTGACGGCACATGGCAGCAACAGCCCGTGGAAAGAGCTGTTCCTGCTGCTGAAAATCTATCAATTGAGTGCCCAGGACACCACCTTGCTGACGCCCGCTCAGCTTTGTACCGCCGCCGGACTGATCGACACCTGGCTGGCCTCACAGCCTGCTTCAGATACAGGCAATGAGCGCACCCTCGACCAACAGGCAGCACTGATCCATCAGCAGCTCAAACAGGACAACCCTGAACCTGTGCCCCAATCGTGCAAAACCTCGCACACCATCTTTATGGCGTGCGCCGCGGCTGACGGCACCCTGACCGGCATCACCAACTCGATCTTCACCCCCCTGGGCTCACTATTCGAAATCGATAACAGCGGCATTATCCTGAGCAACCGGGCCTTCTCATTCAATGGCCCCCATGCGTGCTCGACCTTCAAGGGCAGGACCGCCGCCAGCCACACCACCAACTGCGTCCATGTCAGCACCGACCACCTGGAGTTTATCCTGGGCACATCGGGGGGGCCGGTGCAGTCGCAAACCCTGGCGTTCATCATCTACAAGATTGTCGCGCAGAACTGCCCGATCCAGACCGCCCTCGCCAGCCCGCGCTGTGCCAATCTGGGCCGTCACCCCAAGACCGGCGGCATCACTTATTTAAGTGAGGCGCCACAGGCAGACCCGGTCTTTACCTGGACCAACGGCCTGTCCGACAAACTGGGGGTGGTGCAACTGGCCGGCATCAACACCCTCAACGGCCAGGTGTTCGCTGCAGCCGACCCCCGCGGTAGTGGCGTGGCTCTGGCGGTATGAACATTCACGGCAGCGGCTCGCACCATGCCGCCCTCCTGACCGTCGCCAGCGCTTTTTTTCTGGAGGTGCTGGATGCGACCATCATGATCGTAGCCATTATCCCCCTGGCCAACGATCTGGGCGCGAGTATCAGTGGCGTCACCCTGGCATTGGCCGCTTACCTGCTGGCCCTGGTGGTGTTCACCCCTGCGAGCGGGCATCTGTTCAAAACGCTCGGGCTTGCGCAACGCTTCCAGTGCGGCCTGCTGATTCTTTGCCTGGCATCACTGGCCTGCGCCAGTAGCCAAAACCTTTACATGCTGTGCATTGCCCGTCTGGCCCAAGGCTTTGGCAGTGCGCTGATCGTGCCCGCCGGACGCACCCTGATCCTGGCCAATACCGACAAAAACCAAATCCCCAGGATCATGGCCTGGCTGATTGCCCCTGCGCTGGTCGCCCCGATTGTGGCCCCGTCCATCGCCAACGTACTGCTGAGCCTGGGCAACTGGCGGCTGATCTTTGGTTTTATCGCATTCTGCGCGGCAGGGCTGATTGCCATATGCCGGGCGACGCTGTTCGCACTGCCTGCCCCCGCAGCCCGCCAGCATCCCTTGGACGTTTATGCCTACGGGTTGTGGGCGCTGTCTTCGTCGGCGTTGTTCACGATGTTCGTTGCCGGCTCGAACAGTCGCCCCCTCTATACCCTGTTGGCCGCCATCGTGATGCTGTATGCCGGCGTGCGGTTGTACCAACGACTATGCCAGGCCACTGATAAACAACTGTTCGACCTGTCGTTGCTCAACAACCCGTTGTTCAAGTTCAACATCGTTTCAGGCAGCTTTTTCCGTATCAGCATTTATGCCTTTCCAACCGTGCTGATCATCCACCTGCTGAAAACATCGGATTACCCGCCCAGTTCAATTGGCCACTGCCTGTTGTTTATCTTTGCCGGCAATCTTCTTGCAAAACCCGTGGCGGCCAGGATATTGGCGAACAGCCACTCGATAAAACGCTACATCTTGTACTCGGCGCTGGCAACGTCCATCACATTGAGCGTGTTCTTTTATCCGCGCCTGTCTGACCCACTTCCTGTGCTGTGGCTGGCCTGCGCCCTGCACGGCTGCGCGCGCTCTTTTCAATTTCTCGGCTACTCCTCCAGCAGCCTGCGCGATATCCAACCGTCGCGCATGCATCACGCCAACATTCTTCTCGGCGCGGTCATGCAACACAACGCACTGATCGCACAGGCGGTGCCCGCCCTGCTGGCAGCGTTCCTGATCCCCTCCCGCCTGCCCGGCGAATCCAGCGACGGGTTCTTCAACCTGGGCATGGCCACCGTAACCGCCCTGTCATTGATGGCCGTGCTGAGCGCGCTGCGCATGCCCAATTCGAGCAAACAAGGATCCCCCCCGAGCACTGCAAGCCCCACAAACGTAAAAGCTGGAAATCACACGCACTCAAGCGTTGTTACGCAAGGAGCTGAAGATGAAAGCCGTGAAGCTGAAAACCACCGTTGAAATCCCCATAGAGGGCATCCCCCTGCACACTCGATTTGTGTCATTTGAAGGTGTAGACAAAGAACACTTCGCGTTGCTGATTGGCGACTGCCACACCCTGCCCGTGCTGACCCGTATTCATTCCGAATGCCTGACCGGCGATGTATTCGGGTCCAGACGCTGTGATTGCGGCGCCCAGTTGAAAGAAGCGCTGTCCCACATGTCCGAACGCGGTGGTGGTGTATTGATTTATCTGCGCCAGGAAGGTCGCGGTATTGGCCTGTACTCCAAGTTCGATGCCTATGTGTTGCAAACCCAGGGCATTGATACCTTCACCGCCAATGAGATGCTCGGCTATACCGATGATTCAAGAGAGTTTGAAAGCGCGGGCGCCATGCTCAAGGCCCTGGACATTCGCCATATAGACCTTATTACCAATAACCCGGCAAAAGTCCTGGCGCTGCAAGGTTGCAATATCACCATCAACAGAACCCTGCCATCCGGTGTGTTTTTAACCGTCGAAAACGAGCGCTACCTGCGCAGCAAAATCAATAAAAAACAGCACACGATCAACTTGAATAAAAACAGGTGATTGCCATGAACGCTTATATCCTGAACTTTTGCCCCACCGGCATGGTGCCCACCAAGCACATGAACCCGCATACGCCGGTGAGCACGTCGGAAATCATTGAAGATGTATTGATGGCCTCCGAACTGGGGGCCTCCATCGCCCACTTGCACGCCCGGGATCAAAAAACCGGCGAACCCACAGGCGACCTCAATACCTTCGCCGCAATCATCGAAGGCATCCGCAAATACAACAAGCAACTGATCTTGTGCGTTTCGCTCAGCGGTCGCAATGTTTCCGATCCAGCACTCAGGGCCCTGCCCCTTTCGCTGGATGGCGAGGCCAAACCCGACATGGGTTCATTGACGTTATCGTCCATGAACTTTTCCACTCAAGCGAGCATCAATGCCCCGGGCACGATCAACTACCTCGCCGGGCAAATGGCGCTCAAGGGCATCTCACCCGAAGTTGAGATATTCGACAGCGGCATGTCGAGCTGCCTGAACAGCCTGATCAAAAAATCGTTAATGCCGCCCACTGTCTACGCCAATATTTTGCTGGGTAATTTGTTTGGTGCCCAACCAAGTTTCGCCCATATCGCCGCCATTACCAGTTCGTTGCCTGGCAATGTCGTGAGTTCCTTTGCCGGGCTGGGCAGTTATCAACTGCGCAGCAACGCCCTGGCCCTGGCCGCAGGTCACGGCATCCGCGTCGGCCTTGAGGACAATATCTGGTTCGACCACGAACGCACCACCCTGGCGAGCAACCGCAGTTTGCTGGAGCGCATCACGTCCATTGCCAACCTTCAGCAATTGACCCCGGCCACCCCGACGCAGGTCCGGGAGCGCCTGGGCTTGCAGCCCGGGCAAGGTCGCTATGGCCTGGTCCCTGTTGCTGACCAATACAGGGAAGCCGCCCATGGATAATGTCTGGTTTACGCCCGAGGGCTATCAACGCACGTCGCGGAACCTGCAAAGACGCTGTTTGCAGCTGCTGCTGTCCTTCGCCCCGCCCCGGGGCACCCTGCTGGATGTCGGCTGTGGAACCGGCAATACATTGCTGTTTGCGGACAAGGAACACATTGAACAGTATGTGGGCATTGATATTTCCCAGGACATGATTGCGTATGCCAACCGAGCCCACGCAGCCCCCCATGTCAGGTTTATGGTCAGTGACTTTCTCGATTACCCCCTTGAGCAATTACCGCTGTTTGATGCCGCCATTTGTGCCGCCTGTTTGCACTGGTTTATCCCCCACGAACAAACCGTTATCGACAAGTTGGCCGACGCCATAAAGCCGGGCGGTTATCTGTATTTGTCCTGCGCCTTTGACTTCGATTATGTCTTGGGCGAGCGCGCGATCCAGGAACAGGTGCTGATGGATATCCGCCGGCAATACCCCTGTATTGCCGACCCGGTGGTATTCGATGACTTTCGTTTCAACAGAAGCTCCCTGATCGACGCACTGCACGACTTTGAAATCATTCGCTCGCACCGTATCGAAGAACCTGTGCAGTTTGAGAACTTCGAAGACTTCAGAGATTGGCACCTGGGCAGCGGCTCGGTGATTTACGCTCAGTTCGATGAACGATTCCGCGAACGGGCAATTACCGATTACTACCAGAAACTGTATGAACACTATTGTGCCGGCACTTATAAAACCGCGTATTCCACTGGCCTTATGCTGCTTGAAAGGAGGAAAGCCTGATGTATACCGGCATTGTGCAAGGCACTGCCCGCGTTCTCTCCCTGCACAAGGAGACAGGGCACCAGAGGGTGGTACTGGTCCAGAGTTCGCCCCTGTTCGATAACATTGATATTGGCGCCAGCGTGTCGGTCAACGGCACATGCCTGACAGTGACCGCTTACTCGTCTGACAGCGCCACCTTCGATATCTCCAATCGGACAGCGGAAATCACCACGCTTGAGCACCTGCGGGTGAATGACCGGGTCAATATCGAACGCTCCCACCGAGCAGGTGAAGAAAACGGCGGGCACGCGCTCTACGGCCACATTGAAAGCACCGCGCAGGTGGTGTCGTGGCAGCCACTGGGCGAAACCGTGAGCGCCGTTTTGCGGCTGGAACCGGCGACCTCGGCTTATGTGTTCGAGAAAGGGTTTATCGGCCTGCATGGCTGTAGCCTGACTGTTGACCGCCTGGATGAAGAGCGGCACACGGTCACGGTCAACCTGATCCCGCAAACCCTGGCCCTGACGAACTTGAGCGGCTTGCAGGTGGGTGACCGGGTCAATGTTGAAATAGACCAGACTACGCGAACGTTGGTGGATACCCTGCAACGAACGCTGGCTCGCCAGCGCGGCCGGCCAAGGGCTATTCGTAGCAGCTGACGAGCGCAGCGAGGCTGCGGGACGTAGCCTCGTTCTACTCGTCAACTGCTACAGGTGCAGCGTGATCCAGGTGTGAATTCTGTAGCCGCTGACGAGCTGCGCGAGGCTGCGCCCGACTGCGTAGCAGTCGTAAACACAGGCGACTCGCTCGTCCTGACACACCGCAATTGCCGGATTTGCGACCGCTCCGCGCTCGATCGCAGCCTCGCTGCGCTCCTCAGCGGCTACAGGTTTTGTGTAGTGCGCCCCCTACTCGATCCCCACCTGGTTACGGCCGTTTTTCTTGGCCAGGTAAAGCCCCTTGTCCGCCGCCGAAATCAGCTCGCGGCAGTTACTGCCCTGCTGCGGGGTCATGGTCGACAGGCCAATGCTGATGGTCAGGCTGGAACCCGCTGTCGGCGAAATATGCGGGATCTTCATCGCTTCTACCGCCATGCGCAGCTTTTCTGCCACCAGCCGGGAGCCACCCTGAGAGGTATTGGGCAGCACGATGGCAAACTCCTCACCACCATAACGGGCCGGCAAGTCCGATGGCCGGCTGCTGGCATCCCGGATGGCTGCAGCCACCTTGCGCAACGCTTCATCACCGTCCAGATGACCGAAGGAGTCATTGTAGGATTTGAAGTAATCGACATCGATCATCAACAACGACAACTGGGTCTGCTCACGCATGGCACGACGCCATTCCAGTTCGAGGTATTCATCGAAGTGACGACGATTGGATAGCCCGGTCAGGCCATCGGAGTTCATCAGCCGTTGCAGCACCAGATTGGTATCCAGCAACTGCTGCTGGCTGACCCGCAGCGCACGGTAGGCCGCATCACGCTGCAACAGCGTCATGTAGGAGCGCGAGTGATAGCGGATGCGCGCCACCAGTTCGATATTGTCCGGCAGTTTCACCAGGTAATCATTGGCCCCGGCCGAAAACGCCGCGCTTTTGATCAGCGGGTCTTCTTTGGTGGACAACACAATAATCGGGATATTTTGCGTCGCCGGGTGGTTACGGTATTCACGGACCAGGCTCAAGCCATCCAGCCCCGGCATCACCAGGTCCTGCAAAATCACCGTCGGCTTGATGCGGATGGCCTGGGCAATGGCCTGGTGCGGGTCCGCACAAAAGTGAAAATCAATGTTCTGTTCAAGGGCCAACCCTCGGCGCACGGCTTCGCCGATCATTGCCTGATCGTCTACCAGCAACACCATGGCCGCGTTTTCATCAGTTTTAACGTCGTCCAACTGCAAGTCGCTCATGCGCGTTCACCTGAATTACTGCCTTCAAGCCAGTCCTGCGGGGTTTTACCAGTCATTTGGCAAATTTCTCCAGCAAGCGTGGCGCAATCTTGTCCAACGGGCGGATCTCAACCGCAGCATCAATGGCGGCCGCCGCTTTGGGCATACCGTACACCGAGCTGCTCTGCTGGTCCTGGGCGATGGTTAGGAAACCTTGTTCGCGCATGAGTTTAAGACCCTGGGCCCCGTCACGCCCCATGCCGGTCAACAGCACTCCCACCGCATCGCCACTCCAGTAGCGGGCAACACTTTCAAAAAAAACATCTATCGAAGGTCGATAAATTTCGTTAACCGGTTCCGCGGTGTATGCCAGCGTACCGTTTTTCAACAAGCGGATATGGTGGTTAGTGCCCGCCAGCAGCACGGTCCCCACCTGCGGCGCTTCACCGTCCCGGGCCAGACGCACGTCAAGCCCGCACGAACTGCTCAGCCATTCGGCCATGCCGGCGGCAAACACCTGATCAACATGCTGGACCAGCACGATGGCGGCCCCGAAGTTTCTCGGCAAGCCCTTGAGCAGGGTTTCCAGCGCTGCCGGGCCGCCAGCCGATGAGCCGATGGCCACCAGGGCACCCCGACCGCCCTGCACCCGCGGCTGGGCCGCTACCTGCCTAACGCGCTTTTCAGTCTGGCCCATCAGCCAGCCGACATTGAGGATCTTGCGCAACAAAGGCGCCGCTGCTTCCCTGGGGTTGCTGCCGCCCAGTACTGGGGTGTCCACCACATCCAGGGCACCAAAGCCCATCGCTTCGAATACGCGGTGTACGTTCTGCTCCCGATCGATGGTCACAATCACGATGGCGCACGGGCTTTCGGCCATGATCCGGCGCGTGGCTTCGACGCCATCCATGACCGGCATGATCAGGTCCATCAGGATCAGGTCCGGGGTGTCCTCGGCGCACAGGCGCACTGCTTCCAGGCCGTCGCCGGCAACCCAGATCACCTGATGGGCGGGCTCGAATGCCAGCGCCCGGCGCAAGGCCTCAACCGCCAGGGGCATATCGTTGACGATGGCGATTCTCATGTCTGGGCTCCTCCAATGAGCTCAACCACTGCATCGAGCAGGGCATCGTCATGGAAACTGGCTTTGGCTAGATAATAGTCGGCTCCTGCATCCAGGCCGCGCCGACGGTCTTCTTCGCGATCCTTGTACGACACCACCATCACCGGCATCGATTGCAAGCGGTTATCGCGACGCAACAGGGTAACCAGTTCAATGCCATCCATGCGCGGCATATCGATGTCAGTAATCAACAGATCGAAGTGTTCGGCCCGCAAGGCGTTCCAGCCGTCCATGCCGTCAACCGCCACGGCCACTTCATAACCGCGGTTGAGCAGCAGTTTGCGCTGCAGTTCACGCACCGTCAGTGAGTCATCCACCACCAGAATACGTTTGCGGGTCAGTTCGGCGGTATGCCGGTTACGCCGGTCGATACGCTCTAGCCGCCCGGTATTGAGCAGCTTGTCGACCGAGCGCAGCATATCTTCAACATCCACGATCAGCACCGGCGAGCCATCATCCAGCAAAGCCCCGGCAGAAATATCCTGGACCTTGCCCAGGCGCGGATCCAGGGGCAGTACCACCAGGGTGCGCTCGCCGATAAAACGCTCCACGGCCACGCCATACACCGCATCGCGCTCGCGAATCACCACCACCTTGAGGGTTTCGTCATCGCTCTGACCGGGCTGGCGTTGCAGCAGCTGGCTGGCGGCAACCAGGCCCACATGCCGGCCTTCGTGCCAGAAGTGCTGACGGCCTTCAAGCTGCACGATGTCTTCGGGCTGCAGGTCGCGCATGCGCTCGATATGGGCCAGCGGGAAGGCATACGCCTCGTCTGCCACTTCAACCACCAGGCTGCGCACCACGGACAGAGTCAACGGCACCTCAAGGTGGAAGCGGCTGCCATGCTGCGGGGTGTGCTCCAGCACAATGGCACCGCGCAACAGGCGCACCATATGCTGTACGGCATCCAGCCCCACACCGCGCCCCGAGACTTCGGTCACGGTGTCGCGCAGGCTGAAGCCGGGTAGAAACAGGAAGGTCAGCAGTTCTTCTTCGCTCAGTTGCGCCACTGTCTCCTCGGTGGACAGCTGACGCTCGACGATCGTGCGGCGCAAACGCTCCAGATCGACTCCGGCACCGTCATCGCTCAATTCCAGCACCAGCAACCCGGCCTGGTGGGAGATACGCAGGCGGATCAGCCCTTCGGCCGGCTTGCCCGCCAGCAAGCGCTGCTCCGGAGTTTCGATACCGTGATCGACGGCATTGCGCAGCAAATGGATCAAGGGCGCTTCGAGCTTTTCCAGCACGTCGCGGTCAACCTGGGTTTTTTCGCCTTCGATTTCCAGGCGGATCTGCTTGCCCAGGGCACGGCCCAGATCACGCACCATGCGCTCCTGCCCCACCAGGACATCGGCGAAAGGCCGCATGCGACAAGCCAGGGCAGTGTCGTAGAGCAATTGCGCGCGCTGGCCTGCCTGCCAGCAAAACTCGTCGAGTTCGGCGGTCTGTTCGCCGAGCAGGTGCTGGGACTCGGCCAGCATCTGCCGGGCATCGACCAGGGCCTGCTCGGCTTCATGGCTGATACCCGCGACCTTGAGGTGCTCATTGAGCGTATCCATAGCCCGCAAGTTGGTGCTTTGCATGCGTTTAAGGCGTTGCAAGGTCACCAGAAAGGGCTTGAGGCGCTGGGTTTCGACCAGGGATTTACTCGACAGGTCGAGCAGGCTGTTCAGGCGCTGGGCCGTGACCCGCAAGACCCGCTCGCCGCTTTCGGTCAGGCGCTGGGGACGCCGCGCAGGCTCCGCTGCTGCCTCGACAGGGGCCTCGACCTGTGGCTCAACCACCGGCTCAGGGGCCCGCTCGGGCACAGCTGGCGCGGGCATCAGCAGCAGCTGCGACACATCAAACTCGGGCGGCGCCACCCGCGCACTGGGCGCAGACGGGTCCAGCAGCTCATTCATGTGTGCCACATAGCCGTCAATGTCCTGAGGCGTGACGGTATTGCCGGGGGTGGCGATGCGCATCAACAGATCGGTGCCCTGCAACAGCGCGTCAATATGCTCGCGTTGCAGGTACAGGCGGCCTTCCTGGGCACTGACCAGGCAGTCTTCCATGACATGGGACACGCTCACGCCGGCATCCACGCCGACAATCCGCGCCGCCCCCTTCAGGGAATGGGCCGCACGCATGCAGGCTTCCAGCTGGTCGGCCTGGGTCGGGTTGCGCTCCAGCGCCAGCAGGCCTTCGTTGAGCACCTGGGTCTGGGCCTCGGCCTCCAGGCTGAACAACTCAAGCAGCGAGGCGTCGCGCATTTGCTCGGGGGTCATGTCAGGCTCCGGGTGATTGCGCTCAGCAGTTGCTCTTCATCCAGTAAACGCAGGCTGCGGGTTTTCCACTGCAGCACACCCCGGGTGTATTTGGCGCTGGCATGCTCGCCAGACAGCGACGCGGCATTGAGGTCGCCCTCGGCGATATTATGAATGCCATCCACTTCATCCACCGGCAGTACCACTGCCCCGCCGTGGGCCGCCACAATCAGCATGCGCGGCATCACCCGCAACGATGAGGCACCCGGCTCGGCAGGGTCGAGGCCCAGCAGTTCAACCAGCGACAGGCACGGCACCAAAGTGCCGCGCACATTGGCCACACCGCGCAAGGCCCGGGAACGCTGGTGCGGCAGAGAATGAATGGTCTGTATCGGCGCCACTTCATCCAGGCAGCGGGTGGGCAGCCCCAGCCACTCTTCACCCAGGCGGAAAACCACCAGTGAGCAGGTAGCCACCTTTTGTTCATGGGCCTGCGGGGCATACAGCTCCTGGCCCTGCTGCTCAAACGAATAACGGTCCAGCAAACGGGTCGCGGCGGCGGCGTAGGTGCCACAGTTGCGGCAATGGATATGCTGGGGCAGCAACGGGCAGCTTTTGTCACCGTAAATGCCGATACGGTTCCAGCAGTCATCAATGGCCTGCGCTTCGGAGTGAATCAAGCTCTGTGCTGCTAAAGCGCTCATTGTTTACGCTCACTTTGGGTGGAACGCCCGTTCCGGGCTGCGCGCTCGTGCAGGCGCCGTGCGCCTGCTTCATCGCCTTGTGAAGCCAGCAGCGCCGCCAGATGGGCCAGTGCTTCTGAATGCTGGGGTTGCAGGTACAACGCCTTGCGATAGAAACCCTGGGCCTGCGCGGTCTGACCCTGCACATCACTGAGCAGGCCCAGCCAGTAGAAGACCTCGGCCTGCGGGTCGTGCCGCTGCAGGAACTGCTCGCACGCTGCCTGCGCCTCGCGGCTTTTGCCCTCATTGGCCAAGGTGGCAATCTGCTCAAGCAGCATGCCCGGCGCGTCGGCTGACGATGCGGTTGTTGCCGCCGGGGCGTGTGAACGCGGGGCAAAAGGCCGGCTGGCCAGTGGCGCTACAGGCATGGGCGCTGGCGCTTTGGGCCGGGCCAGTGGCTTGGGTTCGGCAGGCGCCTGGCGCGCCGCAGGCACTGGCTCATGACTGTGGCAAAAAGCGAATGACTGCGGGGCACCGATCGAGCGCATGCCCAGTCGGCTGAGCAAGCTGCCTTCGGCCGGGCCGATAAATAAAACCCCGTCATCACGGGTCAGGCGCTTGAGCACATCCAGCGCCTGCTGCTGGGTTTTAAGATCAAAGTAAATCAACAGGTTGCGGCAAAACACAAAGTCATACGGTTCGTGGCTGGCGAGCAGGATCGGGTCCAACAGGTTGCCGACGGTGAAGCTGACCTGCCCGCAGACGCGCTCCGACAATTGATAACCGTCGTTGTCGATACTGAAGTAGCGCTCACGAAAATCCGTGGGCTGGCCACGAAAAGAGTTTTTGCCATACAACGCGTTTTGCGCGCGTTGCACCGACAGCGGGCTGACATCCAGGGCCTCGACCTTGAATTGATGCGCAGCAAAACCGGCATCAAAAAGCGCCATCGCAATCGAATACGGCTCTTCACCGGTCGAGCACGGCAGGCTGAGGATGCGCAATGTGCGACGGCTGCCGATTTCTGCCAGGCGCTGCCTGGCCAGGCGGCCCAGCGTGGCAAAGGATTCGGGGTAACGGAAAAACCAGGTCTCGGGCACGATCACCGATTCGATCAGCGCTTGCTGTTCGTCCTGGGAGCTGAGCAAACGCTGCCAGTAGCGATCGTTGTCGGGCATGTCCAATGCCATGCAGCGCTGGCGAACGGCACGCTCGATAATCGCCGGGCCGACTGAAGCCACATCCAGGCCGATGCGTTGCTTCAAATAATCGAAAAACCGTTGGTCAAGGCTCATGGCGCCACCTGGGCACAGGTGTCTTCTTCACCCTCGGCAAACAACAGTGCAGACACTGCCGGGCTGAGCAGGTCATCGACACTCAACCATTGCAACAGCCCGGCCTCGTCCTTGCGCACCGGCCCCAGATACGGCGCATCACGGTTATCAACGCCATAGGGTTGAAAGTCCGCCGGATCACAGCGCAACGTGTCACTGGCCTGCTCAAGCAGCAGGCCGAGCAATCTTGCGCGGTAGTTGACCAGCACCAGCCGGGTGCTGGTGCGGGCCACGGCGGGGCTGCCAAAGGTCATGGCGCTGATATCGATCACCGGCACCATGTGCTCGCGATGGGCAAACACCCCCGCGACCCACGCCGGAGCATGGGCGATCGGTTTGAGCGGCAAGCGCGGCAACACCTCGACCACATCCGTGGCGGCCAGGGCATAGCGCTCATTGTCGATAAAAAACACCAGGAACAGGCGCCTTGACGACACCTTTGCGCCCGCCTGTTTGGTTGCAAGCTCGTTCATCAGACTTTGAAACGCGAAACGCCGCTGCGCAGCCCAACGGCAACCTGACTCAATTCGTCGATCGCGAAGCTGGCCTGACGCAGGGACTCGACGGTCTGGCTGCTGGCATCGCCCAGCTGCACCAGCGCAAGGTTGATCTGCTCGGCACCCGTGGCCTGAGCCTGCATGCCCTCATTGACCATCAGCACACGCGGCGCCAGGGCCTGGACCTGATGGATGATCTGCGACAGTTGCTCGCCCACTTGCTGCACCTCGGACATGCCGCGGCGCACCTCTTCGGAGAACTTGTCCATGCCCATCACGCCCGCGGAAACCGCCGACTGAATCTCGCGCACCATCTGCTCGATATCGTAGGTGGCCACGGCAGTCTGGTCGGCCAAACGGCGTACTTCAGTGGCCACCACGGCAAAACCGCGACCGTATTCACCGGCTTTTTCAGCTTCGATAGCAGCGTTAAGCGACAGCAAATTGGTCTGATCGGCCACTTTGACGATGGTCACCACCACCTGATTGATGTTGCCGGCTTTCTCATTGAGGATCGCCAGCTTGGCGTTGACCAGATCGGCCGCGCCCATCACCGAATGCATGGTTTCTTCCATGCGCGCCAGGCCTTGCTGCCCGGAACCGGCCAGGATCGAAGCCTGATCGGCAGCCGAGGTCACTTCGGTCATGGTGCGCACCAGATCACGGGACGTGGCGGCGATTTCCCGGGACGTAGCGCCGATTTCTGTGGTGGTGGCTGCGGTTTCAGTGGCGGTAGCCTGTTGTTGCTTGGAGGTGGCGGCAATTTCTGTAACCGAGGTGGTGACCTGCACCGAAGAGCGCTGAGCCTGGGAAACCAGCGTCGTCAGCTCGGCCATCATGTCGTTGAAGCCGGTTTCCACGGCGCCAAACTCGTCCTTGCGTTCCAGGTTCAAGCGCGAGCTCAGGTCACCGGAACGCATCACTTCCAGAATCGATACGATGCGCTGCATCGGCGACATGATTGCCCGCAGCAGCAGGAAGCCGCAAAGCGCGGCGGCAAGTACGGCAATCACCAGCGAAATGATCATGCTGACCTTCGCGGTAACGACGGCCTGGGCAATCGTGTCACTTGCCTGGGCTGCAGACTGACGGTTGGTATCGATCAGGAAGTTGAGTTGTTTACGCCCGGCCATCCAGGCCGGGGCCAACTCCTCGCTGACCAGACGCTGGGCCTGGTCGAACTGCTTGCTTTCGTACAGCGCAATCACCTTGGCCAAGTCTTCGGAATACTGCTTGTGCAGCACCTCGAATTCATCGAAATTGGCGCGGTCATCACCGTCGAAAATAGTCCCGCGGTAGTGCTCCAGCTCTTGATTGAGACGGTCCTCATAGCTGGCGTAAAGTTTGCGGTCTTCGTTGGTCAGGTCACGGCGGTTGTCTGCGCCGATCAATTGCAGGGTCAGGACATAACTGTCCACCCAGGCACTGCGGATCATCGAACTGTAATAGACCCCGGGAATCGCATCGGTGCGCACTGTTTCTTCGCTGCTTTCAATCGACAGCAGGCGCGAGTAAGACGCAACAACCATCAGCAGCATAATGGCGATGATTACAGCAAAGCTCGCCAAGATGCGTTGGCGTAACGTCCAGTTCTTCACAGTCGATCCTCGGGGGTGCCATTAAAATGATGGTGAGTATAGCCGAGGGCGCGCAATGATTCGTACAGGCGTTGAGACAGATCTCACAGCAATAGACAAATATTCCTACATATAAAACTTCAATCCTGTGGGAGCGGGCTTGCTCGCGATGCAGGCGCCGCGGTCTGCCGGGCTGACCGTGTCGAAGCCATCGCGAGCAAGCCCGCTTCCACAAAAGGTGGCCGGTTATCAGAACATCAGTGCATTGCTCAGGTCGCCCATCGGCACCTGCCCGCGCGCCTTCATGGCGTCGTCGCGCTGCTTGAGGCCATCCAGCACTTCCAACTGATGCACCCGGGTAATCAGGCGCAGGATCGAGGCAGTGTCATACACCGTGTGATCCACCGTGCCCTTGCGGGCGAAAGGTGACACCACCAGTGCCGGAATCCGTGTACCGGGCCCCCAGCGATCGCCCTTGGGCGGTGCAACGTGGTCCCACCAACCGCCGTTTTCATCGACAGTGAGCACGATCACCATGTTCTGCCACTGCGGGCTGTTGCGCAGCACCTTGAGCACGCGATCAAGGTGACGGTCACCGGCAGCCACATCGGCATACCCGGCGTGCAGGTTGAGGTTGCCCTGGGGCTTGTAGAAGCTCACGGCCGGCAACTTGCCAGCCTCGGCGTCAGCCAGGAAACGGTTGGTAGCGGCTTCGTCGCCCAGCCCACCATCACGCAGGCGCTTGCTGCGCTCCTGCGGGTTCTCTGGGCCTTGTCGCACAAAGTAATTGAACGGCTGGTGGTGGTACTGGAAGTTGGGGATCTTGGGGATGCCGTCCGAGCCCTTGTACTGCTCCAGCGTGGCCTGCCAGGCGCCCGCGTACCAGGCCCAGTCGATGTTCTTTTTGCTCAGTTTGTCGCCAATATGCTCATGGCTTTGTGGCACCAGTACGCTCGGCAGGTCGGGTTTGGCGTAGTCCGGGCGCTCGGGGTCGCGGATCCAGGTCGGCCAGTACGGTGGGGCCATTGTGTTAACGGCAAAACCGTCGGGTGTGAGCGCGCTGGGGCCGAACTGCGGGGCGCCGGTCATGGCGCTGGCCGGGGACTTGGCCAGGGGCTTGAGGCGCGTACCGGTGGGGTCGTCCCCTTGCAGCACGGCAATCTGCCCCTCCGCCACGGAGGTGCCCGCATTCGGATAAAACGGCACCGTCGCGCTGACCAGGTACTGGTGGTTAAGGAACGAACCGCCGAAAGCGCCCTGGAAGAAGTTGTCACACAACACGAATTCCCGGGCCACGTCCCACAGGCGCAGCGAGTACTGCGACTGGCCGTAGTAACCCATCGGCAGGCCACCCGAGTCACCCCAGGCGACGAACTGGTCATTTTTGCCATCGTTGATCTGCATCTGGTTCTGATAGAACACATGCCACAGGTCGCGGGTTACCAGGTTCAGCGGCAAGTCTTCCTGATTGGGCCCTTTGAGGGCAAAGGGGGCGTTGGGCAGGTTCTGCTGGTACTGCTCGCCCGGGGCATAGGTCACCCCATCGACTGTCTGAGGCCCGACTTGCACGACCCCGCCCCAGGCGGGTGGCAAGGTTTGTAACAAGCTGCCATCACGGTCGCGCTGCTGATAATCGGCAGGTTTGAGGGCTGACAAGGGTTTTTCGACGCCGGGAAAGTTGGCAAACAGATTATTGAAGCTGCGGTTCTCGGCATAGATCACCACGATGGTCTTGACCTGCTCGTGGAGTTTTTTGTCCAGATCAGCAGGTGTCAACGGCTGCGACTGGACAGGCCGGCCCTGCTCGCTGGCACCGCAAGCACTCAGGGTAGCGGCCCCGACGCCCAGTGCGGCAGCACCGGCGAGGAAGCGACGGCGGCTGCTGTCAGCCGGGAGTTGGGTGTCCGGGTCTTTCTTGTCGCTCATTGCAAATCCCTGTTGAGGCGTAACAAATTATTTCTGGCGGGCAGACTAGCAGGGGATTATGACGGGGAAGTTGCAGTAGATCGAAGCCGGGGAGCATAAAAAACGCCCCGGACCGTAGCGGTTCGGGGCGTCTAAAACAGCTATATCGCGGAACATCGCCCGCAGAGTGGGTTAGCCGTGTGCCTGTTTTACCTGCGCCTCCAGCTCGGTCTTCAGGCCCGGGTCGAGCTTGAGCTGTTTGGCCAGCTCTTCCAGATAGGCGCGCTCCATAAAATGCTCTTCGTCCACCAGAACAAGGCTGGCGATATACATTTCGGCCGCGATTTCCGGGGTAGTGGCAGCACGGGCGACTTCGGCGGGGTCCAGCGGTTTGTTCAGCTCCGCTTGCAGCCATTGGCGCAGCGCAGGGTCACCATTGAGCTTGTTCAGTTCGCCATCGATCAATTGGCGCTCGCGCTCATCCACATGGCCATCAGCCTTGGCGGCAGCCACCAGCGCCTTGAGGATTGCCTGGCTGTGTTGCTCCACTTGCGGTGCCGGGACGCGGTCAATGGTCTGCGGTTCGGTCTGCGGTGCCGTGCCCTGATTGGCCTGCCAGTTGCCGTAGGCTTTATAGGCCAGCACGCCCAAGGCCGCCAGGCCACCATAGGTCAGCGCCTGGCCACCATATTTTCGCGCACTCTTGTTGCCCAGCAGCAGGCCCAGGGCACTGGCTGCCAGGGCACCGCCGCCCGCACCGGAAAGCATGCCGCCCAGCCCCCCGGAGCCAAGCAGGTCTCCCAGGCCACCTTTGCCACCAGTGGAGGCGCCGCCTTGGGTACCGGTTTTTTTCTCCAGCATCTGTTGGCCGGATTTAAGCAGTTGGTCGAGCAAACTCATAAGCATCCTCTCGTAACAGGGTCAGGGGGAGCCAGAAAGCCCGCCAGCAGGCGGGCTTATCGTAAAGAGCAAGGGGATCAGTCGCGCAGGTCGGACTCATGAATCGGTTGGTCGCGATGGGTTGCACGCTGATACTGGGCTGGCCAGGTCGCCTTTTTGCCGCCCAGGTCATCGTCTGCGTGCAGCGGCCAATACGGGTCACGCAACAGCTCGCGGGCCAGCAGAATCAGGTTGGCCTGCCCGGTGCGCAGGATATGCTCGGCCTGTGCGGGTTCGGTGATCATGCCCACTGTACCGGTGGCGATGCAGGCCTCCTTGCGCACGCGCTCGGCAAAGCGGGTCTGGTAACCCGGCCCGACCGGGATCTCGGCATTGGCTGCAGTACCGCCCGAAGACACGTCGATCAAGTCCACCCCCAATGCCTTGAGACGGCGCGCCAGCTCGACGGTTTCGTCAGGGTTCCAGCCGTCTTCCACCCAATCGGTGGCCGACACCCGCACAAACAGCGGCAGCTCCTGCGGCCATACCCCGCGCACGGCCTCGGTCACCTCCAGGACCAGACGAATTCGATTCTCGAACGAACCACCGTATTGGTCACGTCGCTGGTTGCTCAACGGCGAAAGAAATTGATGCAGCAAGTAACCGTGAGCGGCGTGAACCTCGACCACCGAGAACCCGGCTTCCAGTGCCCGCCTGGCAGCCGCCACGAAAGCCTGGACAACGTCCTTGATCTGGCTTTCGTCCAGTTGCGCGGGCGGTGTGTGTTGCGGGTCGAAGGCTATCGGTGACGGCCCGACCGGCACCCAGCCGCCCTCCTCCACCTTGACGCTGCCATGCTTGCCCAGCCAGGGGCGGTGGGTGCTGGCCTTGCGCCCGGCATGGGCCAGCTGGATGCCGGCCACAGCGCCCTGGGCGCGGATAAAGCGGGTGATGCGTTGCAGGGGTTCAATCTGTTCGTCGTTCCACAGGCCCAGATCCTGGGCAGTAATCCGGCCTTCGGGGGTGACAGCAGTAGCTTCGGTAAAAATCAGCCCGGCACCGCCAACGGCACGGCTGCCAAGGTGGACCAGGTGCCAGTCATTAGCCAGCCCGTCGACGCTGGAGTACTGGCACATTGGCGAGACCGCAATACGGTTAAGAAGGGTCAGTTGGCGCAGGGTATAGGGTTCGAGCAGCAGACTCATGGGTCACCTCTAATTCCAGTGGGCAGGCTCCAAGTACTTCTGAAGAGCCTAGTCGACAACACTGGATGAGGGAGGGTTCAAATCGCACCGGGTCGTGGTGGTTTTGGTGGGAGCGGGCTTGCTCGCGATGGGGTCAGTGCGGTCTGTCAGGCCAACCGCGGTGATCCCGTCGCGGGCAAGCCCGCTCCCACAGTGGCTTGGCGGATCATCGCGGTTCGATATGGGCAATCATCAACTGTACGGTTTCGTTGCCGCGAAACTCGTTGAGGTCGAGTTTGTAGGCCAGTTCAACCCAGCGAATGGTCGGGTTCGGCCACACTTCGCGGTCGATCCCGAAAGCAATGCCATCGAGTTTGACGCTGCCACATTCGGTCTTGAGCACCACTTTCAAATGCCGCTCGCCCACGATGCGCTGCTCCACCAGCTGGAACACCCCGTGAAACAACGGCTCGGGAAAGTGCTGGCCCCAAGGCCCGGCATTGCGCAGGGCCCGCGCCAGCTCCAGATGAAACTCTTCAACCGCCAGGCTGCCATCCGACAGCATGCGCCCGGTCAGGTCTTCTTCACGCAATTGACGTCGCACTTCGGCATCAAAAGCCTCACAGAACAGCGGAAAGTTGGCCTCGGGCAACGTCAGGCCAGCCGCCATCGCATGGCCACCGTATTTGCTGATCAAGTCCGGATGTTGTGCCGCCACCACACTCAGCGCATCACGAATATGAAAGCCCGGCACCGAGCGCCCGGAGCCCTTGAGCATGCCATCACCGGCATCGGCAAAGGCAAAAGTCGGGCGGAAGTAACGTTCCTTGAGCCGCGAAGCCAGAATTCCGATCACCCCCTGGTGCCACTCGGGATCGAACAGGCACAGGCCAAACGGCATGCTGTCGATCGTCAGGTCCTTGAGCTGGGCCAGCGCTTCACGTTGCATGCCCTGCTCGATGGATTTGCGGTCCTGGTTCATCTCGTCCAGTTGCGCAGCCATTTCCCGCGCCGCGTTGGCGTCATCGGTAAGCAGGCATTCGATGCCCAGGCTCATGTCGTCCAGGCGCCCGGCAGCGTTCAGGCGCGGCCCGAGGATAAAACCCAGGTCGGTGGAGGTGATTTTCGAGTGGTCACGCTTGGCCACCTCCAGAATTGCCTTGAGCCCCGGCCGCGCACGCCCGGCACGAATGCGCTCAAGCCCTTGATGAACGAGGATGCGGTTGTTGGCATCCAGCGGCACCACGTCCGCCACGCTGCCCAGGGCCACCAGGTCCAGCAGCTCGGCGATATTTGGCGCCTTGCTGTTCTGGTACCAGCCCAGGCTGTTCAAGCGCGCCCGCAAGGCGATCAGCACATAGAAAATCACCCCGACCCCCGCCAGCGCCTTGCTCGGGAACTCGCAGCCGGGCTGGTTGGGGTTGACGATGGCATCTGCGGCCGGCAACTCGCTGCCCGGCAAGTGGTGGTCGGTAACCAGCACGCTCAGACCGGCCTTTTTGGCCGCGGCCACGCCTTCGATACTGGAAATTCCGTTATCGACCGTGATCAACAGCTGCGGCGTGCGGGTCAGCGCGACTTCGACGATTTCCGGGGTCAGGCCGTAGCCATATTCGAAGCGGTTAGGTACCAGGTAATCGACATGGGCCGCCCCCAGCAGGCGCAGCCCCAGCATGCCCACGGCGCTGGCCGTGGCGCCGTCGGCGTCAAAGTCGCCGACGATCAGGATGCGCTGGCGCTGCTCAAGCGCGACCACCAGCAAGTCCACTGCAGCATCGATGCCCTTGAGCTGCTGATACGGAATCAGCCGCGCCAGGCTCTTGTCCAGTTCAGCTTGGGACTGCACACCGCGTGCGGCGTACAGGCGGGTCAGCAGGGTTGGCATTTCGCCCAGAAAAGGCAGGGTTTCAGGCAATGGACGAGGTTCGATGCGCATAAGCAGGTGGAGAGTCTCTGAGCGTAGAAAAAAAGTTGTAACTTAGCCGCGTTCGCCTTGCAGCCACTGCAGTTGCACTTCGTGCTGGCCGCGGTCGTCAGTCACGAAAATCGTGCCTTCGCTGATCATTACGTCCCACTTGATAACCCGGGGCATGTCTTTGGCCAGGACTTCAAGAATCTCTTGTGGCACGGCAGCAATGTTGACGTTCTTCAGGTTCTTGATCGCCGGAATGACCTTGCCTTCCCACACGCGCAAGCTGCCATAGGCCAGCAGGCTGGTGCGTTCGGTACGGCGCGAGCACCACGTCAGGCGGTCGGCATCGGGCTGGCCAACTTCGATCCAGTGCAGGACACGGTCGTCCAGGCTTTTTTCCCACAGGGCTGGTTCGTCTACATCAGACAGACCACGACCAAAAGACAGCTGCTCGTTGTACCAAAAGGCGTAGGCCAGAAGGCGCACGGTCATGCGTTCTTCAGTTTCCGAAGGGTGACGGGCGATGGTCTGCTTGACGCTTTCATAGACCCCGCGATCGAGATCGGTAAGGTTGAGTTCAAACTTGTAGGTCGTGGACGGCTGTGCCATGAACGGGCTTCTTGATACGGAGAAAGGCGGCAAGTCTAACCGATACACCGTGATTGAACGAATCGGCCAGCTTCTTGCCAGCCGCCAGCTATGTTAAAAGGCTGTACTCGCTCGCCCCCTGGACAAGGATTCCACATGCCGCTCGCCACCAAACCCCTTTCGGGCCTTAAAGTCGTCGAATTGGGCACCCTGATCGCCGGGCCTTTTGCATCGCGGATTTGCGCCGAGTTCGGCGCCCAGGTGATCAAGGTCGAATCCCCGGACGGCGGCGACCCGCTGCGAAAATGGCGCAAGCTGTATGAGGGCACGTCGCTGTGGTGGTTTGTCCAGGCACGCAACAAGAAATCCCTGACCCTGAACCTCAAGCACCCGGATGGCCTGGGCATCCTCAAGGCGCTGCTGGCAGACGCCGATATCCTCATCGAAAACTTTCGCCCCGGCGTACTCGAAAAGCTCGGCCTGGGCTGGGAGGTGCTGCATGCGCTGAACCCCAAACTGGTGATGGTGCGCCTGTCCGGCTTTGGCCAGACCGGGCCGATGAAAGACCAGCCGGGGTTTGGCGCGGTCGGCGAATCCATGGGCGGGCTGCGTTATATCACCGGTTTTGAGGACCGCCCGCCGGTGCGCACGGGCATTTCGATCGGCGACTCGATTGCCGCGCTGTGGGGCGTGATTGGCGCACTGATGGCCTTGCGTCATCGCGAGGTCAACGGCGGCCAGGGCCAGGTGGTAGACGTGGCGCTGTACGAGGCCATTTTTGCCATGATGGAAAGCATGGTGCCGGAGTTCGATGTATTCGGTTTTATCCGTGAGCGTACCGGCAATATCATGCCGGGTATTACCCCCTCCTCGATCCACACCAGCCAGGACGGCAAGCATGTGCAGATCGGCGCCAACGGTGACGCCATCTTCAAGCGCTTTATGCAGATTATCGGCCGTGACGACCTGGCCAATGACCCGGCGCTGGCGAGCAACGATGGCCGCGACGCGCGACGCGACGAGCTGTATGGCGTGATTGACCGCTGGGTCGGTTCACTGCCGCTGGCAACGGTGCTTGAACAACTGGCTGCGGCACAGGTGCCGGCCAGCCGTATTTTTTCGGCAGAAGATATGTTCAGCGACCCGCAATTTCTGGCCCGAGAGATGTTTCTGCAGGCCAAACTGCCGGACGGCAAGGACTTCAAGATGCCGGGTATCGTGCCCAGGCTGTCCGATACCCCGGGCTCGGCGGATTGGGTCGGCCCGCAGCTGGGCGAGCACAATCACGAGGTATTGAGCGGCCTGGGTTACGACGCCGCGGCAATTGCCAGCCTCAAGCAGTCAGGCGCCATCTAGGCGTGCTGGCCATTTTTGCTGGCAAGCGAAGGAGATCAGCACGATGACTTGTCCCTCGACGCGGCGAAGCCTTTGGGCTGGCCTGATCGCCTCGCTGATGCTGGGTTGGGTTCCTGCAAGCCAGGCGGCGCCAACGCTGATCTGGCTGCTGCGCGACCTGCCGCCCTTGACCGTGTTTCATGGCCCGCAAAAGGGTCAGGGGGTGATCGACAAAATGATGCCCGACCTGATCGCCAACATGCCGCAGTACCAGCACATTGTGATGCAGGTAAACCGCGCACGGGCCCTGCAGATGCTTGAAGAGCAATCGCTGGCCTGCGACCCGGCATTGGTCTGGAACCCGGCTCGCGCCCTATCGATTGTCTATTCCGACCCCGTTACCGAGCTGCACAGCAATGGCATGGCGATTCTGCGTGAGGACCGGCAACGGCTGCAGCCCTTTATTCATGACGACAAGGTCGACCTGCAAGGCCTGCTCAAGGCACAAACCCTCAAGCTTGGGGTCATTGCCAAACGCAGTTACGGGGTATGGATTGATAACCAGCTGGCGCGAGGCCCGGCGAGCCAGATTGTCATGCATTACGGCAGCGATCCGCTGGCCAGCCTGTTGCAGATGCAGCAAGCCGGCCGCATGCCGGCACTGCTGGGCTATTGGCCGGAAATCCAGGCCAAGGCCAGCCAGCAAGGCTTGTCGCCCGACGCGCTGATGTTTTACCCGATCCAGGGCGCGCCCGAGTTTCAGCCCATCTACGTTGGCTGCACGGACACGCCTGAAGGCCGCGAGGTGATCAGCCACGTCAATTCGATTCTGCTCAAACTGGGCCCAGCGCCCCCGTCCAGCCTGGATGTGCATTGACAAAAAAAAGCCATAAAAAAACCCCGAACAGTGGGGAGGCTGCCCGGGGTCTAACAAGGTCATGATGACCTGCTCAACAGGCTACAAGCATCGGAGCAATAAACTTGCCCCTGTTGATAGTAAATCTGACATGCCTAGGCTGGCGGAAGTTCCCCCGTGCGGGCAATTAATTTGTGCCGCTCTCCCCTGTACACCGGTGTGACTGTCGATAAAGATCCAGCAACTGCCCCAACCCGGCCACTGTCACCGGTTTGGGCAGGCACCCCAGCACCTCAAGCCCGTGCCGACGGGCCATGCGGGCCGCCATTTCGATCACATGGGGCGCAGCCGCACTCGAGATGATCAACGCCGTGGCATCACGCTTGAGCGCCAGCTCGCGGATAAGCTGCAGCCCTGAAGGCCCCTCCATGTACAGATCGCAAATAGCCACATCAATAGCCCCGCGATTGAGCAGCGAATGGCGGGCAGAATCCACGCTTTCGGCGGTCAACACGTCAAAAATACGGAATGCATTCAACATTTGATGCAACACCATCAATTGAAATGGGTTGTCTTCAAGAATCAATACTTTCAACGGTCGCATCATGGGCCTTCAGGGCATAAACCTGATGTTACAGAGGTGGTAAACCTTAGTAGGCTCAACAGCCGCATAACATAGGACAATTCCGCAATTGGCGTGGGAATGCGCTACAAGCGATTTTCACCGCCTAAAATGCCCCGTGACTCCCATTTCCTGGCTTCTGACTTGTCAAACCAGCCCCCTACCAGCCCCTCCATACGGCCGGTTTCCGAGTAGAACGGCGCGGCCCACTGATAGATTTCCATCCCGCCGGTTTTAAACTCCACCCAACGCTTTTGGTAGCACGGTTTACGGCTTTGAATCATGTTCAAGATTTCGCGCTGAAATTTTTCGGCCAGCTCCTGGGAAAACAAATCCACTTCTGTCACCTTCAACCCGCAAATTTGCCCCAGGCGGACCGACAAGCGTTCCTCATAGCTTTGATTACAGGTAATCAACTGGCCCTCCAGGCCAACCACAAAAATCGGGCTGGGGATGCCATCCAGAAAGCGGTGGCTGAGCTTCAATTGTTCTATGAGGCTCAGCTCGTACTCGCGCCCGGCCCCCAGTTGCCTGCGCAAAAAACCGTTGTAGAAAAGTGACATAAGCCCGACCGAGCACAAGCCCGCAATCGCCCACCACAGCCCCGGCGAGTGGTACAGGCCACCCTCGATAATCAGCGGCTGGCCAGCCCCACCCAGCCATGTGGTGCGCAGCGCGCGGATATCGGCCACTGGGATGGCCTCCAGGGCCTTGTTCATGATGCTGAACAGCTCCGGGTAGCGGGCTGGTACCGAAAAAGTGGCGGCCGCCCATTGCCCTTCAACACTGCGCCCGACTTTCAACCGCCCCGGCGGATACAGATAGGCCTGCGTTTCGGTCTGGATCGTCGCATCCGCATCGCCATTGGCCACCGCGTGACGGGCCTGGGCATAGGTCTCAACCAGACGCAGGGTGACTGCGGGGTATTCACGCCGAATGTAGTCTTCAAGGGCATGCCTGGCCGGCAGCACCAGGACCTTGCCGGCAAGCTGGCTCAGCGAGCCCAGCCGGGAATCATTGACGCGCACTACAAACACCCAGGGTGCCCCGCCGTATGAGTGGGTGAAGTTCAGGAAGGCCTTGCGCTCACGGCTTCTGGAGAGGCTTGAGTTCATTTGCGCCTCGCCGCTTTTGAGCATGTCGAGGATTTGCACGGTTGAAAACGCCTCTTTATGAACAAATTGCAGGCCGGTCATGCGAGAAATGCGCGCCAGAATGTCAATGCTCAGGCCCGCCCAGCGGCCGTCGCCGGTCCTGAAGCCGTAAAGGGGAAACTGCTGGGTGGCCAGGGTCACAACCGGATTGCGCTGGATCCACTCCCGTTCGGTGGGCAGCAGATCGATGCGCTGCTGCGCAATGCTGCCTTCCAGCCCGCTGGTCCAGCGCGAAAGCACCATGCGCGTTGCACGCTCATCGAGGCTTTCAAGTGCGCGATCGATCAGTGACGCCAGCCTGGAGCTGGAATGACGCGTGGCAAAAGCAAAGCCGAATGCGGGCAAGGCACTGTCACCGACAATGCGCAGCCCCGAGTGCGGACGAAAGCTTTTGAATGACTGCACGATCAGTTCATTGCCGATAAAGGCATCGATATCGCCCTCGGTCAGCGCGTCCATTGCATTGTGCAGATCGGCAATGATGACGATCTCACTGCTCGGGTAAAACGCCTGGGCTGTATGAAAATCGACGTATCCGGCCATAAAGCCGATTTTTTTGCCGACCCAGTTGCCGACCGGCCCTTCATCATCGGTACGGCAAACCACAACCAGGCGGTCGGCCATGTACTCCTGGGACAGAACAACGCCTTCGATACCACGCTCGAATCCGCTGGCGCTGGTCAGGATATCGACTTCGCCGGCCAGTAGCCGGGCAACCGCCTGCTCCCGCGTCCTGTAGCCCAGGACCTCAACGGGCACCCCCAGCTTGTCGCGCAGGATGCTCAAGTAATCGGCACTCAGGCCTTGGTAGTTGTTGCGGTCGGTGATGATGTCGACAGGTTCGTAATCAACGGTGGCGATACCGATCCGCAAGGTGCCCTGGCTGGCCAGCCATTGCCGGTCGGCGGCGTCCAGCTGCATTGGCACGGGCTCGACAGCGCTGCTCGAAAGCCTGAAGGGTATGCCCGGTTCGCCGATGACCGGCTGGGCAAGACTGAACATGCCCATAGCCAGCACTATGCGCATCCATGTTTGAAATGCCTGGTGAATACATGACATGACAGCATCCTTGACCGGGTATTCGCCAGCATACGAGGGGCGAAAACCAGGCGAGTTTGCCATGCACCAATAAAAAAGCCCGTCAGATGACGGGCTTCAAAACGCGTAAGACAAATGCCTTCAGAGCGGCTTGCCACGGTTGCCATGCTGGCTGACAAAGGCTTGTACAGCCTTGAGGTCATTGGCCAACACGGTGTAGCGCTCTTCTCGCTCAAACAAGTCAGAAAGGTGTGACGGCAGCTCCAGCGCTTTACCTACGCCAGCTTTTTCAACCGCATCCGGGAACTTCACCGGGTGCGCCGTGCCCAGGATCACCATCGGAATATCCAGGCTGCGACGGCATTCACGCGCTGCATGCACACCGATGGCCGTGTGCGGATCGAGGACTTCGCCGGTTTCAGCAAACACCTGAGCGATGGTTTCGCAGGTTTGTTCGTCATCCACTGCCAGCGAGTCA